>DASSOM010000257.1:0-5048 GCA_035700625.1 Vicinamibacterales bacterium
TTCGTGTCGGCGCTGAACTGCGTGCTCGCGCAGCGCCTGGTGCGGAACATCTGCCCGCAGTGCAAGCGCCCCGCGAAGATCACGCGCGCGCAGCTCGAGGAGAGCGCCATCGATCCCTCGCTCGCCGACAGCGGCCGCTTCTTCGAAGGGGCCGGCTGCATCGAGTGCGGGGGCACGGGCTACAAGGGGCGCACGGCGATTTGCGAGCTGCTCGATCTCACCGATAACATCCGCGAGATCATCCTCGCGCGGCGCCCCAACTCGGAAATCAAGAAGGCGGCGCGCGACGAAGGGATGCGGTCGCTCCGTGAATCGGCCGTCGAGCGCGTGCTCGCCGGCGTCACGACGCTGCGGGAGATCAACAAGGTGACGTTCGTCGAATGAGCGGCGCGTGGTCCGGCCTGTTCGGGAGCGCGCCGCCGCCCGTCGGCGTCGAGATTGCGGCCGGGCGGGTCACTGCCGTGTCGCTCGGCGGGCAGCGCGGCGCGTGGACGATTACCGCGCATGCGACGGAACGCCTGGCGGATGGCGTCATCGTGCCGGCGCTCAACGCCCCGAACGTGCACGATCGGGCCGCCGCGGCCGCGGCGGTGCGGTCCGTCCTCGAGCGGATCGGCGGCCGTCCGCGCCGCGTGGCGCTCGTCATTCCCGATACGGCCGCCAAGGTGTCGATCCTGCGGTTCGAACAGGTGCCGGAGCGCAGCGAGGATCTGGATCAGCTCGTGCACTGGCAGGTGCGGAAGGCGGCGCCGTTCAAGCCGGAGGACGCGCAGATCTCGTGGGTTGCCGGCGCACCGCTCACGGATGGCGGGCGCGAGTTCATCGTCACCCTCGCGCGCCGCGACGTCGTCCAGAGCTACGAGGCCGTGTGCGCGGACGCCGGCGCGACCGCCGGGATCGTCGATCTCTCGACGTTCAACCTGATCAACACGCTGCTCGCGCCCGGCACACCGCCGCCCGGCGACGTGCTGCTCGTCCATGCCGCCGCGGAGTACTCGACGCTGGCGATTCTGCGCGGCGGCCATCTCATCTTCTTCCGGACGCGTCCGCATGAGGCCGAGGGTGATTTGGCGGATCTGGTGCACCAGACGGCGATGTACCATGAGGATCGCCTCGGGGGCGGCGGATTCGCGCGTGCGTGGCTGTTCGGATACGGCGCGGGAGGGGACGGCGGGGAGTACGCGCGCCGCAGCATCGAAAGCCGGCTCGGGACCCGCGTGGACCTTCTGGATTTCCGCTCCGCGGCGACGCTGCGGGATCGCATCGGCGCCGGCCCGGAACTGCTCGAGACGCTCGCGCCGGCGATCGGTGTGCTGCTGCGCGAACGGCTGACGACGTAGACCGCATCCCATGCTTCGGACCAATCTCTCGACGCGCCCGTTCTACAACGAGCGGCTGGTGCACGTGATCGCGGCGGCGCTCGCCGTGATCGTCGCCGCGGTGCTCGTGTGGGAAGCGGCGCGCATCGTCCAGCTCTCGCGGGCCAGTACGGAGCTGACGGGCGCGATCGCCCGCGATCGCGCGGAAGCGGACCGGCTCTCGCGCCAGGCCGCCGACGTCCGCCGGCGTCTCAACACGAACGAGTTGCAGGCGGTGGCCGACGAGGCGCAGCAGGCGAACGCGCTCATCGCGCAGCGGACGTTTTCGTGGACCGCGTTCTTCAACCAGATCGAGGCGACCCTGCCCGAGGACGTGATGCTCACGTCGGTCCGTCCGGAGATCCGCGGCAACGTCACTCGGGTGGTGATGGAGATCGTGGGCCGCAGCACGGAAGACGTCGATGCCTTCATGAATCAGCTCGAAGGCACGGGTCAGTTTCACGACATCATCCCCACACAGGATCAGACGCAGGAGGACGGCTCGCACAAAGTCGTGCTGAACGGCGTCTACACCGCGTCCACCCCCACCGCGAGGCCGGCGTCGGCCGTCCGGCCGGGAGCGCAGCCATGAACGGCCCGCTCCTGCGGCGCATCGCGGCGGAGAAGCGCGGCATCGTGCTGCCGATTGTCATCGGTGCGGCCGCGGCCGTGCTGCTGTACGTGCTGGTCGTCCTGCCGATCGGCCGCAAGGCGCAGGCGTACGAGCGCGAGGCGCGGCAGGCGCGCGACACGTTGCGGCTGGCGCGTCAGGACGCCGCGAACGCCCGCGCGCTCGTGACCGGCAAGTCGGAGGCGGAAACGGAGCTGCAGCGCTTCTACGCCGACGTGCTGCCGCAGACGCAGAGCGCGGCGCGGAGCGTCACCTATCTCCGCTTCGCGCAGATTGCCCGCGATGCGGAAGTACGCGCGGAGCGGGGCAGCGCCGAGGTCACGCACGAGAAGGGCAGCGCGCTCGCGAAGCTGACGTCCACGTTCACGCTGTCGGGCGACTATCGCGACGTCCGGCGCTTCATCTACGCGCTCGAAACGGCGCCGGAGTTCGTCGTCCTCGAGGACGTCTCGCTCGCGCGCGGGCGCAACGACAGCGCGCTGGCCGTGAATCTGCGCGTGGCGACATATTTTCGCGCGAGTGATGCCGACTGAGCCGTCCTCGCGTCCACGCCCGTGGCTGCTGGTGCTGCTCGGCGTCGTCGTGCTGGCCGCGCTCGTGTCGTTTACGTGGCGGTCGGCCACACCGGGCCTGTCGCCGTCTAATTCAGGAGCGGCTCGACCGCGCGGGGCCAACGGCCAGGCGGGTGTCCGCCCCGAGTCGCTCGACGTCGCGCTGGATCGGCTGAATGCTCCGCCGCCGCCCCCCTCGGCGGAGCGGAACCCGTTTCGCTTCGAGCCGAAGCCGCTGCCGGAACCGGTGTCGGTGCCGCATCCCGGCGCCGGCGCGTCCGGCGCGGGCGGTTCGCGTCCCGAGTTGACGGCCCCGGCTGGCCCGCCGGCGCCGCCGCCGATCCCGCTCAAGTTCATCGGGATCCTGGACGCCCCCGGAGCCGGCCAGATTGCGGCGCTCAGCGACGGCCGCAACGTGTTCAACGGACGCGAAGGGGATATCATCGATGGCCGCTATCGCATCGTGCACATCGGTGTGGAGTCGATCGTGCTTGAGCACGTGGACGGCCGCGGCCGCCAGACGATCCCGCTGACGGGGCAGTGAGGAGATGTCGGAGGTCGGAGGTCGGAGGTGACGGCGCTGTGGAGAGACCAACTCCTGACAGATAACTGGCAACTGGAAACTGGAAACTGGAAACTGGCTACTGGAAACTGGTAACTGGCAGCTGACAGCGATATGCGTAAATCCGCAGGTGTTGTGCTCGTCGCGTTCCTGCTCGCCGGATGCGCCGCGGGGCACGCGTTCCGGCAGGGCGAGGAGGCCGTCAGGCTCGGCGACTGGGAGGCCGCCGTCGTCTACTTCACCAAGGCCGTCCAGGAGAATCCGGATTCGCCGGAGTACAAGATCCACCTCGAACGGGCCAAGCTCGAGGCGGCGCGCGAACACATCACCCGGGCGCACCAGTTCGAAGAGAAGGACCAGCTCGATGCCGCGCTGCTCGAGTACCGGCGCGCCGTCGAACTGGACTCCTCGAACCGGCTCGCGGCCGGTCGCGTCGCGGAACTGGAGAAGACCATTCGCGAGCGTCTCGAGGCGTCCCGTCCCATTCCGCGCATCCAGCAGCTGCGCGAGGAGGCGGCGAAGGCGAGCGCGCCGCCGCTCCTGAATCCGGCGTCCAAGGAGCCGCTGAAGCTCCATTTCGTCAATTCGAGCCTGCGCGACATCCTCAACGTGATCGGCACGACGACGGGGATCAACGTCACGTACGACGCGCAGTTCCAGGACCACGCGTACTCCGTGTCGCTCGAGGGAGTGACGCTGCAGCAGGCGCTCGACCAGATCCTGTCCGCCAATCAGCTCTTCTACAAGGTCGTCAATCCGCGCACGATCATCGTCATTCCGGACCAGCCCGCGAAGCACGCGCAGTACGACGATCTGGTCATCAAGGTGTTCTACATTTCGCACGCGGACGCCACCGAGCTGGTACAGACGCTGAATACCGTCGTCCGCATCCCGCAGATGCCGATGCAGCCGGTGATGCTCGCCAACAAGACGGCGAACACGATCACCGCGCGCGCCACCGCGCCCGTCATGGACGTCATCGAGCGGGTGATCGAGGCGAACGACAAGCCGCGCGCCGAGGTGGTCCTCGACGTCGAGATCCTCGAAGTGGATCGGCAGCGCGTGAAGCGCTACGGCATCAACCTGAGCAACTACTCGCTGAACCTGATCTTCTCGCCCGAAGTGGCGCCGCCGAACACGAGCGGCACCGTGGGCGCACCGCCGCCGTTCAACCTGAACACGATCAGCCAGGGCGTGAGCACGGCGGACTTCTATCTCGGCGTGCCCACCGCCCTCGTCAACTTCCTCGAGAGCGACAACCACACGCGGATGCTGGCCAAGCCGCAGCTGCGCGGACAGGAAGGGACGAAGTTGACGCTGAATCTCGGCCAGGACATTCCGGTCATCCAGACCGTCTTCGGCGCGGCCGCGGCCGGCGGGTTCGCGACGATTCCCCAGTCGTCGTACAGCTACCGTTCCGTCGGCGTGATTCTCGAGATGACTCCGCGCGTGACCTACGATGGCGAGATCGTCCTGGAGCTGTCGGTGGAGAACAGCGCGCTCGGCAACAGCGTCGACGTCGCCGGCCAGAGCGTGCCGTCGTTCCAGTCGCGCAAGGTGACGACGAAGCTGCGGCTGCGGGAAGGGGAGTCGAACCTGCTCGCCGGCCTCGTGCGCGAGGACACCGTCCGCAATCACAGCGGCCTGCCGTATCTGCTGAATCTGCCCGTGTTCAAACAGCTGTTCTCGGGCAACGACAACACCACGACGGACACCGACATCGTCATGCTGATTACGCCGCACATCGTGCGCACGCACGAGCTGACGGCGGAAGATCTCGGGACGATGTATATCGGCACGCAGGGCAATGTCGGCATTGGCGGACCGCCGCCGCTGATCGCGCCGCAGCCCGAAGCCGGCGGCGCAGGCGGGCCCGGGGCCCAGCCGGGTCCGGTGGCGCCGCTGCCGGGCGGGGCGGGCGCCACGACGAACCAGCCGCAGCCGGG
>DASSOM010000258.1:0-2227 GCA_035700625.1 Vicinamibacterales bacterium
CGCGCGGTGAACGAGACGCCGTCGAGGGCGCGCACGGCGCCGAACTGTTTCGTGATTCCGCGCAGCTCCAGCGCGGCGCTCGGCGCGTCAGTGACCGCGGAGAGCGGGGGCCTCACAGCCCCGTCGGCACGTCGACGAATACGTGAGACAGCGCAAACCGGTCGCTCACGTGCCGCGCCAGCGCGCGCACGCCGAGCGTCTCTGTGGCGTAGTGGCCGCCATAGATGACGACGATGCCGCTTTCCATCGCCTGAACGGCGGAATGATGCGGCCCCTCGCCGACGATGAGCGTGTCTACGCCTCGTTCCCGAGCCTCGTCCAGCGAATCGGCATCCGCGCCGGCGCCGGTGATGATCGCCCAGCGCTTCGTGCGTCGTTGCGAGTCGACGGGAGTCGCGACCGCCGTGGTCCGGAACTGTGCCGAAAACGCCCGGACACGCTCGACGAGCTCCGTCGTTGCCAGATCGGCTGCCCCCATCACGCCGATCTCCGTTCCGCGATACTGGCCGAACGATCCGTCGCTCACGAGCCGCAGTTCGCGCGCGAGCAGGGCGTTGTTGCCGAATGTGGGATGCAGGTCCAGCGGGATGTGCGACGAGTACACGGCGATGTCAGCCTCGATCGCCGCCTTCAGCCGCTCGTACGCCGCCCCAACGAGACGCTGCCGACCGCGCCAGTACATCCCATGGTGCACGAGAAGCAGGTTGGCGCCCTCGCGAACGGCACCGGCCACACTCTCCGCGGAAAAATCCACTGCCGCGGCCACCCGTCGCACCTCGCCCGCGTTGGCGAGCTGCAGCCCGTTCAGCGCGGGCTCGGCGTCGGGCACATCCGCGGTGCGAAGCTCGGCGTCAAGGAAGCGGACCAGCTCCTCGAGACGCGCCACGTCAGTGCGGAATCGAGGTGAAGGTGCCGGCGTGGATCCGCGCGTTCACCGAGTCGATCTTCGCGCGTGTGTCCGGCGGAATCCGGTCGATGATCGCGGGATTGAGCACCAGCCGGACGACGTCGCTGCGGGCGTCGAACGTCACGACCCGCGGTTCGAAGGATCCGTCCTTCACCTCGCGCGCCACCGCCAGGAACGCGCGCGGGAGGTCGATGACGACGCTGCCAAGCGTGACCTGCGGCGCGACCGCGTTCTGGTCCGCGTTCGATCCGATCACGTATACCGCTCGCCGCCCACGGGCGGCCTGGAACACGCCGAGCCCCGCCGCGTCGGCGTTCTGGAAGATGACGTCCGCGCCGCGGCCGATCTGCGCCAGCGCCTGCTCCTTGCCGGCGCTCACGTCGTCCCAGTTTCCGATGAACGCCGTCAGGATCTGGGCGTTGGGCCGGACGCTGCGGACGCCCCGCCCGAAGGCATCGAAACTCTCCTTCACGGGCGGCAGCTCCGTCCCGCCAATCACGCCGACGGTGCCGGACCGCGACATCGAGCCCGCCAGGATTCCAGCCAGATATGAGGCGTCGGCGAAGCTGAACATGATTCCGGCGACATTGCCGCCGCTGGTGTTGCCGCTGGTCGTGACGTATGTGGTCGCCGGGAAGCCGGGCGCGACCCGCTTCGCGGCATCCTGGAACTCGAAGCCGTGGCCGAAGACGAGATCGAAGCCGCGCGAACCGTACTCGCGGAAGTTCTCCTCGAAATCCGCGGGGGTGCGCGTCTGCACGTGGCTGACCTCCGCGCCCAGGCTGTCGCGGATCCGCATCAGTCCCTGGTAGGCGCCGCCATTCCAGGATTGGTCGGAGACCGGACCGGGGGTGAGCAGCGCGACCCGGAAGCTCGTGTCGGCCGCGCCGCCGTCCTCGCGCGGCGCGCACGCCGCGAGCACGGCCGCGACGGCAATGTATGAAAGTTTTCTCATACTCGTTCGCGCTGCGGGCCGAGCACCAGATCGAGGACGCGCTCCAGGTCGTCGGCGGAATAGAACGCCACCTCGATGCTGCCGCGCTCCGGCCCGGAGAGACGGATGTGCACGTCCGTCTGGAGCCGGCGCCGCAGCTCGTCCTCCAGGCGCTTGAGCACGGGTGACGGCGCACCGTTCGCGCCGCGCGTCGCCGGGGCCGGGCGCTTCGGCGCGGGCGGCTGCAGCATCTCGCGCACGCGCCGCTCCACCTCGCGCACACTCAGCTGGTGCGCGACCACCTCGTTCGCGAGAGCCAGTGCCCGCCGGTCGTCCTCGAGCGAGACGAGGGCGCGGGCATGCCCGGCGCTGAGATCGCCGCGTTC
>DASSOM010000259.1:0-2413 GCA_035700625.1 Vicinamibacterales bacterium
CGCGCCGGGATCGGCGCGCGACTCAGTGATACGGCGTCATCCGCAGCACGCGGCGGATCGCTTCGACGAGCGTTTCCGGATCTTTCGTGTCGTCGTTCAGCGACAGGATCGGAACACCCGCCATCGCCGGCTCGGTTTCCATCTGCCTGCGGAGCTTCGTCTCGTCCTTCAGGTGCGCGACGACGATGTTGGGACGAAGCACCTGCATCACGCGGACGGCCTCGTCGGCGGTGTGCGCCGGCGCCACGGCGAACCGCAGCTTCGCGAGGATCGCTTCACACCGCGACCCGCTGTCCGTGTCGTCGTCTGCCACGAGCACGAGCGGCGCGTACCCGTGCTGATCGTCCGGACGACGGCCGCCTCTGGGTGCGCGCCGCCGGTCGGGACTGTTCCGCCGCTCGGGAGTGTGTGGGCTCATGGGTGGCATCCTAGCACTACCGGCGACGGGTGGGACAGTCACACTTCCGCGAGGGTGGAGTGCGGAAGTGTGACTGTCCCGGTTCCGGTGTTGGACGCCGGGAACCGGGCGATGAAGACGCTGCCATCCGGCCCCGAGCGCTCTATGGCGACCCTGGCACCGTGCACGCCAGCAATCCACCGCGCAATCGAGAGCCCGAGGCCTGCGCCGGCCTCGTGGCGTGCGGGATCCAGCCGCACGAATCGCTCGAAAATCCGCGCCTGTTCGGCCGCCGGGATGCCCGGACCGGTATCGGTCACGCGCAGGCTGACGGTGTCGGCCTCGCTCGTGACGGAGACGGTGACCGCTCCCCCGCGTGGCGTGTACGCAATCGCGTTCGAGACAAGGTTGAGGACCAGACGCCGGACGAGCGATTCGTCGCCGGCAATCGTCGCCGCGTCCGGCGGTTGCACGTCGAGGCGGATCTCTTTGTCGGCAGCGTGCGACGCAAGATCCTCGACGCATTCGACGACCACGGCCGCGAGGTCCACCTCCGCGACCGCGATCGGATAGCCTCCGGCATCGCCGCGGGCCAGCAGGAACATGTCGTCTACGATGCGCGCCAGCCAACGGCTCTGGTGCGCAATGGCCGCGAGCGCCTCCCGGTATTCACTCGCATCGCGAACGTCGCGGCTCAACGTCACGTCCGCGGCGGCGCGGATCGCCGTCAACGGCGTGCGCAGCTCGTGCGATGCGTCGGCCATGAACGTGCGCTGGTCGGCGAGCGCGGACGCGAGCCGATCGAGCAGCCGGTTGAACGAGACCGCCACCTGACGAAGCTCCTCCGTGTCGGGGCTGACCGTCAGCCGCCGATCGGGTGCCGCCGCGTCGATCGCCTCTGCTTCCGCGGCCATGCGTGACAATGGTCCAAGAGCATGGCGTGACAACCACCACCCGCCTCCTGCCGCGAGCAGGATGACGAGCGGAAGCCCCAGCAGGCACACCCGGAGCACGGCGCCCCGCTGCCGCACGGCCTCGTCCAGCGGTGCGGCGGTCTCGAACAGATAACGCGTGCCGCCGATCGTCGCGGGCGCGATCGACACCCGCCATTGACGCCCGTCGGCAGCGCTTGCAGACACGGTCCCCTCCCGAATCGCGACCGGCGGATACGGCCGCGCGTCCCGCCGACCGCTGACCCGGCCCCCGTTCTCGTCCAGTACGCGCACGAGCACACCATCGGACGGCAACTCCTCTGCCTCGAGCGCCGCGACCCGCGCGTCGCTGGTTTCCGCGAACTCGTTCTGCATCGTTCGCGTCACGGCGCCGCTGAGGGCCGACAAGGCGGCATCCTGCTGGCCCAGAAGGCTGCGCCAGTGCAGTTCGACGATGACGGCAGAAAAGATGGAGAGGGCGCCGACGAGCAGGACGGCGTACCACGCCGTGAGGCGCGCGCGAAGCGTCATGACGGTTCGCCTACGAGCTGGTAGCCGTCGCCGCGCCGCGTCCGTATGACCGACTCGGCGCCTGGCGCGTCAATCTTCCGGCGCAGCCGCTGCACATAGACGTCCACGACGTTCGAGAGCGGGTCGTATTGCGCGTCCCAGACGTGCTCGGCAATCTCCGCGCGGCCGATGACCTCGTTCGCGCGACGGGCAAGAAACGACAGCAGCGCGAACTCGCGCGACGTCAGCGTGATTTCACGGCCGCTCACCCAGACGCGGCGCGCGGCGAGATCGATCGCCATCGACCCGACGGTAATGCGTCCCGGCAGGACCGGACGCCGATCGCGGCGCGTCAATGCGCGGACGCGCGCGAGCAGCTCGCGGAAATCGAACGGCTTGGTCATGTAGCCGTCCGCGCCGGCGTCGAGCCCTTCGACGCGGCTTTCGACGGCATCCTTCGCCGTCAGCATCAGAATCGGGACGTCGGCGCCGGCTGCGCGCAGCTCGCGGCACACGGCAACGCCATCCTTTCTCGGCAGCATGACGTCGAGGATGACGGCGTCGTAGTCGTTCT
>DASSOM010000260.1:0-45708 GCA_035700625.1 Vicinamibacterales bacterium
GAACGGAATGCCAAGACCGAGCGAGTAGACGGCGAGCAGCACCACCCCTTCCCGGACCGTCTCTTTCGATCCGGCGATCGCAAGGATGCCCCCGAGAATCGGGCCGATGCATGGCGTCCAGCCAAAGGCGAACGCGATGCCGACGAGCACCGCGCCGAGCGCGGTTGCCGGCTTGCGGTTCGCGTGCACGCGCTTTTCCGCCTCGAGAAAGCCGAGGCGGAACACCCCCATCGTGTGCAGCCCGAAAATGATGATGATGATGCCGGCGATCTTGCCGAGCAGCGGAAGGCGGGCGAAGAGGAACTGGCCGACCGCGCTCGCGGACGCGCCGAGCGCGATGAACACGATCGAAAACCCGATGACGAAGGCGAGCGATGTCAGGAAGACCTGCCGCCGCGACGCTGTCGCACCGGCGTTCTGCATCTCTTCCAGCGACAGCCCCGAGACGAACGAGATGTAGCCCGGAATCAGCGGCAGCACACAGGGAGAGATGAACGACAGGAAGCCGGCGGCGAACGCCGCCAGCAGCGAAATCTGGTCGCTCATCGGTCCTGTGTGGGCATGGCGGTCAGTCCACCTTCTGGAGCGGAATCGTGATGCCCGGAATCGACGTCGGCTCCGGCGTGCCGGAGAACTTCACGGGCGGCAGGTCCTGGAACATGACGTCCCACTTCCACCGTTCCGACGGATTCGACGCCTGCAGCCAGTGTCGCGCGGCGACGGGACGCGCGAACGCGAGATCGGCCAGACCCGCGTAGGCGGCGTTCCCGGCCATGCCGCGCTCGACCTCGGCGCGCACGTGCGCGCTGCTCGAGTACGTCATCGGCGATCCAAGCGCCAGACCGAGGTTCACGAAAATCTGCCAGTCCTCCTGTGCGTCCCCCGGCGCCGCAATCGCCCGGGAGGAAGCCTGGAGCCGTCCCTGCTCATTCACATAGGACGCATCCTTCTCGAACGAGGATGCACCCGGCAGGACGAGGTCGGCGGCGCGCGCGAGATCCGTCATGAGCACACCCTGCACGATCAGCAGCGGCAGCGAGCCCGACCGCCGCGCATCGATCACCCACGACAAATCGCCGATCGAGCCAGCCGGTCCGGGATCGAAGACGTAGAGAGCCTTGATCGCACCGCGCTCGACCTGGCTGCGGAACGACGACAGGTCCGCCTCGCGCTGCGCCGTGAGCTTGACGGGGAATCCCATGTCGCTGGCGCCGCGCACGTTTGGCGCGTCGACCGGCGGAATCTTGAACGCGGCGCCTGGCGGCTGCGGCTTTACGCGCGTCCGCCAGCTGATGGCGACGCCGTCCTCCGGCAGACCGAACGTCGAACCCAGGCGGCCGATGAGATACAGCTCCTCGAGAGAGGCGTGCGCGGACACGAGAAAGCGCAGCGCGGACGGCGAGCCCGCGGCCGTCAGACGCTCGACGAGCTTCGAGAACGCTTCCTGCCACTCGACGGGCTGCTGCACGCCGCTGCCGTCGCGCACGAGCGGCTTCAGCAGGCGGTCGTCACCCTCGACCCAGCGGTGATCGAACCGGCCGATGTCGCACATCCAGTAGCCGTTCACGTCGGGATTGAACCGCGGCGTCACGCGGATCAGCTGTGCCCCCTTCGCCCACTCGGGCTTCGCGCGGAGCCAGGCGGTGGTGTTGCAGCCCTTCTCGCAGAACGTGCAGATCGTGTCGACGGCGTCCGGGTTGTCCCACGGCCGGGACTTGAACCGGTAGTCCCTCGTGGTGATCGCGCCGACCGGGCAGACGTCCATGAGGTTGCCCGACAACAGCGAGTGTACGCCGCGCTCCTGGAACGTCGCGATCTCGCTCCCGTAGCCGCGATCGACGATGTTGATCTGCGCGTCGGTGTCCACTTCCTTCATGAACCGCACGCAGCGGGTGCACAGGATGCACCGGTTGCGGTTCAGCATCAGCGTCGGGCCGAAGTCGACGTCCGCTTTCACCCCCTGTCCATCGAAGACGCGCCGCGGAAACTGCATCCGGCTCTCGTTCGGTCCGAACGAGTACGCGAAGTCCTGCAGCGGGCACTCGCCCCCCTTGTCGCAGACGGGGCAGTCGAGCGGATGATTGATCAGCAGGAACTCGAGCACGCTGGCGCGCGCCTCGACGACGTCCGGCGTCTGCGTGTAGACGACCATGCCGTCCGTGGCGGCGGTGGAGCAGGAGGTCTGCAGCTTCGGCATCTTCTCGATTTTCACGAGACAGACGCGGCACGACCCATCGACGCGGAGCCCCGGATGATAGCAGTAGTACGGCAGCTGCACGCCGTTCTCGAGCGCGGCCTGCAGCACGGTTTTGCCCTTGGGGACCGTCAGGGACTGTCCGTCGATGGTAAAGGTGACGGTTTCCATATCCTGCCGATCATATCGCAGGAGCGAGGGGCGAGGTTCGAGGCGGGAGGTTCGAACCTCCGGGTTAAGGCAGGTAAATCGCGGCGACGCGCGGCTCCCCGCCGCGTTCGAACGGCTCGAACACGACGATGAAGCGGAAGCCGGCGTACTCGTAGAACCGCGTCAGGCGTTCGCCGAGCGCACCGCGATCCACTTCCTGCCGTCCACTTTCACCTGAGCGGCCGAGCCGCGCGGCGACCTCGGACGCGCTGTCGCCGACCCGCACGTCCTTCCCATCGCGGAACGGCAGAACCGGAACGGACACGGCGCCAGCGGGAATCGACGTGGGCATCGCGGCGACGGCGGGACGCGCGACCGGCAGGGGCAGCGGCGTTCGCGGCGACCGGAGATCCTGAAGAATGAGCAGGCCGACGGCAATCGTCGCGGCGAGGAAAGCCGCCGCGATCAGCCACTCGACGACGGAACCGACGCTGACACGAAGGGCGTCCATAAGGCCTCCCCTGCTGGGATAAGGTTGGCCGGTGGCGAGGGTTCCACTTTAGGGCGGTTGCCGGCGCGGGTCAAGCCCGACGAGAGCTCATCGGTCGATGCGCGCCATGGCCAGATCGCGGCGGTCCACTTCGACTTTCCGGAGATCGCCCGCGAGCGGGACGGTGCGCTCGGTCAGGCGATCCTTCACGTCCACCACGATCGTCTGGGACGGGGCGCCGCGGTATTGGAACGTGACTTCAATCGGCAGCTCCATCGGGGTGCCCGGCTGCTCGAACCGGAGCGTGACGGCATCGCGCTCGTCGTTCACGCTCGACGAAAATTTCACGCGCGGAACGGCATCGCCGTAGATCCAGTCGTCGAAGAAGGCGGAGAGCGACCGGCCGCTGGCGGCCTCCATCGAGAGGCGGAAGTCGTCCGTGCCCGCCTTGCGATAGCGCCACGTCGTGTAGAACTCGCGGACGCCGGCGAAGAACGGACCGTCCCCCACGAGCTGCCGCAGCATGTGCAGGACCGCGGCGGCTTTGTTGTACACGAGCGCGCGAAACACGCGCGGCTCGCTCTTGATGTGTCCGAGCCGGTAGCCGAGATAGACGGGACCCTGGTCCGACGTGTCGCGCCCCCACTTGCTCATCTGGCGCATGATCGTCGCGAACTCGTCCGGTCCGCGCTCCCGCTCGGCGTAGAGCGCCGCGAAGTACTGCGCGAATCCTTCGCTGATCCACTGCTCGTGGTAGTTCTTCCAGCCGATCGCCTGTCCCCACCACTGGTGCGCGATTTCGTGGGCGAGGAAGAACGACGGATAGTTCTCGAACGCGACCGGATCGTTGCGCCACACGAACGGCGACATCGGCGCCGGCTGGTTGAGCACGGCGAAGTACGCGGGACTGTGCCCGCCCGGCAGGTCGCTGTCGGTGATCGCCACGGTGAACGCGGGATACGGCACCTCGCCGAGGAGTGACGTGTAGAACTCGAGAATGTCCGCCGCGCGTTCGGCATAGCCGCGCACGCGGCCGGTCTGCCGCGGGTTTGCGCGCACCGTGAGCGCGAGGCCGTCCGCGCCGTCGGTGGCGGGGGCGTTCTCCGGCACGCGCCACGCCTCGGTGGTCGTCAGCGAGAGGCGCGTCGATTCGCGGCTGGCGAACCGCGTGATGACGCACGCCAGATAGCGCGCGGGTCGATTCGTGGTGAACACGAATTGAACCCTGGGCCGGTCGTCTCCCGCCGCGGGCGGCGCCTGCGTCGGTCCTCCGGCGGCGATGCCGCTGGCGACGACGTCGTATTCCTGCGGGACGGTGATCCGCATCACCGCGGTCGCATAGTCCGTCACCGTCGCCTGCGGATACCACAGCGAGCGGTTGCTGTAGAGATACTTCGGCTCGAGCGGGACCATCTGGACTTCGTACGGCGCCTGCTGCGAGACAGACAGCGCCTCGCGATCGACACCCTGCGGCGCCAGCCGTCCGCCGTACACCACTCTCAGCTCGAGCTGATCGTCCGGCAGCAGCGTGTCGGGCAGGCTGACGAGCACGCTGTTCTGGCCAACGACGCGCAGGTGGAGCAGCCGGCCGAAGGCGGGCGCGTACACGCCGCGCACCACGAGCGGCTCGGCGAGCCGCAGCGTCAGGGTGCTGGCGGGGTGGCGCATCATCAGCCGCAGGCGAGCGTTCCCGTCGATCCAGTCGCGAGACGGATCGAATGAGGCATCGATGTCGTACGAGAGGACGTCGTAGTCCGTCGGCGCGTCCTCGCTGTAGAAGCGTCCGCGCTCGCCCATCTTCGCGATCGAGGCATACACGGAGATGTTCTTGTGTCGCCGCCGATCGAAGAGCGTGACGTCCTCCTGCTCGCTCGTCGCGCGCGCGTAGGTGAGCGTGCCGTACTTCTTCGTGACGACCTCCGCGACGAAGTCGCCGCCGCTCGGCACCAGCGACCACTGGTCCTCGCTGAGATCCATCAGATCGATCTGGAAGCTCTGGCCGACGGACGCGTCGAAGATGCCGCGCGCGCGCGTGAGGTCCTTCTCGGAGACGTCGCGCGGGACGAATGCGCTCTTCGGCACCTGGGATGCGAACTCGTACGGGTTGAGGCGGACGAATACCGCCTCGAAGTCGGTCTCGAGCGAGTCCCGGCCGCAGAAGAGCCGCACCTGACCGCGCTCGGCGGCAGGACCGGGCGAGAACGTCATCCGCCCGTTCCCCAGCAGGACGATCGCGGTGGGCCCATCCGGCGTCGAGGCGGTGAACGCGCGGCCCGCCGGCAGATCGATCGTGAAGTCAGGCGCGTGCAGCGTCAGGTCGTGGACATCGAACTCCTTCGCGGGATCGAGCGCCAGCCGGTACAGGCCGCTGACGACGCTCTCGCGATCGAAGGCGGCAATCCGCCACACGTCGGTGTCGGCGGACGTGCGTTCGACGTCGAGGCGCCACGTCGACACGCGTCCCTCGCGCTGCCGATCGACGAAGATCTCGACGAGCAGCCGTTCGCGGCCGCTGGCCACCGTCTGGCGATCGCGCAGCTTGACTGTCGCGTGTGTCGGGGGGCCGCCGCCCAGTGAGGCAACGAAGGCGTCGACGGCGGACGGCTCAGCGTCCGGCGCAGCCTGTGCGCGGAGCGTGCGCTCGTCGCCGGCCCGGAACGCCTGGTCGAGGCGGGCGATCAGGCGGTCGATGCCGTCGGACGTCTGCGGCTGGGGCGTCGCCGCAAGCCGGAGCGACGGCAGCAGCACGAGTACGAACAGGCAGGAGAGCAGCCTGGACCGCATCGGGGTATCCCAATCTTACTCTTCGATATCGCGGCCGCTGTTCGTCCCACCGTTCGTCACGCGTGAGCCGGCGCCTGCCGCTGGAGCACGAGGAGCGTGAGGTCGTCGGCAAAGCGCGACGCCTGGGCGTGGTGCTCGACCGCGCGCAGCACGGCCGCGGCGATCTCGGAGGGACTCAGGCCGGCGTACCGGGCCAGGACGCCTTCCAGGCCGCCCTCCTCGAACGGCTGTGCGGCCGGATTCTCGGCTTCCGTGATGCCGTCGCTGTACATGACCAGCATGTCGCCCGGTTCGATCGTCGTGTCGACGGAGTGGTACGTGCTTTCCTCGAACATCCCGAGCGCGACGCCCGTGCCCTCGAGCCGGACGATGGATCCGTCCGCGCGGCGGATGAGCGGGGGATTCTGTCCGGCATTGACGTACGTCAACTGGCCCGTGCCCGGCGTGTAGACCGCATAGAACAGCGTGATGAAGCGCGAGGCCGGACTATGGCGGCAGATCTGTTTGTTCAGACGCGCCATGAGCGCGCGCGGCTCGAGCGACTCGTCGACGAGCGTGCGGAGCACGGCCAGCAGCAGCGCCATGAGCAGCGCCGCGGGGCTGCCCTTGCCGGCGACGTCCCCCAGCGTGACGATGACGCGTCCGTCGGTCAGCGGCAGCACATCGTAGAAGTCGCCGCCGACGGTGTTGGCCGGACGCGTCATGCCGCAGATCGCCGCGTCGGCGGTCGTGAACGTGCCCGACGGCAGCATCGCGAGCTGGATCTCGCGCGCGATCTCGAGTTCTCCCTTGAGCGACAGCCGGTCCGCGACCTCCAGCAGCACGAGCAGGTTGACCAGCAGGAGGCTGATCATCAGCGCGAACGTCCCCTCCTGCCACGTGGGGGCGGGAACGGCGATGTGGAAGAACGGCGCCCCGAACGGCACCTCCGCCATGGTCCACCCGCGATACAACTGGAGAATCCCGATCAGCGCGGTGAACAGCGACACCAGGTAGAGCGCGCGGCGCGCCGGCGACAGCTTCAGGGTGAACGCCATGAAGACCTGCCGCGCGCGCAGCATCTGCCGCGTGAGCCATGGCTCCTGCGCGAGCCGTTCCTCGCTCAGGCCGCGCGAAAAGAAGCGATAGGCGTCGCGCGTGTCGTGCGTGAAGAGGCGCTGAAGGTCTTCGGCGCGAACGTCGCGTGCGACGTCACGCGTCCAGGCGTCGAACCAGTTGGTGGAGGACGGCATGTCAGTCCTCGTCTTCTCCCGCGAGCTCGTTGAAGACGACCAGCACGATCGCCGCGGTGGGCACCGCCAGGATCGCGCCGAGGATGCCGAGCAGCTCGCCGCCGATCAACAGCGACATGATGACCGTGGCCGCGCTCACGCCCACCTGCTTCGACATGATCCTCGGCACGAGCACGTGGTTCTCGATCTGCTGCTGCACGATGAAGAACAGGATGACGAGCAGCATCGTCTTCACGGAGATCGTCGCCGCGACGGCGATCGCCGGAATCGCCGCGAGGAACGGCCCGATGACGGGGATCATTTCGCCGACGCCGGAGATCAGCGCGAGCACGTAGAAGTACGGCACGCCGAGCGCCCACAGGCCGATCGCCGAAGAGGTCCCGATGACCGTCGCGAGCACGAGCTGTCCGCCGAGCCACGCGCTCACCTTCACGGTCACCGTATGCGCCGCCGTCGCCGCGCGTTCGCGGCGCCGCGCGGGAAACAGCCGGAGAAATCCGCGTTTGATCCCGTCGGAATCCACCAGCAGATAGAACGTCAGGATCAGGATCGTCACGACGCCGAAGATCCCGCCGACGACGTTCACGACGGCGCCGGCCACGGCGCCGGCCGCCTGTCCGCCACGGGTGACCGGCGTCCGCTCGATCGCTTCATGCAGCGTCAGGTGCTCGCGCAACAGCCCGCGGTCGATCAGGTACTGCTGCCCCTGCTCGAACATCCGCGGCGCCGCCGCCCAGAGCGACCGCGCCTGCGACACGAGCGGCGGCACGATCAGGAAGCCGACGAGCGTCACGAAGCCGAGAATGACGACGTAGATGGTGAGGATGGCGAGCCACCGCGGCACGCGCGCGCCGGGCCCCTGCCGCCGCTGGATCCAGCGCACCATCGGACTGAAGCCGATGGCCAGCAGTCCGCTGACGTAGATGAGCAGCAGCGCGCCGCGTACCAGGTACGCGCACCACGCGATGAAGCCGGCGACGATCGCGACGACGATCGTCCAGAGGATGAGGGAGCGCAGTTCGTCGTCCGATCGGCTCACGTACGCCCTTCGCGGTCGAGGAACTCCCGCGTGAAGCCCGCGATGTCGTCGTAGATCGCGGAGAGCTCGTCCGGATCCGCGAGGAACACGACGCGGAAGAAGCCATCCTCCGGCGCGGCGCCGAAGCCCGAGCCGTAGACGCACAACACGCCGGTCGCGCGCAGGAGACCGAGGACGTAATCTTCATCGGTGAGGCCCGGCGGCAGCGCGACCTTCGGCATCGCATAGAACGCCGCCGACGGCGCGACGACCGACATGCCGTCGATCGCGCTCAGACGCGACACGGTGAGTTCGGCGCGCGCGCGCAGCGCCGCGCGGAAACCCGCCTCGTGCGAGCGGTCGCCAAGCAGCGCCGGCGCGATCGCGTACTGCATCGGCCCGACGGAGCACAGGCGGCCGTCGGCGAGCTTCTTCACGCCCGCGAGCACGTCGTCCAGCCGGTCGGTCCGACCGACCGCCATCCAGCCGGCGCGCCAGCCGGGCGCCAGATACGCCTTCGACAGCGACGAGAACGAGATGATCGGCGCGTCGGGCGCGAGGCTGGCCATCGGCGGCACGGGCCCGTCGTACGCCAGATCGCCGTACACCTCGTCGGCCAGCAGCGGAATGTTGCGGGCGTCGGCGACTTCGATCAACGCGCGGCGCACATCTGCTGGATACGTCGCGCCGGTCGGATTGTTCGGATCGATGACCACCAGCGCGCGCGTGGCGGGGCCGAGCAGGCTGCGGACGTGCTCGACATCCGGCAGCCAGCCGCGCGCCGGGTCCGTGCGGTAGAAAACGGCGCGTGCGCCAATCTTCGCGAGGACCGCTGTATATAGAGGATAGGTGGGAGACGGCACGAGCACCTCGTCGCCGGGCTCGGCCAGCGTCGTCAGCGTGAGCTCGATGCCTTCGGACGTGCCCGCCGTCAGGATCACGCGATCCGGCGACATCGGCATGCCGCGCCGCGACAGTTCCGACGCGACCGCCTCGCGCGCCGGCAGAATGCCGACCGACGGCGCATAGCCGTTGTGTCCGTCGTGCATCGCGCGCGCGACCGCCTCCACGAGGTGCGGCGGCGTGCGGAACCCGAACGTGACGGGATCGCCGATGTTGAGATACCGCACGCGGCGGCCCGACGCCTCGACTTTGCGGGCCTCAGCCACGATGTTGCGGATCGCGTAGACGAAGCCGCTGATGCGGCGGGCCACGGGGATGGCGGCGGTCGTGCGCATTGCCAAAAATCTTACCAGAGGCGTTCACATGTAAAAACGACCGACGCCGATCCCGAAATCGTGTAAGAGTTACGCGGTTCGCGCCCGCTTGCCCCGCTCAGCCTGTGCAGTTACGGGCAATTCCGAGCATTTCCGAGCCGGATCCGACGTGGCAGGGGCTTTGGATTACTGTCCGGCATGGCGGTGTGTCGTCAGCTGGCGGTGATCGCGACGCTCGTGGCGTTTGGCTGGTCGACCGGCATGGCGGCGACGCAGAATCCGGCCGCGCAGCCGCCGCAGCGCCCCACGTTCCGGGCCTCGGTCGACCTGGTGACCGTCGCCGCCGTCGCACGTGATCGCAAGGGGCGCTTCGTGCGCGGGCTGACGAAAGAGGACTTCACCGTCCTCGAAGCGGGCCGTCAGCGGCCCATCGTCGAGTTTCACGCGGAAGAGAACGCGCCGGTCGACGTCGCGCTGCTGTTCGACGTGAGCGGCAGCATGCGCGTCGCGTCGAAGATCGAGGACGCGCGTCAGGCGGCGCGGCATCTGCTCAGCGCGCTGCGGCTCGAGGGGGATCGCACCGACGAAGCCGCGGTGTTCAGCTTCGACATCGGGCTGCAGTCGCTGCAATCCTTCACGACGGATCCCGGCGCAATCGAGCAGGCGCTCTCGCGCGTGCGGCCGTACGGCCAGACGTCGATCTACGACGCGGTGGCGGAGACCGCCAGTCAGGTCGCGGAATCGAAGGGGGGGCGTCTCGCCCAGCGCCGCGCGGTCGTCGTCCTCACTGACGGCGTCGATACGAGCAGTCTGCTGTCGCCGCAGCGCGTCGCGGAGATTGCCAGCGGCATCGACGTGCCCGTCTACGTCCTCGTGGTGCTGTCGCCGCTCGATCATCCTGGCGAGCCGGACGGAGTGAAGACGCAGGGGAACGCGACGGAAGATTCAGGCGAGCTGCGTCAGCTGGCGCACCACACGGGCGGCGAACTGTTTCTGGTGAGCGCGCCGGCGCATGCGAGCATCGCCGCGCGTCAGATCGTCGACGAACTGCGGCATCAGTACGTGCTCGCGTTCGATGCCACGCCCGGTGGCGGCTGGAAACCCCTGGATGTGAAAGTCCGGCGGCGCGATGTGACCGTTCGCGCGCGTACCGGGTATTCGGGCGGGCGCTCGTCGAGCGCCCCCGTGTCCTGACACGAGTGTTTTTCGAGACAGAGGAGAGAGGGAGGCAGTCATGAAGAAATACGCGCTCGCGGTTCCGATTCTAGCGCTTTCACTCGGCGGGTCGACCGCCTGCGCTACCAAGAAGTTCGTCCGGACCAATGTCGGTGAGGTGAACGACAAGGTCGAAACGCTGTCGAAATCGGTCGAGGAAACCCAGGAGCGGACGCGCGCGAACGAAGCGCGCATCACCGAGGTCGACCAGAAGGCAGCAGCGGCGGGCGATCGCGCGACCGCAGCCCAGGCGGCAGCCGACAAGGTGAACGAGCGCGCCGACGCGATCGAAGCGGCGTCGAAGCGGCTCGTGTACGAGGTCGTCCTGAGCGAGGACGAGGGGAATTTCAAGTTCGGTCAGGCGGTACTGCCCGAAGAGGCGCAGGCACAGCTCGATCAGGTCGTCGAGCAGCTGAAGGCGAATCCGAACGGCGCGTACATCGAGATCGAAGGGCACACCGACAGCACGGGGCCGAAGACCGTCAACTACGAGCTCGGTCTCGAGCGTGCGAACACCGTGAAGCGGTACCTGTACGAGCATCACCAGATCCCGCTGCACAAGATCAACGTGATCAGCTACGGGGAAGAGAAGCCGATCGCGCCGAACAACACGCGTGAAGGGCGTGCCCAGAACCGGCGCGTCGTGATCAAGGTCCTCGCGTAAACGGCGTAAGGGAGTCCAGCGCGCCGGTCCTCCCGCTGGCGTCGCTGGCAGGGCCGCTGCATCAGGTCGGGGGCGGATCGCAGGAGTCGGCCCGGAATGGTCCGGGCCGGATCCACGATTCACACGTCAGCACTTTCGCAGGGTGCTTCGCGTTCCGCCTCCGATCGGATGCAGCGGCCCGTTTTTTTCGTCCTGCCCATCTCCTATCCGCCTGTGGCTGTCCCGCCATCGGCGATCTTCTGCATCGCCGCCACGAACGTGTCGATTTCCTCGAGCGTCGTGTAGACGTTCGGCGTCACCCGGACCCCCTCGTATTCGGCGTGCACGATCGGCGTGGCGATGATTCGCCACTGGTCCCACAGCTGCGACACCACCTTGGGCGCGGGCACGCCGACGATCTGTACGGTGGCAATCGCGCATGAGTGTTCCGGCGCGAGGTTGGTGTGGATGCGCACGTGTGGAAGCGCCTTCAGCCGATCCGTCCAGCGGTTGCGCAGATAGCGAAGCCGCGCCGCCTTCCGATCGATGCCGATCCCCTGGTGAAAGCTGAGCGCTTCGGCGATGGCGTTGTGGTTCGCGGCCGGATGCGTCCCGATTTCTTCGAACTTGCGGATGTCCTTCGCCCGCGCGCCGTTGGCGGGTTGCAGGGGCCAGAGCGCCTCGACATGCTCGCGCCGCACGTAGAGGAATCCCGTCCCGATCGGTGCGAGCAGCCATTTGTGCAGGCTCGTCCCGTAGTAGTCGCACCCGAGATCGCTCAGGCGATACGGGAAGTGCGCGAAGGCGTGCGCGCCGTCCACGACCGTACGAATGCCTTTCGCGCGGGCGGCGTCACAAATCTGCCGCACCGGAAAAATCTGGCCGGTGAGATTCGTGATGTGGCAGAAATGGAGCACCCTGGTCCGCGGCGTGATGGCCGCGAGCAGCCGATCGGCAAGATCGTCGAGCGACGGCGGCGGCACGGGGAACGAGATCTTCTTCACCGTCACGCCGTCGCGCCGCACCCGCTGCTCCCACGTGTCGAGCATCCGGCCGTAGTCCTGATTGGTCGTGACGATTTCGTCGCCGGGCTTCAGATCGAGGCCGAGCTGGGCGATCTGCAGCGCTTCGCTGGCATTGCGGGTGATCGCGAGTTCTTCCGGGTCGCAGCCTGCCTCGGCGGCGAGGTTGCGCCGTACGCTTTCGATGTTGGGCTCCAGGATCTGCCACATGTGATACACCGGAGCCTGGTTCGAGAGATCGAGGTAGCGCTTCAGCGCCTCATGGACGACGCGCGGGCTGGGACAGCAGCCGCCGTTGTTGAGATTGATGACGGTGCGATCGAGGGTGAACGCCTGCTGGATCTCGCGCCAGTAGGTCTCATCCGCCGCGACGTCCTCGGGCGTGCGGCCCGCCGTCCGGTCGCCGGCGGCGGCGATCCGCGCCAGCCCGTCGTTGGTGAACGCCAGCGCCGCCGCGCCGGCCCCTGTGGTGCGGAGAAATGCCCGTCGCGTCCACATCGCGTCCTCCTTCGCGCCTTCGCGCGCGCCAAGGATACTGGATCGGAGATACAATCGCCCCCCGAGGATTTCGCCCATGCCCAGACGCAAGGATGAACCCGGATTCAGCCGACGAAGCTTCCTGAAGACCGTGGGGGCCGGCGGCGTCGCGGCCGGCGTGCTGTCGAACACGCCGCTGGAGGCCGCGCAGACCTCCGCTGCCGTCGGACCAGGCCCCGTGCCCGTCTCGCTCGACATCAACGGGCGCGTCCACAAGCTGCAGCTCGAGCCGCGCGTCACGCTGCTCGACGCGCTGCGGACGCGGCTCGACATCACCGGCGTCAAGCGCGTCTGCGACCGCGGCACGTGCGGCGCGTGTACCGTGCTGATCGACGGACACACCGCCTACGCCTGCTCGACGCTCGCGATCGAAGCGCAGGGGCGCAAGATTCGCACGGTCGAGAGCTTCACGCGCGGCACGGTGCTGCATCCCGTCCAGGAGGCGTTCTGCGATCACGACGGCCTGATGTGCGGCTTCTGCACCCCCGGCTTCGTCACCTCCGTCGTCGCGCTGCTCGAGGCGAACCCGAATCCGACGCCGGAGCAGGCGCGGAGGGCGCTCGACGGCAACATCTGCCGGTGCGGCACCTACCCGCGCGTGCTCGAAGCGGCGCTCGATCGCGGCAAGGGGGTGAGCCGTGGCTAGCTGGCCGCCGCCCGCCGAGCGGGAACTGATCGGGAAGTCCATCGAGCGCGTCGACGGCCCCGTGAAGGCGCGCGGCGCCGCCAAGTACACCTACGACATCATCCGGCCAGGCATGCTCTACGGGCGCATCCTCGGATCGCCGCATCCGCACGCGCGCATCCGCGGGATCGATCTCACGGCCGCGCAGCGCACGCCGGGCGTCAAGGCCGCGATCGCGCTCGTCGATCCGGGCGGCGTCGTCAACTACCCGGGAGAGGAGATCGCCGCGGTGGCGGCCGCGACGGAGGAAATCGCGGAGGATGCGATGCGGCTGATCCGCGTCGACTACGACGTGCTGCCGCATCTCGCGACGGTCGAACAGGCGATGAGCCAGGACGCGCCGGCGGTGTTCGAGGGAGGCAACGTCACCGAGCCGTCGACGCGGCAGGAAGGGGACGTCGACGCCGCGCTGCCGACGGCCGCGCACGTCGTCGAGGGGGTGTACCACACGCAGGTGCAGACGCACACCAGTCTCGAGACGCACGGCGGCATCTGCGAGTGGGAAGGTGATCGGCTGAACTGCTGGATCTCGACGCAGGCGGTCCACGGCACGCGAGAGGGGATCGCGCGGGCGCTCGGGATCGAGCAGGCGAACGTCCGCGTGGTCACCGACTACATGGGAGGCGGATTCGGCAGCAAGCTGGGCAACGACGTCCAGGTCGTGATTGCGGCGAAGCTCGCGAAGGCGGCGTCTGCGCCGGTGAAGATCATGCTCGATCGCAAGACCGAGCATCTCGTCACGGGCAACCGTCCGTCGGCGTACGCCAAGGTGCGGGCCGGCGCTGACGCGAACGGCACGTTCGTGGCGTTCGACGCGCAGACGTGGGGCACGGGCGGCGCGGGGCAGGGCGCCGGCTTCCCGATGCCGTACCAGGTCTACGTGTGGCCGAATCGCCGGCAGGTCCATCGCGACGTGTACATCAATGCGGGGCCGCAGCGCGCCTTCCGCGCGCCGGGGCATCCGCAGAGCTGCTTCATCACCGAAGTCGTCGTCGACGAACTCGCGGATCGGCTGCAGATGGATCCGCTCGAGCTGCGGCTGCGCAATCTGCCGCCCGACGCGGACAATGCACGATGGCGGCAGTACTTCCCGATCGGCGCCGAGAAGATTGGATGGAGCCGGCGGCATCCCACCGGTGATGCCGCGACGGGTCCGATCAAACGCGGTCTCGGCTGCGCCGCGAACCGGTGGGCGGGCGGCGGCAATCCGCGCACGCGCGCGAGCTGCGAGATCCTGCCCGACGGCGGCGTCGTCACGCGCATCGGCACCCAGGACATCGGCACCGGCACGCGGACGCTCGTGCAGATCATCACGGCGGAAACGATGGGGCTTCCCCTCGAGGCGGTAAAGCCGATGATCGGCGACACGAACCTGCCCTTCGCGCCGGGCAGCGGCGGCAGCATCACCGTCGGATCGATCTCGCCGACGGTGCGTGTCGCGTGCGAGAACGCCCGCGACGCGCTGTTCGCCCGGGTGGCGCCCGAGCTCGGCGTCCAGCCGACCGCGCTGGCCGCCAAGGACGGCCGGGTCGTCGTGAAGGAGGATCCGTCGAAAGGTCTGAGCTGGAAGGACGCCTGCCGCCTCCTCGGTACGCAGTCGGTCCAGGGGGACGGGCAGTTCGATCGCGCCCTCGCGAACGTCGGCACGAGCGGCGTGCAGTTCGCCGACGTCGAGGTCGACATCGAAACCGGTATCACGCGTGTGAAGAAGATCGTCGGCGTGCAGGACTGCGGGATGATCGTCGACCGTCTGACGGCCCAGAGCCAGTGCTACGGCGGAATCATCATGGGCATGGGGTTCGCGCTCTTCGAGAACCGGATCCTCGATCGCAACACCGCGCTGATGGTGAATCCGAACATGGAGTTCTACATGGTGCCTGGCATGTCGGACGTTCCGCAGATCGACGTGACGCTCGTCGATCAGCCGGAGCGGGGCGTCGTCGGACTGGGAGAGCCGCCGGTGATTTCCACGGCCGCGGCGATCGCCAATGCCGTCGCGAACGCCATCGGCGCGCGCATCCGGCAACTGCCGATTACGCCTGATGCGGTGCTGGCGGCGCTCGATCAGGAGCGCGCGGGAGGGACGCTGTGAAGCCGTTTGCCTACGTCGACGCGGCGAACGAGAAGGAGATCGTCGCCGCACTCGTGCCCGAGCGCGGTCGTGCGCTGCCCATCGGCGGCGGCATGGACCTGCTCGCGCTGATGAAAGACTACGTCGCGCAGCCCGATCGGCTCGTCAACGCCAAGAAGCTCGATCGGACGATCGCGCGAACGGCGGACGGCGGGTTGAGGATCGGGGCGGCCGTCACGCTGACGGACCTTGTGCAGCACGCGGACGCGGCGCGGATGTACCCGGCCCTCGCACACGCCGCGGGGGAAGTCGGCACGCCCCAGATCCGCAATGCCGGGACGGTCGGCGGCAATCTGAATCAGCGTCCGCGCTGCTGGTACTTCCGCAACGAAGAGTTCAACTGCCTCAAGAAGGGGGGCGCGCGCTGTTTCGCCGTCGACGGCGAGAACCAGTACCACGCGATCTTCGGCGACGGCCCGTGTCACATCGTCCATCCGTCGAGCCTTGCCGTGCCCGCGGTCGCGCTCGGCGCGCGGTTCCGCGTGTTCGGGCCCGCGGGTGAACGCGAGATCGCGGCGGGGGACTATTTCCTCATGCCGGACCGGAATCTGTTCGGCGAGACGGTGCTCGCGCCGAACGAGATCCTGACCCACGTGATCCTGCCGCCGCCCGGCGGCGCGCGGAGTGCGACGTACGAGGTGCGCTTCAAGCAGTCGCACGACTGGCCGCTCGCGACCGCATCGGTCGCGCTCGACATGAACGGCGGCGCCGTTCGCGCGGCACGGGTCGTCATGGGGGCCGTCGCGCCGATCCCATGGCGTGCGCCGCAGGCCGAGCGCGCGCTCGCCGGCAAGGCCGTGACGCCCGAAGCGGCCATCGCCGCTGCCGACGCGGCGGTCGCGGGGGCGAAGCCGATGAGCGGTAATGCCTACAAGGTGCACGTCGCGCGCACGGCCGTGAAGCGCGCGATCATGCTGGCCGCGGGCCTGCAGCCGAACTGGTGATCGCCATGCATCCACATCTGACATCCCGCCACGTCACACCGGCGCACTGCGCGCATCTTCGGCACAAGGGCATGTACGTCGCGCCCGACGACGAGCCCGCCCGCGAGGCATACCGGGACTGGATCGAGGCGACGGCCTACTGGTGCGTCTGCACGCAGAAGGCATTCGGCCCGGACGGCAAGCCCGCGACGGCGGCCTCCTGCCGAGCCGGCCGGAGCTGCTGTGAGTAAAATGGCAGGTATGCGCACTACCTTTCCTGCCCTCGTGGCAGCGACTCTGTTGATCCTCCCGTCCGCCGCGTCGGCGGCGGATCACGATGCGTCCGTCACCGCCGTGTCGGGCGACTACGTCGAGGCTCGCACCGCCGAGGTGTTCACCGGCGGCTGCATCATGGGCAGCGAAGGCGAGGTGTCGGGCCGTGAAGCGATCATGGCGTGGCGCGTCGGCCACGGATCCGTGAACGGTGTGTCGCTCGACGGACTCGCGGTCGTGGCCGTCGTCGCCGCCGACACGAGCCTTGGCATGCAGGAGCTGGGCGGCGCCGCGCCCAGCGTCGTGAAAGCCGCGCTCCGCGTCGACCAGCGCGCGACGCCCGCGCAGCGCAAGGCGCTCGTCACGCTGGCCCGCTCGCTCGCGCCCTCCGTCATCCAGGACGTCATCGATGTGAAGGCGGTGCCGATTGCGTTCGAGCGCGACGGCGCGCACGTCGCAGTCCGTGCCGGCGAAGCGACGCTGGACGTCTCGACGCACATGCACCACGATCCCTCCTGCGGCGCGCTGCAGTGGTTCACGCCGCTCGCGGACACCGAGCACGCGGAACTCGGCATGACCAAGACGCAGGCCTGGTCCGGTTCGTCACTCGGCGCGCAGTGGTCGCAGAGCGACCGGCGGTCGTCGTTCTTCGGCACGTTCTCGCTCGGGAGGTAACGGCGGCGCATGATTCACGCCGTCGCACCGCTGCTCCTCTCGTTCGCTCTCTTCCTCCAGGCGCCCGCGCAGCTGTCGGGCGCCGCGCACACGGAGCCGATTCCGCCGGAGCTGGCCGCGCCGGTGGCGGCGCAGCTCGCGCCGGGCGGCGTGCGCGCGACGGCGAGCGGGACCACGCTGACGTTCTGGTGGGTGAAGGCGCTGCCGGTGAATGCCGGATCGGCCGCCCCCTCCTGGGCGGACGTCGAGGAAGGATCTCTCGTCGGCGCCGTGCGCATCGACGCGCCCTTTCGCGACATCCGCGGCCGCGTCATCAAGCCCGGCGTCTACACTCTGCGCTACGGGATCCAACCCGCCAACGGCGATCACCTCGGTGTGTCCCCCTTCCGCGATTTCCTGCTGATCTCTCCGTCGGCGGTCGACACCAATGCCGCTCCAACGGGCCACGACGGGACGATCGATCTCTCGAAGAAGACCGTCGGCGGATCGCATCCCGCGGTGTGGAGCATCGATCCGCCCGCCGCGACGGAAGCACCGCTCACCGTGCACACGACCGATCTCGGCCACGACGCGCTCGTCGTCGAGATCCCGGTGACGCGCGCGGGGCAGCCCGGCACGCTCCGCTTCGGTATCGTCCTCGTCGGCCGCATCGAGGCCTGAGCGCGTGAATCTGAACGGACGGGCGGCGCTGATCACCGGCGCGAAGCGGATTGGCGCCGCGATCGCGCGCGAGCTGGCCGGCCGCGGCATGGACGTCGCCATCTCCTACAACCGATCGCGAGACGAGGCGGAACGCGCGTCCGCCGACGTCGTCGCGGCGGGTCGACGCGCGCATATCATGCGCGCCGATCTTTCGGATCCGGCGGCGTGCCGCGCGCTCGTCGATCAGTCGGCCGAGGCGCTGGGCGGCCTCGACGTGCTGATCAATATGGCGTCGGTGTACACGTCGGTGCCGCTTGCCGACACCGACGAGCGCGTCTGGGATGCGGCCATGAACGTCGATCTGCGCGCCGCGTTCCTGTGCGCCCGCGCGGCGATTCCGCACCTCAGGAAAAGCGGCCTCGGGCGTATCGTGAATTTTTCCGACTGGGTGGCCGCGAGCGGTCGTCCTCGATACACAGGGTACGTTCCGTACTACGTGGCGAAGTCGGGGGTGATTGGCCTGACTGAAGCGCTCGCGCTCGAGCTCGCACCGGATATTCTCGTCAACGCCATTGCGCCCGGGCCCATCCTGCCGCCGCCCGGGACGAGCCCTGAAGAGCACAGCGCCGTGGAGCGCGCGACGCCGCTGGGACGATGGGGCGGTGAAGAGGCGATCGTGCGCGCGGCGCTATTCCTGCTCGAAACCGATTTCGTCACCGGCGAGACCATTCGCGTGGACGGCGGCCGCCACATCAAATAGCCCGTCCGTTTCCGTCCTGCCAGTGGGTACGTCATTACCCACCGCCGACCGGATCGACTCGATTGCGCGCCGCGCGGCAGACGGCAGCGGAATTGCTCCATTCCTGAGTCAGGGGCAGCGGCGGGGTGCCGCTGATGCGTTATGGAGCGAATCCTCGACTCGACCGGCCCGTCGAGCACGCCATGGCGGATCCGCGAGCTCAGGGATCGGCATCCGCTCCCATCCGTGCTCGTGGTCGAGGACGATCGCGACATTCGCGAGATGCTCGCGACGCTGCTCGACCTCACCGGTTTCGCGCCGGTGTGCTGCGATTCAGCGGATGCGGCGCTGCGAGTCCTTCGCGCGCGCCGCTTCGACGTCATCCTCACCGACTATGCGCTGCCGGTGCATTCCGGCGTCTGGATGCTTCAACAGGCGCAGTCGGAAGGGCTCATCGACGGCGTGCCGGTCCTGATCGCGACCGCGCACTCCAATTTTCCCGACGCGTCGCGCTACGAGGTGATTCGCAAGCCGTTCGACCTCGACGAACTCGTCGCGCGGCTCGAGCGCCGGCTGCAGCGCCGCGTCACGCCGCTGCCGCGACCGTCACCACCGATCGTGCGGCCGCCGGTCCCCGGCCGCGTGGATGGTAGCGGGCGCGACGAGCAGTGTCCCGGGCTGGAGCTGATTTTGTACGTGGGCGGATCGCGATCGATCGCCGAACTGGAGCACGCACGGCGCCTGCTATCGGAGTCGCGCACGCTTCACGTGCGCGTGACGATCTGCCATCGCATCGAGGACGCCGAGCGCCCGCTCGAGCGAACGCCGCGCCGGCCGCAGACGTTCCTGCTCGGACACATCGAGAATCTGGACATGCTGCTGGCGCTGATCGGTGAATGCGAGGATCAGGTCGTGGACAATCCGATCGGTCAGGCGCCTTCGCGGACGGCGAACAGCGCGCCCATCGACTCGAGTGCGCCGGCCAATTCGCGCCGATCGCGCGCAAAGCAGAAGCGGACGTAGCCCTCGCCGTTCGCGCCGAAGTCCACGCCGGGCACGCAGCCGATCCGGCCATTCGCGATCAGATGCTCCGTCATCGCCCAGGAGCGCGACGCGGGACTCTCCGCCGCGGGCTGCCAGGCGGGATCGATCTTCAGGAAGGCGTAGAACGCGCCGCGCGGAGGCGTGCCGCTGAACACGCCCGCCGCGTGCGCCTCGATGCCCGCGTAGAACAGGTCGCGCCTCGCCTGCAGTTCTGTCCGAAACGCGTCGATGCACGCCTGCGATCCCTCGAGCGCGCCGATCCCGCCGAACTGGACGACCGACGCGATGTTGCTCGCGGTGTAGAAGAGGACCTTCTTCATGCGGTCGCGTAGCGTGGCATCCTTCGCGACCAGGTAGCCGAGACGCAGCCCCGTCATCGCGTAGGTCTTGCTGAACGTGAACACGGAGATCGTGCGGTCGTAGGCGCCGGCCAGCGACGCCGTGCTCAGGTGCTTCGCGCCGTCGAACAGGACGTCCTCGTAGGCCTCGTCCGAGATGATCCACAGGCCGCGCCGTTCCGCCAGCGCGACGATGGCTTCCAGATCCTCGCGCGTGAGGACGCCGCCCGTGGGATTGTTCGGCGAGTTGACGTAGATGGCCCGCGTCTTCGGCGTGATGGCCGCTTCGAGCTGGTCGAGATCGAAGCGCCATCCGAGCCGCTCGTGCAGCGGACACGGCACCGGCACCGCATGGGCCGCGCGGATGTTGCCGAGGCACGGCGGCCATTCGGGATCGGGCACGATGACTTCGTCGCCTGGCTCGAGCAGCGCCTGACACGCGATGTAGACGCCGTGAATGCCTCCGGTCGTCATCATCACCTCGTCCGGCCCGCCGACGGGGATTCCGTTGCGCCGGCGCACTTTGTCCACGATCAGTTCGAGCAGCCGCGGCACGCCTGTCGTCTGCAGGTAGTGGCTGCGGTTCTCGTCGATCGCGCGGTGCATCGCCTGTTTCACGGTGTCGGGTGCGTCGAAGCTGACGTCACCTTGATCCAGCCGGAACGGGTTGTCGACGCCGTACATCATGTCGCGGATGCGGATGATGCCGGAGAAGGGGACGGAATCGAGGTATTCGGCCATAGGGTGATTATAAGTTCGACGTTCGAGGTTCGAGATTCAGATGCGTTCCATGATGCGGGCGAGCGTGGCGGCCGCGCGGCCGATCGGCAGGTTGCTGATGTAGAAGTGGCGCACGCCCGCGGCGGACAGTTCGCGGATCGAGCGGGCGCAGACGTCTTCCGGCGCGGCGCCGGCGGCGAACTCGGCGCGCAGCTCCTCGATCGGCACGGGGATGAACGCCTTGAGCGCATCGAGCGTCTTCGGGTTCGCCGACCGGTAATAGAAGATGCCGAACAATGCCGGCAGCGTGAGTCCTCGCCGGTCCCCCTCCGCGAGGAACGCGTCGACGGCCGCGCGGCTGTGGTGCGACACGATCTGCGTCAGGTAGAACTCCGCGGTCACCCGTGGGTCGAGCAGGTGGCCGACCTGCGCGGTGGCATCGCCGTGGGGATTCGCCCAGCCGCCGAGCGTCAGATCCGGCTGCCGCGCGCGGATCTGCTCCCGCAGCTCCCACGCGTGCTCCACACAGCGCGGCGGGCCAATCTGACGGTCGCCGCCAAGCACGACGAGGGATCCGAACCCCTGCTGCCGCGCGCGGTCGGCGTAAGCCAGGCAGTACTCGATCGGATGTTTGGTCGTCAGGAACGGGATCACGTGCGAGCGCGGGACGTCTCCTCCGAGATTCGTGACGAGATGCCGGAGGTTGTCTTCCTCTTTCAACCCGACCGCGTTGTCGGTCAGGAAGACCGCCGTGCCCGCGCGCGTGAGCCCGCGGACGGCGTGATAGGTATCGATCCAGGCGTCCATACTGGCCGACGCCGCCAGCTCCGCCCGCGGCGGCCGCAATTCGGCTGCGATCACACGCGTCGTACCCCGTAGTTGCTCCAGCAGCGAGTCCATCGATCGAGTCAGTATACTAACGGCGTCAGTGCCGGCCGACTCCTCGCTCGTCGCTCGCCTTCGCGCGCTCCCCTCGCTGTCTCTGGCGCAGACGCCGACGCCCGTCGAAGAACTCGCGCGACTGCGCGACGCGCTCGGCGGCGGTCCCCGCATCCTCGTCAAGCGCGATGATGCGGTGGCGTTCGCATTTGGCGGAAACAAGGTGCGGAAGATGCGGCTGGTTGCCGCGCGGGCAATCGCCGAGGGCGCCGACACGCTGATCACGTGCGGCGGCGTGCAGTCGAATCACGCGCGGGTCACGGCCAGCATTGCCGCGCGCATGGGCCTTCGCTGCGTGCTCGTGGTGAACGGCGAACCGCCCGCGCGTCCGACGGCCAATGCGCTGCTCGATCGCCTCACGGGGGCGGACGTGCGGTACGTGGCGAGCCGCGACGAGCGCGCGCCGGCGATGGACGCGATCGCGGCGGAGCTTCGCCATTCCGGAGGGCGTCCGTTCATCGTGCCGCTTGGCGCGTCGACGCCGCTTGGTGCGGCAGCGTACGTGCAGGCCATCGGCGAGCTGCTGGACCAGAGTCCGGCTCCGGACGTCATCGTGCATGCGACCTCTTCCGGAGGTACGCAGGCGGGCCTGGTGGCGGGCTGCCGCCTTCACGGCCTCGCCACGCGCGTCGTCGGCATCAGCGCGGACGATCCGGCCGGCGCGCTGACCGCGCGGATTGCGGAGCTGCTGCAGGGCGTCGAGTCATTGCTTGGCGCTCCCGCCGGGGCGTTGAGAGGCGACATCGACGTGGACGACTCGTTCGTGGGTGAGGGCTACGGGATCCCGACCGCGGCATCGGACGAAGCGCTCCGGCTGTGCGCGTCGACCGAAGCGCTCTTCCTCGATCCGACGTACACCGCGAAGGCAATGGCCGGCCTGATCGCGCGCGTGCGCGCGCGGGCCGTTGGCGAACATCAGACGATCGTGTTCTGGCATACGGGAGGACAAGTGGGGCTGTTCGCATGATCTCGATCACCTTTCTCGGGGCGGCACGTACGGTGACCGGTTCCAAGTATCTCGTTCAGGTGGACGACAGGAAGGTGCTCGTCGACGCCGGCCTGTTTCAGGGGCCAAGAGCGCTGCGCGAGCGCAACTGGGCGGACTTTCCGATTCCGGCTCGAGAGATCGACGCGATCGTGCTGACGCACGCGCATCTGGATCACTGCGGGTATCTCCCGCGCCTGGTGGCGCAGGGCTATCGGGGACGCGTGTTCTGCACGCAGGGCACCAAGGAACTCTGCGAGATCGTTCTCCCCGACTCCGGCCGGATCCAGGAAGAGGATGCGGACCAGGCGAATCGGCACGGCTACTCGAAGCACAAGCCGGCGCTCCCGCTCTATCGCGAGGTCGACGCGCTGAACGCCTGCGCGCTGCTGCAACCTTGCGGCTACGAACGGCCGCTCGACGTCGTGCCCGGCATCCAGGTGGAGTTCATCAACGCCGGGCACCTGCTGGGTTCGTCGTACGTGCGGATGCGCACGAATGACCGCACGATCCTCTTCGGCGGCGATCTCGGCCGGTTCGATCGTCCCGTGCTGCCGGATCCGACGATGATGAGCGAGGCGGACTATCTGCTCGTCGAATCGACCTACGGCAACCGCGTACACGAGCAGGACGACAACGGGACGCATCTCGCGAAAGTGGTGACCGAAACCGCTCAGAAAGGCGGCAAGCTGATCATCCCGTCGTTCGCGATCGGACGTGCGGAGGAGCTGATCTACTGGTTGAAACGGCTCGAAGACGAGAAGCGCATCCCGGTGCTGCCGGTGTATCTCGACAGCCCGATGGCGCTCGCCGCGCTGGCGCGCTACCGCGAACGGGTGCACGAACTCGACCCGGAGATGCAGCCCGAGCGCCGCGACGACATGGCGCCGCACGGGGAGGCGGGGCATGACGGCGGCGAGGCCGAGCGGCGGCACCGCGCCCGGCAGGAGCGCCAGATGTGCGTGTTCTGCACGGATCGCTTCCGGACGATCAAGTCACCGCAGGAATCCAAGGAACTGACCGCGTCGAAGGCGCCCGCGATCGTGATCTCGTCGAGCGGCATGGCCGAAGGCGGGCGCGTGCTGCACCACCTGAAGGCCGCGCTGCCGGACGCCCGCAACACCGTGCTGTTCGCCGGGTATCAGGCGGTCGGGACGCGCGGCTGGCGGCTGACGCAGGGAGAGCCGCAGGTCAAGATCCACGGCCAGTGGATTCCGGTCAGGGCGACCGTCGATCGGCTCGAGTCGATGTCGGCGCACGCCGACTCGCACGAAATCCTGCGCTGGCTGCACGGCTTCACGAAGGCGCCGCGCGAAACGTTCATCGTCCATGGCGAACCGGACGCGATGGAGGCGCTCACGGCGTCGATTGCGGCGGACCTGAAATGGAAGAGCCGCATGCCGGAGTACCTGCAAACGATCGAACTACAATGACCGCATGAAGGTGCGATTGTTCGCCGTCGCGGCGGGCGTGCTGGCCCTGACGCTGAGCGCCGCCGCGCAGACGCCCGCGCCGTCGCCGCTCGTCGAGCGCGTCGACAATACCGGCTTCATCCAGCTGACGGCCGACAGCTTTCGCGCGCTGGACGCGCGCCAGCAGGCGCTCGCCTGGTGGCTCACGCGCGCCGCGATCGCGATCGATCCGATCGTCTACGACCAGCTCTCGCAGTTCGGTCTCCGCGAAAAGCGTCTGCTCGAGGAGATCGTAGCGCGTCCCGATGGCATCCCGCCGGAGGCGTTTGCGAAGATCCGCCGTTACGCGCTGCTCTTCTGGGCGAATCGCGGCAACCACAACGAGACCACCGCGCAGAAGTTCCTGCCGTCGTTCTCCTTCGACGAGCTGCGGCAGGCGGCGCTCACGGCGCAGCGTCACGGCGCGTTCGGGCAGCCGTATCTCGACCTGCCTCCGCTCGCGTCGGCGAACGCCCTCGAGCAGGAGCTGCAGCAGTTGAAGCCGGCCCTGTTCGATCCTGCGGTGGAGCCGATGATTACGGCGAAGTCGCCGCCGCCCGGACAGGACATCATCCAGGCGAGTTCGAACACGTTCTATCAGGGCGTCCGTGTGGCAGACCTGAAGGACTTCCACGGCGAGTACCCGTTGAACTCGCGTGTGGTAAAGGGACCCGACGGCAAGCTGCAGGAACAGGTCTACCGCGCCGGAACGCCGGACGGCCGCGTGCCGCCGGGCCTGTACGCCGCGTATCTGCAACAGGCCATCGAATACCTCGACAAGGCGCGTGCGGTCGCAAGTCCGGAGCAGGCGCACGTCATCGCGCAGCTCATTCGCTACTACCAGACGGGCGACCAGAAGGACTGGCTGCAGTTCGGCGGCGACTGGGTGCGCAACGACGCGGCGGTCGACTTCGTCAACGGCTTCATCGAGGTCTATCGTGATCCGCGCGGCGCGAAGGGCTCGGCGGAGAGCTTCGTCACGGTGACCGACGCGCCGGTCACGAGCGCGATGAAGAAGCTCGCCGACAACGCGGCATATTTCGAGGCCAAAGCGCCGTGGGACGCGAAGTACAAGAAACAGGCGTTCCAGCCGCCGGTCGTGAAAGCCGTCGAGACCGTGATCCAGACGGCCGACTTTCACGTCACCACGATTGGCGTCAACCTGCCGAACGAGAACGAAATCCATCAGAAGTACGGCACGAAGAACTTCCTGCTGCTCGCCAGCAGCCACGCCCTGTCCGCGGCGTCGGCGTCCAAGACCCTGACCGAATTCGCCGCCGCGCCCGATGAAGTCCGGCGCGGCGAGCGCCACGGCGAAACCGCGGAAGATCTGCTCACGGCGATGCACGAGGTGATCGGCCATGGCTCCGGCAAGCTCAGTCCGGCGCTGACGGCCGCCCCGTCCTCGTACCTCAAGGAGTACTACTCGACGCTCGAGGAGGCGCGCGCGGATCTCATGGGGCTCTGGAACATCCAGGATCCGAAACTGCGGGAGCTCGGGCTCGTCGAGGACCAGGAGGCGGTCGCCCGGACGATGTACGATGCCGCCGCGCGCGTGATGCTGACGCAGCTTCGTCGCATCCCGAAGGGGACGACGATCGAGGAGGATCACCAGCGGGCTCGCGCCCTTATCGCCAACTACATCATGGACCGCACCGGCGCTATCGAGATGACACACCGCAACGGCAAGACGTACGTGCACGTGAAGGATTACGCCCGCATGCGCGAGGGCGTGGGGATGCTGCTGGCCGAGTTGATGCGAATCAAGGGTGAGGGAGACTACGACGCGATCAAGCGTCTGGTCGATCAATATGCCGTGCACTTCGATCCGAAGGTGCGCGACGAGATCGTCGCGCGGTACCGCGCGCTCGACCTTCCGACCTACTGGGCTGGCATCAATCCGGCCCTGACCGCGACGCTCGACGCACGCGGCCACGTGACCGCGGTCGCGATGTCGTATCCACGCGACCCGGTCCGCCAGTATCTGACCTACGCGAGCATGTACAACCCGGCGCTCGCACCGGCCGGTCACGCCGGCGCGGGGGCCGCGCGATGACGCAGCCTGCCTCATCTGAAGCGGTCGACGTCCGTCCCTATCTGCTCGAGCGCGTGGACGAAGCCGCCGTCGTCCAGCTCTACGCGGACGGCTTCGACGCGCTGCCGCTCGATCAGAAGATCCTCATCTGGCATCTCTACCAGGCAGCGCTGGCCGGACGCGACATCTATTACGACCAGCGCTACGCGCACAGCCTGGAGATGCGCGGGATCCTCGAAGAGATCCTGACGCATCCGGCCGGCGTCGATCCGGAGACGCTGGCCGAGATTCACCGCTACACGAAGCTGTTCTGGCTGAATTGTGGACCGCACGACAACCTGACCGCGCGCAAGTTCGTCCTGCGCTGCGCGCCGGAGGCGTTCGCCTCCGCCGTGCGGGCCGCGGCGGCCGCCGGCGCGGCGTTTCCGCTGCGGGCAGGTGAATCGCTCGAGGCGCTCATCGCGCGGGTCACGCCGCTCTTTTTCGATCCGGACGTCCATCCCGTGGTCACGAGCAAGACGCCGGGCCCGGGCCGCGACATCCTCCGCGCGAGCGCGAACAATCTGTACGTCGGCGTGTCGATGGGGGATCTCGAACGGTTCGACGAGCAGTACGGACTCAATTCGCGGCTGGTCAAAGCGGACGGCCGGCTCGTCGAGGAGGTCTACCGGATTGGCGGCCGCTACGATCGCGAGATCCGCGAGATCGTGAAGCATCTCGAGGCCGCCGTGCCGTACGCGACCGAGCCGATGGCCGCCGCGCTGCGCGCGCTGATCGCGTTCTATCGCACGGGCAGCAACGCCGATCGCATGGCGTACGACATCGCCTGGGTGCAGGACCGCGAGTCCCCGGTGGACACGATCAACGGCTTCGTCGAGGTCTACATGGACGCGCGGGGCGTGAAGGGAGCGTGGGAATCGCTCGTCTACTACGTCAACCGCGAAAAGACCGCCGGCATTCGCCAGCTGGCCGCGAATGCGCAATGGTTCGAGGACCGCATGCCGTGGGCGGATGAATACAAGAAGCAGGGGGTCCGCGGCATCACGGCCAACGCGATTGACGTCGTCGTCGAATGCGGAGACTCGGGGCCGATTACGCCGGTCGGGATCAACCTGCCGAACGATCAGCACATCCGCGAGAAGTACGGCAGCAAGTCGGTGTCGCTCTCGAATGTCACCATTGCCTACGATCGGTCCACCTCTCCGGAGTTCCGTCGCGAATTCGCGTGGACGGCCGAAGAAGCCGAGCGCGCCGAGCGCTGGGCCAGCTTTGCCAGTGAATTGACGACGAACATGCACGAGGTGATCGGGCATGCGTCGGGGAAGATTGCCGCGCGGCTGGAGGGGAATCCGCAGGCCGCGCTGAAGGAGTACTACTCGTCGCTCGAGGAGTCGCGCGCGGACCTCGTCGCGCTGTACTTCCTGCCGCATCCGAAGCTCGCGCAGCTCGGCCTGGTGCCGGCTGACGCGCAGGCGGAGATCGTCCGCACGGAGTACGAGTCGTACGCACGTAATGCGCTCGTGCAGCTCCGCCGCGTCCGGACCGGCACGGTCATCGAGGAGGATCACATGCGCAACCGGCAGATGATCGTCCGGTGGCTGATGGCGAACTCCTCCGCGATCGAGGAGCGCCGGCGCGACGGCAAGACGTACTACGTGATGACCGACCCGGCCGCGTTCCAGGAAGGGGTCGGCCGGCTGCTCGCCGACGTGCAGCGCATCAAGGCAGAGGGAGATTACGACGGGGCGCGCGCGCTATTCGAGACGTACGGTGTGCACTTCGATCCCGCGCTGCGCGACGAAGTCGTCGAGCGCGTCGATCGTTTGAAGATGCCGTCCTACACGGGATTCGTTCAGCCGCGGCTGGAGGCGGTCACCGCGCCCGACGGCACGATCACCAACGTCGAGATTTCGTACCCGCAGGATCTCACCGCGCAGATGCTCGAATACTCCGGGAGGCGGTAAATGCCGTGGCTTTTCGCGCTGGCCCTCGCCGCCCAGGGACCGCAGCCACCGGCGGCCAACGCCGCGCCGCTGACCGTCCTTCGGGCGGAAAACGCCGGCGCCGGGCGGGAAGTGCTCCTGGAACTCGCGAACGCGCCGAATGACGACGTGCGCGCTCTGGCGATTCGGGCGCTCGGCCGGCTCGAAGATCCCTCCGTCGCCCAACGACTCGTGTTCTTCCTGCACACCTCGCAGAATCCACGCGTCCGCGCCGAAGTGGTGAGCGCGATGGCGCAGTCGATGATGCCGGTCGACGGATCCGCCGCCCCGGACAAGGTCCGGGACGTGTTCCGGTGGATCACGAGTGCGAAGATGTCGGATCCCGTCGTGGCGCACGCGGTGGACCGTGCCGTGGGACGGCTGCGGTTCGGCCGCCTGCGGGACGCCGAGGCGGCGCAAAGCTTCCTGAGCCTGCGGCTCATGTACGAGCCGGCGGTGGCGGCGCGCGCGCTCGAGTCGCTCGCGCGCCGCAACCAGAAGCTGGTGCGGTTCGACACCCGGACCATCGAGCTGCTGACAGGTATCGTCCGACGGACGGCCAAGACCGGCGACGCCGACGCGCGGCGGAATGCGCTGGCGGCGCTGCTGTCCGCGCGGGCGCTCGACGCCGAGACGCAGGCTGCGGCCGTGGACGATCCGTCCGAAGAAGTCCGGCGGCTTGCCATCGCCGCCGCGGCGGGCGCGGCCAATGTCCTCGCGCCGGAGACGCGGAACGCGGTGCTCTATCGCGCGCTCTCCGATTCGTCCGCGCTGGTACGCTACGAGGCGGTCCGCGGCTACGGGCGCATCAGCTCCGCGGAAAGCGGCTGCCGTCCACTGCTGGCCGTGCTCGGCGACTCGTCACCGCACGTCGCGCTCGCCGCGATCGACGCGCTTGGCGAGGCGTGCCTGGACGACGAGTCCGTCACGACCAGGCTCGCCTCAGAACTGCGTTCGCCGCCGACGATGGGATCGTGGCACCGGGAGGCGCATGCGCTCGTGACGATGGCGAAGCGCGATCCCGGACGCGCCGGACTCGCGATGCCGGCGTTCGCATCCCACGAGGTGTGGCAGGTGCGAATGTATGCGGCGCGCGCGGCGGCGGCGATGAAGGACGTCGAGACGCTGAAGCGCCTCGCGGCGGACCGCGACGACAACGTCGCGGAAGCCGCGCTGCAGCCGCTGCACACGCTCGATCCGAAAGCCGCGGCGCCGCTGATCAAAGCGGCCCTGAAGCGGACGGACCCGCAGATTCTCCGCACGGCGGCGCTGCTGCTGAAGGAGACGCCCGCCTCGCCGAGCCTCGCCGCCCCGATTCTCGACGCGCTGCAGCGGCTCACGAAGAGCGGCGTCATCACGTCGCGCGACGCGCGCCTCGCGCTGATCGACGCGCTGAAGGTCCATGGGGGGACGAGCGACCTGAAGGGCCTGACGCCGCTGCTGCAAGACATGGACGCTGTGGTGGCGGAAAAGGCGGCTGACGTAATGACCGACGGACTCGGCACCGAGGTGCGCGCCGATCCGAAGCCCGAAACGCCGCGTGCGATCCCCGAATTCCCGAACCTCGACACCTGCGTGTCGGTGTCGCTCGGCAGTGGCGGCCGCTTCCGGATCGCGTTCCGTCCCGACGTCGCGCCGCTCGCGACCGGCCACTTTCTCCGTCTCGCGCTGCACGACGAGTACTACGACGGCCTCACCTTCCATCGCATCGTCCCGAACTTCGTCATCCAGGGAGGGAGTCCCGGCGCGAACGAATATGCGGGCGCGCGCGACTTCATGCGCGACGAGGTCGGGGCGGACAACGAGCGGGGCACCGTGGGCCTGTCGACCCGCGGCCGCCACACCGGCGACTCGCAGATTTTCGTCAACCTCGTCGACAACCCGAGGCTCGACTTCGAATACACGGTGTTCGGGGCGGTCTTTCCCGAGGACCTGTCCGTCGTCGATCGGATCACCGAGGGGGAGACCATCTCCGATGTGACGACTGTTGCGTGTACTGATAACAAGAGATAAGGAGATAAAGAGTCCTGTGAGCCCTTTCAGCGAACGCCGCTCGAAAGCAGCTTGATGCTCCCCACGGTCGCATCGATCTCCGCCTCGATCCCCTCGGGGATCGTCCACTGCGGCATCTGATGACCGATCATCGCGCCGGACCAGGCCGGGATGCCGAGCGGCTTGATGTGATCCGCGAAGATCTCCTCGAGCGTGAGCGACGCGAAGCCTTCTCCCGGTGAGCATTCCGCGCAGCTTCCGAACACGAATCCCTTGATGCGATCGAGCACGCCGGCGAGCTTGAGCTGCGTCAGCATGCGATCGATTCGGTAGAGATCCTCGTGGACGTCCTCGCAGAAGAAGATGCAGCCGTCCCAGTCGGGGAGGTACGGGGAGCCGACGATCGTCGTGAGCACCGTGAGGTTGCCGCCAAGCAGCCGGCCGCGCGCCTTGCCCGGCGTAATCGTCTGCACCCGATACTCGATGGGCGTCAGGCTGTTGCGATCCGACAGCTCGTGCAGGTTCTGCATCAGCACCGGCTCGCCGTTGAACAGCACGCGCCGGTAGTAGTCGACCGAGAAGGTGTCCCAGCGGCCGAGTGCGATCGGTCCGTGGAACGTGACGAGACCGGTCTTCGCGTGGATCGCCAGCAGCAGGGCGGTGATGTCGCTGTAGCCGAGGATGATCTTCGGGTTGCGGCGGATGAGATCGTAGTCGAGATACGGCAGCACGCGGCTGCTTCCCCAGCCGCCGCGAATCGGGTGGACCGCGGCAATCGTCTGATCGGCGAAGAACGCGTTGATGTCGTCGGCCCGCGCCTTGTCCTCTCCGCCCAGATAGCCGTGGCGCGCCAGCAGATGTTCGCCGATCCGCACGCGCAGCCCGAGCGCCTCGAGCGATTCTTTCGCGATCTGCACGTCGATCGAGTTGAACGTCGCGCTGGCGGGGCTCACGACGCCGACGGTATCGCCGGGCGCCAGCCGTTTCGGCTTGATCAACGGTGGCGTGTCGGGAAGCGTCGGCGGACGGACGGACGTGGTCGGCGTGGCCGCGGCGACCGGAGCCGCCGCGAGGGTCTGCAGGAATTGGCGTCTGTGCATGCGTCTCCTATCGGAGGGGTTCATTCGTGTGAACGGCGTTCCAGACCTCGCGGGAGATCGCCGCGGCGAGCGCCGCGCTCGTCTTCTGATCTTCGAGCCCGCGGGTCAGGACGACGAGCACGTAGGGACGGTCGCCGTACACGATGGCCGCGTCGTGATGAATCTTCGTGATCGAGCCGGTCTTGTGCGCGACCGGTGTGCCCGGCGGCACGCCCGCCGGGATCATGTCGTTGAAGTGCTGCCGCTTCAGGATCGCGACCATCTCCGCGTCGGCTTTCGGGCTCACCGCGCGGCCCGTCGCGATCTTTTCCAGCAGCACCAGCAGCCCGCGCGCGGTCGTCGTGTTGTTCTTCCCCTGGTCGAAGGCTTTCTGGTCTTCGACCCCGCGCAGCACCTGCATGCCGTCCGCACCGAGCCGGCTCACCGTTTTGCGGATGTTCGCGACGCCGAGCCGTTCGATCAGCAGGTTCGCCGCGAAGTTGCTGCTGACGGTGATCATCGCTTCGCAGAGCTGACGCAGCGTCAGCGTCTTTCCGATGGCCTTGTACACGTCCGCGTCGGAGTCGTCGCCGACATCCAGCTGGTACACGCTGCCGTCCACGATGCTGTGGAACTCGTTCCGGATCGGCAGGGGGTCGTCGAGTGACAGCTCGCCGGCCTCCGCCTGCCGGAACAGCTCGATCATGACGGGCACCTTCATCGTGCTGGCGGCATGAAAGACTTCGTCCGGTTCGATGAGCAGTTCCTGACGGCCGTCGAGTGTGTGGAGCGCGACGCCGACCTCCGCGCCCGAGGACGCGATCAGCCCCGCGATGCGCTGACGCAGCGCCGTGTCGGACGCCGGCTGCGCGGCAGCCAGCGACAATGAAAGCAGGATGGGAATCATGGTGTGTCGGATGTCGGATGTCGGATGTTGGTGTCGGATGTGACTATGTCCGTTCGTAGTCGGGTACCCAGTTCGTGATGGCGCGCTTGATCTCGTCGCCCGTCAGGCCTTCCCGGGCGGCGCGTTCGACGAGGCCGGGCAATTCCGGATCCGAGGCGAAGCGAAGCGCCACGATCTGGCGGCGCGACAGCGTCCGAAACAGCTCGCGCTGCTCCGGTGTCAGGACGTCATCCGTCCGCAGGCGCATCTCGAGGCGGATGATGCGATCCTGCAGCCGGACGATGTACGCGCGGCTGATCCACAGGAGAATCAGGACGCTGATCGTCAGCAGGAACAATCCCGGAATCAGCGTCGACCGTCCTCCCCATGCGGCGGCGAACAAGCCGGCGGCGACGAGCACCAGGATCGTCGCCGCGTACGTGGCGCGCGGACGATGAGCGTGCGTGGCGTAACTCTGCTGGTGCGCCATCGGTGGCACTCTACGGTCGCGCTTCACCGCTGTCAAATGCGCGCCTCGCACTCTACTTGCCATATTCTCGAAACATGAAGGGCGTCCACATTCTCGTCGCCGGCGCCGGGCTTGCCGGACTCGCGGCGGCTCGCGACCTCGAGGCCCGCGGTGCCGTCGTGACGGTCGTCGAGGCGCGGGAGCGCGTCGGCGGCCGCGTCTGGACGCTGCGTGACGGTCTCGGCGAGGGGCGGCATGCCGACGCCGGCGCCGATCTGATCGAGGAAGAGCAATCGCACGTGCTCGCGCTGGCGCGCGATCTCGGGCTCACGCCGCGCCGGATTCTGCGGGGCGGCTTCGGCTACTACGGACCGGACGGACGAGGCCGCCGCCGCATCCACACGCGCGCCTCTCCCTGGGACGAGATCGCGGCCGCGGTCGCGCCGCTCGCGCGCGACTATAACCTGAGCGAGCAGCGATGGGACAGTGCGATCGCCGCGCGTCTCGCGCGGATGTCCGTCGCCGACTGGCTTGCCGCGAATCGCGCCTCCTCGTCGTTCGCGGCACGTCTGCGCGCGTTCCGCGGCTTCTTTCTGGCGGACCCTGAAGATCTGGCGATGATCGCGCTCGTCGATCAGTTCGCGTCGGAGGGGAGTCCCGGGCAGGGGAAAATCTTCCGCATTCCGGATGGCAACGATCGCCTTGCCACGGGCCTGGCGCGGCGGCTGCGCGGCACCATCCTGCCGAACACCATCGTGCGCGCGGTGCGGCAGCACGCGGAGGGGATCGAGGCGACGGTTGCGGCCTCCGACGGCAGGACGTCGTCCATCACCGCCGATTATGCGGTCATCGCCTTGCCGGCCTCCACAGCGCGCGACGTCGTCTTCACGCCTTCGCTCCCCGAGCGGCAGCGCGAAGCGTTTGCCTCGCTGCCGTACGGCCCGGCGACGCGCGTGCTGCTCCAGTTCGCGCGGCCGTTCTGGAAGCGCGCCGCCCGCCCGTCGGCCTTCGGCACGGACCTCGAGCTCGGCGCCGTCTGGGATGGCGCGGAGCAGCAGCGTGGCGCCGCGCTGCTCACGTGCCTCGCGGGTGGCCGCGCGTCGCATGAAGTCCGCGAGATCATCGCGCAGGAAGGCATGGCCGGCGTGGTGCGCCGCCTGACGTGGCTCGGCCGTCCGGCGCAGCTGCTCGCGTCGCGCGTCGTGGTGTGGGACGACGACCCATGGGCGCGAGGCGGATACGCGTACTTCGACGCCGGCTTCGATCCGCTGCTGCGCGCGTGGCTGGCCCGTCCCTTCCGCCGCATCGTCTTCGCCGGCGAACACACCAGCCTGAAGTGGCAGGGCTACATGAACGGCGCGATCGAAAGCGGCTTGCGCGCCGCCGCCGAAATTGCGGCGATGCGAAACCGCTAAGTCGCCGACGCCTGCACGACGTCCACCAGACCGCCCCAGGTCTCCGGATCCTGCGACACGAGCGTCGAGAGATACAGCGTCACTTCGTCGCCTGGGTACTGGGCGCCGAGCGTGGCCGCCGCCTGCTTCAGCTTGTCTGGATCTGGTTTCGGGACCGTTTCCTCGGAGATGAGTCCCTCCTCATGAGGGATGCCGAGCGTGTCCAGAAAGGCCGCCATCATCGGCCGCTGCCGGGCGAGGTGATAGTTGACCAGCGCCCGCGCCGCCACAGTGTCGGGGACGGCCGGAAGCGTCGCGAGGTATTTCGTCAGCCGCTCGATCGGGAGTCCCATCACCGATCGGGGCCGAAATTTCATGTGCGAGGCGATCGCCGCCACGGCTTCCATCTGCTGCTCGGCCGACTGTTCGTCGGTCCAGAAGAGTTCGGCGGCCGTCGTCCGGCGATCGAGCGGCATCCGGCGCCAGAGCCGCGAAGGGCGAAAGCCGGTCAAATCCTGGGTCATGCGTCGATCTTAGCGCACGCACCAAACGTTCGACCGCCGCTGGCCGTCTAATCGCGCATGGCATTCCTCCAGGATGTGCTCCAGGACTTGCGGTATGGGGTTCGAACGCTGGCACGAGCCCCCGGGTTTGCGGCCGTCGCCATCCTGACTCTGGCGCTCGGCGTCGGCGCGAACGCCGCCATGTTCAGCGTCGTCAACGCCGTGCTGCTGCGGCCGCTGCCCTGGAGTCAGCCGGATCGCGCCGTCATGATCTGGAGCCGCTGGGTGTCGTTCGACAAGACGTGGGTCGCGGAAGGGGAGGTCATCGATTACCGCCGGCGCAATCGGACGATGACCGAGGTGGCCGCGTGGTCGGACGGCCAGGTGAACCTGACCGGCGGGGGTGTCGAGCCCGAGCGCGTCGCGGCCGGCACCGTCACGGCCAACACGTTCTCCACGTTCGGCGTGTCCCCGATTCGCGGGCGCGTGTTCACGTCCGCCGAAGATGTGCCCAACGGGCCGAACGTCGCGGTCATCGGGTACGGCTTGTGGCAGCGGCGGTTCGCGGGGGACGAATCGATCGTCGGACGATCGATCCAGATCAACGGCGCGCCGTACACCGTCCTTGGCGTGATGCCGCCGGATTTCGTGCTGCCGACCGATTTCGAGAATCCGTCGCCCAGCGTGCTGTGGACGCCGCTGCAGCTCGATCCCTCGAGCACCGATCACGGGAGCCACGGCTACTACGCCGCCGGACGCCTGCGCGACGGCGTGAGCGTCGAGCAGGCACGGGAAGATCTGCACCGCATCGCGCAGGAGATGATCGCCGAAGGTCTGTATCCCCCGCAGATGCAGTTCGACACCGTCGTGCTCTCGCTGCGCGACGAGATCGTCGGGACGATTCGCCGTGCGGTCTGGCTGCTCTTCGGCGCCGTCGCATTCCTGCTGCTGATTGCGTGCGCGAACGTGGCGAATCTGCTGCTCGCGCGGGCCGAGGCGCGTCAGCGCGAGATCGCCGTCCGCGCCGCGCTCGGCGCAGGGCGCGCGCGCGTGCTGCGGCAGCTGCTGACCGAAAGCGCGGTGCTTGCCGGGATCAGCGCTGCGCTCGGCCTGGCGCTCGCCTCGTGGGGCGTGCGGCTGCTCGCGTGGTGGAATCCTGCGGGCATTCCCCGCGTGGCGCAAGCCGGCATCGACGTTCGCGTCCTGCTTTTCACCGTCGGCGCGGCGCTGCTCACCACGATCGTCTTCAGCCTCGCGCCCGCCGTCCGCCTGCTGAAGACGGATCTCAACGAGTCGATGAAGGAAGGCGGATCGAATGCGACCACGGGCGGCGCGCGCCAGCGATTCCGCAATGGCCTCGTCGTCGCCGAGATGGCGCTGGCTGTCGTCCTGCTCATCGGCGCGGGACTGATGCTCAGATCGCTCTGGTCGCTGCAGCGGATCGATCTCGGGTTCACGCCGTCCAGCGTGCTCACGATGCGCGTCGCGCTGCCGTCGGCCTCGTATGAGTCGGCCGAACAGGTCGTCGGCTTCTACCAGCGTCTGATGGAGCGAATCAGACAGATTCCAGGTGTCACGGAAGCGGGGGCGGCGCGTTCGCTGCCGCTGGGATCGACGATTGGGGACTTCGGACTCAACGTGGACGGCTACGTCCCTCCGCCGGGCAGCCACGCCAAAGGGGACTGGCAGATCGCGACCGACGGGTACCTCGAGGCGATGGACGAGCAGATCGTCCGCGGCCGCGGGCTCACGGCGCACGACACGTCCGACAGCCAGCTCGTCGCCGTCGTCAACGAACAGATGGCGCGCGAGTACTGGGCGGGCCGCGACGCCATCGGCGGCCGTTTCCGGATCGGGATGAATCCGAGCCGTCCGTGGGTCACGGTCGTCGGCATCGTTCGCAACGTTCGGCACAATGGTGTCGCCGGCGAGGTGAAGGAGAAGTTCTACGTGCCGCACACGCAGTGGCACAAGTCCGTCGGGAATCCCATTCGCGCCATGACGCTCGTCGTCCGCGACGGCGGCAACCCGTCCGCGCTCACGGCGCCGATCCGCGACGCGATTCGTCAGCTGGATCCCAACCTCCCGGTCGCCGACGTGCGAACGATGGATGACGTCGTCGGCGCGTCGCTGTCGGCGCCGCGCTTCACGAGCCTGCTGCTGGGGATGTTCGCGGCGCTCGCGCTGACGCTCTCCGCGGTCGGCATCTACGGGGTGCTGTCGTACGTCGTGAGCCGGCGCGCTCGCGAGATCGGCATCCGGATGGCCGTCGGCGCGGATGCCCCGCGTGTGCTTCGCATGGTGCTGGGCAGCGGTCTGCTGCTCTCGGGGATCGGCCTGATCATCGGGCTCGCCGCGGCCGTCCCGGCGGCCGGACTGATGCGTGGGCTGCTGCACGGGATCACACCGCTCGATCCCGCGACGTTCGCAACTGTGGCGGTGGTGCTGACGGCAGTCGCGCTTGGCGCGAGCGCTGTCCCTGCCTGGCGCGCCACGCGCGTGGACCCGGTGATCGCGTTGAAAGCAGAGTAGAATTCCGCTCGCTTGTCCGAGCGCCTCTTCACGCCGCGCTTCTTCGTGATGTGCGGCTTTACGTTCACGGTCTTTCTGTCCGCGTTTCAACTGCTGCCGACCGCGCCGTTCCACATCGTCGCGCTTGGCGGCAGTACGTTCGCTTCCGGACTGTTCCTCGGATTCCTCACGTACGCGTCGGCGTTTTCGGCACCGCTCACGGGCGCGTTTGCCGATCGCGTCGGCTCGACGCGCATTCTGCTCGTCTCGAGCCTCGCGTTGGCCGCGTTTTCGATTGCGTACGCCGTGATCGACGACTACCGCGTGCTGCTCGCGCTGGTGCTCGTGCATGGCGTGTTCTGGTCGGGGCTGCTGTCCGCGTCCGCGGCCTACCTGACGAACATGCTGCCGGAGCGGCGGCGCGCGGAAGGGATCGGCTATTGGGGATTGTCGTCCGTCGCCGCCATCGCGGTGGCCCCGTCGATCGGCTTCTGGGTCTTTCAGCTCGGGTGGAAGACGCTGTGTCTCGAAGCGGCGGCGCTCAACCTCGTCATGGCGGCGATCGCCTGGCGACTGCCCGCCCAGGCGGCGGCGCCCGTCCGCCGCGAGCGGCGCCGCGCCGGCGTCCTCGAGTGGCGCGTGTTCGTCGTCTCGCTGTCGCTGTTTCTGTATTCGTTCGGCTACGGCGGCATCACGAGCTTTACCGCGATGTATGCCGATGCCGCCGGCGTGTCGCCGAAAAGCCTGTATCTCACGGCGCTGGCCGTTGTCGTGCTCGTCACGCGTCCGCTCGCCGGGCGCCTTGGCGATCGGCTCGGCTACGAGCGCGTGCTCGTGCCCTGTCTCGTGCTGATCGCCATCGGCCTCGGCTGCCTCGCGATCGGCGGATCGCTTGGGTGGGTGCTGACGTCCGCGCTGATTTTCGGGACAGGGTTCGGGACCGCGTATCCCGTCTTCGTCGGCTACGTGATGAAGTACGTCACCGCCGAGCGGCGCGGCGCCGCGTTCGGCGCCATCCTTGCCGCGTTCGACACGGGCATCGGCACCGGTTCGACCGCGATGGGCTGGCTCGTCGAGCAGCACGGCTTCCGCACCGCGTTCGGCGTCGCCGCCGTCCTCTCCGCCATCGCCCTGCCGTATTTCCTCGCCGTCCGCCGGGTGCTCCGGGGTCAGGTCTGAGATCCGCCCCTTCGGGGGGTCAGGTCTGGCCGCTGCTTCGCCGGGGGTCAGGTCTTCTTTCGATCGCGGCGGGGTCAGACGCCGCCACGAACGCCGAATTGGCCGATAAACCGCTGTCTCGCCCGTTCCACGCGACGGTGTTCAGACCTGACCCCGCAGCGCCCGATCGCAGACCTGACCCCGAAGCGGCGGTTTGCAGACCTGACCCCCCGGAGCGGCCGATCTCAGACCTGACCCCCCAGGGGGATGATTTCCGCCTCCGCGTGGTGATTGGCGATCGTGAGGCGGGCGATGCTGGGGTGGACGTTGAACCGGCGCGGACCGGCGGCGCCGGGGTTGACGACGAGGCGGGGGCCGGCGCGATGGATCACGGCCTGGTGCGTGTGGCCGAAGATGATGACGTCCGCGTCGTAGCGCGCGAGCAGCTTCTCCGGCGTGGGCGCGCCCAGCTCGTGTCCGTGGCTGACGTGCACCATGAGGCCGCCGAGATCCAGATCGAGCCGCGCCGCGAGATGCGGATCGCCGGCCGGATCGACGTTGCCGTAGACGGCGTGCACGGGGGCGATCGCGCGCAGCTCGTCGAGCACCGACTGGCCTCCGACGTCGCCTGCGTGGAGAATGAGCTCGACGCCCGCCAGCGCGCCGAAGAGCTCCGGCCGTACGAGCGCGTGTGTGTCCGACACGAGGCCGATCAACATGATCAACGATGCCCACTGCCACTTCTTCTCGTCAAGCTTCCTCGAGCGGCTGGCCCCGGACGGCGGCGGCGCGGACGCGCTCGCGCGCCGGCTCGGATGGGACGCGCCCGGCGACGCCGCGGCGCTGGCGGATCGCTGGGTCCGCGAGCTGGACGAGCACGGCGTCAGCCGCGCCGCGCTGATCGCGAGCGTCCCCGGCGACGAGGCGTCCGTTGCCGCGGCCGTCGCCCGTCATCCCTCCCGCTTCGTCGGCTTCTTCATGGTCAATCCGACGCAGCCGGACGCCTCGCAGGTATTGTCGCGCGCCTTCGGCGACCTGAAGCCGCGGACGGCCTGCCTCTTTCCCGCCATGCACGGCTACCGATCGGACGACGAGCGGGTCGGGATGGTGTTCGAGGCGGCGAGCCGGAACGGCGGCGCCGTGTTCGTCCACTGTGGCGTGCTGACGATCGGCGTGCGCGCGAAGCTCGGGCTGCCGAGCCGCTTCGACTTCCGGCTCGGCGATCCGCTCGGCGTCGCGAAGGTCGCGTCGGCCTGGCCGCAGGTGCCGGTCATCATTCCGCACTTCGGCGCCGGGTTCCTGCGCGAGGCGCTGATGGCCGCCGCCCAGTGCGCGTCGATCCATCTCGACACCTCCAGCTCGAACGGCTGGACGCGCTTCCATCCGGGACTCTCGCTGAACGACGTCTTCCGGCAGGCGCTGTCGGTGGCCGGCGCCAGCCGCTTGCTGTTCGGCACCGATTCATCGTTCTTTCCGCGCGGGTGGCAGCGCGCGATCTTCGACGCCCAGCGCCAGATCCTCGAGATGCTCGGCGTGAAGGATGCCGAACGCGCGCAGATCCTGGGCGGCAACTTCGATCGCCTCTTCCCCCGCATATAATCCGCAGCATATGCCTCAGCGAATGACCGCCCGCTCTCTGACCATCTTTCTCCTGCTGGCGCTGACCGCCGGCGGACTCGCCAGCGTCGCCGCCTGCTCGTCTTCTTCCTCGGCGCAGCAGACGCCCGCGGATCTCGTCCTCACCAACGGCCGGATCGTGACCGTCGAAGACGCGCAGCCGGAAGCGCAGGCGATCGCCATCCGCGGGGACCGCATCGCCGCGCTCGGCACGTCGGACGCCATGCAGGCGTACGTCGGACCGAACACGAAAGTGATCGATCTGCACGGCCAGCTCGCGATCCCCGGCTTCATCGAGAGCCACGGCCACTTCAGCGGCGTCGGCGAGATGAAGCTGGAACTCGACCTCACCAAGGCCAACACCTGGGACGACATCGTCGCGATGGTTGCGGAGGCGGTGAAGAAGGCGAAGCCGGGCGAATGGATTCACGGCCGCGGCTGGCATCAGGAGAAGTGGGCGGCGCCGCCCCAGCCCAACGTCGAAGGCTTTCCGACGCACGCGTCGCTCGACCGGGTGGCTCCCGACAACCCGGTGGTGCTCACGCACGCGAGCGGGCACGCGACGTTCGTCAATGCCAAGGCGATGGAGCTGTCGCACATTACTCGCGACACGAAGAATCCCGCCGGCGGTGAAATCCTGAAGGACGCGGCGGGCGATCCCATCGGCCTCCTGCGCGAACGCGCGTCGGGCCTGATCGACGAGCCGGAGCTTCAGGGGGCCGAACGCGAGGCGCACAGGCGCAAGGTGCTGGAGCTGGCGGCGCAGGAGGCGCTCTCGAAAGGGATCACGACGTTCGAGGACGCGGGTTCGCCGCTGGCGCTCATCGATCTGATGAAGAAGATGGTGGACGAGGGGCACATGCCGGTCCGCCTGTGGGTCATGGTGCGGCAGCCGAACGAGATCATCGGTCCGAAGCTCGCGCAGTACCGCATGATCGACTACGGCAACGGCCATCTGACCGTGCGCGCGATCAAGAAGCAGATTGACGGCGCGCTCGGATCGCGCGGCGCCTGGCTGCTCGAGCCCTACGCGGACAAGCCGGACAGCAGCGGCATCAACACCAGTTCGGTCGCCGAGATCGAAGAGACGGCGCGCCTCGCGATGCAGAACGGCTACCAGCTGTGCGTGCACGCGATCGGCGATCGCGCCAACCGCGAGACGCTCGACATCTTCGAGCGCGCGTTCAAGGCGAATCCGGACAAGAAGGAGCTGCGGTGGCGCGTCGAGCACGCGCAGCACCTGAGCGCGCAGGACATCCCGCGCTTCGGCCAGCTCGGCGTCATCGCGTCGATGCAGGGGATCCACTGCACGTCGGACGCGCCGTACGTGATCGCGCGGCTCGGCCGCGAGCGCGCCGAGGAAGGCGCCTACGTGTGGCAGAAACTGATGAAGAGCGGCGCGACGATCGCCAACGGCACCGACGCGCCGGTCGAGGACGTGAATCCCATCCCGAACTTCTACGCGTCGGTGAGCCGCAAGCTGAAGGACGGGACGGTCTTCTTTCCCGATCAGCGGATGACGCGCATGGAGGCGCTGAAGTCGTACACGATCAACGGCGCGTACGCGGCGTTCGAGGAAGAGAATCGCGGCTCGCTGAAGCCCGGCAAGTACGCGGACGTCACCGTGCTGTCGAAAGACATCCTGACGATTCCGGAGGACGAAATTCCGTCGGCGAAGGTCGTCTATACCATCGTCGGCGGGAAGGTCGTGTACGAAGCGGCCCGCTGACTACCGCGTCGCGACGGGACGGCCGCGTCGATCCCCCTGCGGGACCCGGCGGCGGTACTGATCGAAGAAGCGGTTGCACGCCTTGTGGAACCGCTCCGTGAGCTGGCGGCCGGCGTCGCCCGGCACCGGCGCAAGCCGCGACCACGACGCCTGCGCCTGGCGGACTTCATCCGCCATCGTGCGCCACTTGGTCTCCTCGCCGGCGCGCCCGCCGATCGTGTTCGCTGCCAGCGCTTCGCGCAGCATCGCGGCGAGCGCCTCCGAAGAACCAGCCTCCGGCGCGGGCGCCTCGGCCGCGAGCCCCTCGACGCGCGCGCACAGCTTCTCCATCCGCTGCCGGCTCGCATCGGCGTCCAGCTCGGTGCCGCGGAAGGATTCCGGGTAGGTGGTCTGCAGCCGTTCGAGCGCGGCGACGAAGCGTCCGGTCAGCGGGTCGGCGCCGTGCCGCACCGGCGAACCGGTCTGATTCCAGCGGGTCCGCAGCGCGCGGACGCGATCCACGAGGTCGGTGGGCACCGCTGACGGCTCCGTGCCCTCGGGGACGATGGCTTCGAGCTCCTGGACGAGCGCCTCGCGATCGGCCTGGTGCGCTTCCAGCTCGATCTCGTCGCGGCGCTTGTAGCGATCGAAGAAGCGATCGCACGCCGTCCGGAACCGCTGCCAGAGCTGCTCCGACTTGTTGCGGCGCACCGGACCGATCGTCTTCCACTCCGCCTGCAAGCGGCGAATCTCGGACGCGGTCCGCTCCCACTCGCGCGAGTCCGCGAGCTCCTCGGCGCGGGCGCAGAGCGCTTCCTTCTTCGCCTGGTTCGCGGCCCACACTTCCTTGCGCTGTGCGAGGTCGGCGTTGCGGCGGGTGAAGAACCGGTCGCACGCGTCGCGGAAGCGCTTCCACACCGCCTTCGTGTCGGCGCGCGGCACGGGCCCGATCTGCTGCCATTCGGCCTGCAGCTTCTTGAGCTCGTCCGCGGTGCGGATCCAGTCGGTGGAATCGGCGACCGCTTCAGCGCGTTCGCACAGCGCGAGCTTCTTCTGCAGGTTCTCCTGCCGCTCGCCGGCGCGCTGCGCGAAGAACTCGCGCGCCTTCGCCTGGATGGGATCCGCCGCCTGGCGATAGCGATGCCAGAGCGCCTGCGCCTGCGCGCGGGGGGCTTCGGCGGCCGCCTTCCAGCGCTCCTGGATGTCGTGCAGTTCGCGCGCGGCTTTCTCCACGTCCTCCGGCTTTTCGAGGTCGTACTTGGCGCGCAGCGCCTCGGTCTGCGCGATCAGTTCCTCCTGGACGGCGGCGTTGGCGAACCGCTTCCACTCGTCCATCTCGCGCAGTTCATGGAGGCGCGGCGCAAGGCCCGACAGCGCCGCCTTGACGCGCTCGACGAGCGCTTCGCGTTCGGCCGGCGGGATCGCGGGAGGCGCTTCGATCGCGGCGCGCAGATCGCGCGCCGCCTTGTCGGCCTCGCGCAGCGTCAAATCCTCGGCGGCGGCCCGCGCCTGCACGCGGTCCACGAGCTGTTCCACGCGGTGGACCTGCTGGCGCAACGTCTTCTCGGCGGCAGCTCGCCGCGCCTCCGCGCGCTCGGTGACGCGCGCCTCGGCGGCCGCGAAGCGCTCCGTGAACGCCGCGTCGATCTCGGCCCCCTTTTCCGGCAGGTCACGCCACTCCCGCGCGATCTGATCCCAGACGTACGCGGGGCTGTCCTCGAGCGCGGCGGTCTGCTCCGCTTCCTGCAACAGCTCCGCGGCGCGCGCATTCAGCCGATCGATCTCCTCGCGTCTGACGTGCCGCTCCTCTGCGCGGCGGCAGGCCTCGTCGAAGCGGGCGACGATCGCGTCGTCTGCCGGCTCGGGCTGATCGAGCGCCGGCAGCCCTTCCCATTCGGCGCGGGCGCGCGCGAGCTCGTCGAGCAGCGTGTCGCCGCGGAGTTGTTCGACCTGTTCGCAGAGCGCGGTGCGCGCCGCGCGCGCCGCCGCGACGCGTGCGACCGCTTCGCGCTCGGCCGCGGCCTCCCGCTCCGCGCGATCGATGGCATCCCGCGCGGCGGAGAGCGCCGCGAGGAAGCGGGCGTTGTCGTCGTCGGTGATCCCCTGATCCCCCGCGGCGAACTCGCGCCACTCCGCCTCCGCCTCGGCGAGCTGCGACGCGCCGCCTTCGACGGGGGGCGCCGCGGCGATCGCTTCGACGCGCGCGAGCGCCGTCGCGAGCTGCTGTTGCCGCGCTTCGAGCGCCGCGCGCCGCGCTTCCGCTTCCTGATCGAGTGCCTGGACCATGGATCGTGCCCGCTTTCCGACCGACTTGTGCTTCGCGCGCGCCGCCACGTCGTCCAGCGTCGCGCGATCGGGATCGCCGAGCTGCACCGCGCGTTCGAGCGCGCTGAGCCCGGCGTCCTTGTGTTCCGTTTTCACCGCGATGGTGATGAGTTCCGCGGGATCCGTGATGCGCTCGGCCGCGGTGAGCGCCGTGGCGGGATCCTCCGCCTTGCGCGCCACCGTGCTGAGCGCCTTGAGATCCGTCAATTTCGCCACCGCCTCGGCGCGGACGCGCTCGAGACGCGCGGTCTTCGCCACGATGGCGAGCTGCCGCTGATCCGTGAGTGCCTCGAGCGCTGCGGGTGCGGCATCCGCAGCGTCGCCGGCCGCCACGCGTACGAGGCGGTCCGTGATTTCCGTGCGCAGCGTCTCGTCGGGATCGGTGCGCGCGATGGCGCCGAGCGCCGCGACGTCCGTCACGCGCGCCGCCGCGGCCCGCCGCACCCGCACGTCGTCGTCATGCTGCGCGAGTTCCGTGAGCACTCCCGCGTCTTCCCCCGCCGCGTCCAGCTCCTGCACGCCGGCGACACGCACATCGGGATCAGCCGACTTCCACTTGGGCTGGAGCTTGAACCGTTCGAGGAAAGACATGAGGAGCTAGCCGGCGTTCGACTCCGTGGTCAGCCAGTCGGCAATCTGCTCGCGCGACATGCGATGGTCGTCGTTCAGGTGGACGATCATCGGTGCGAGAGGGAGTCGTTTCCCGCAACCCTGCGGGCACTTCTTGGTCATCTCGTCCAGGCACCGGAACAGCCGCTCGAGATGATCGGGGATGAGTTTTCCGTGCGCTCGGGGCAGGTGGTATACGCCTTCGTAGACCGCCCCCAGCGCGCACGACCCGCCCTTTTCATCGAAGTAGCTGCCGAAGCACTGCGGCCCGCGCTTCGAGCCTTCCCGAATGAAGTCCGCGAGCTGCTGCTGTTCGCTCTGGAGCTCTGTTGCCATGGCGGCCCTCCGGCGAAGCGACTATTGTAACGCAGCCTTCATTGACGGGCGCCGGCTGCTGCGCCTACGATTCATGGATCTCTTCTGCCCGGCGGATCCATTCTGTTGAATGCCGGACACCGACCGTCCGGGTCCGGGCAGCGGACCAGGTCGGGGCCGACACGATGCTCACGATTCTCCTGACAATTTCCCTCTGCCTGCAGACGCCGGCGCAGGCGCCCGCTGCCAGCCCGACGTCAAGCAATCCCGTTGCCGTCATCGACACGTCCATGGGCGCCATCGCCATCGAGCTGTTGCCGGACCGCGCGCCCGCCTCCGTCGCCAACTTCCTGGAATACGTTCGCGACGGGTTTTATGCCGGCACGGTCTTCCACCGCGTCGTCTCCGGCTATGTCGTCCAGGGGGGCGGCTTCACGCCGGAGCTGGTCGAGAAAGCCACGCGGCCGCCGATCCGGAACGAGGCGGCCAACGGGCTGCGCAACGTGAGGGGCTCGGTCGCGATGGCGCGGACGAGCGGGCTTCGCACCGCGACGTCGCAGTTCTACATCAACGTCGCGAACAATCACGAGCTCGATCACCGCGGCTACACGCCGGACGATTTCGGCTACGCCGTGTTCGGCCGCGTGATCGAAGGCATGGACGTCGTCGATCGCATCGCGGCCGTCGAAACCGCGTCGCGCGACGGCATGGACGACGTGCCCGTTACACCGGTGGTGATCAAGAGCGTTACGATCAGGAAATGAGTCGGCCGCTCGTCGTCATCTTCCTGACGATCTTCGTCAACCTGGTCGGCTTCGGGATCATCATTCCGCTGCTGCCGTTCTACGCGGAGACGTTCGGCGCGTCGCCGCTGATGATCGGCCTGCTGTTCGCGTCGTTCTCGATCTGTCAGCTCATCGCGTCACCCGTGCTCGGCCACTGGTCGGATCGATGGGGACGCCGGCCCATCCTGATCCTGAGCCTGCTCGGCACCGTCGTCAGCTTCGTCATGCTGGCGCTCGCGCACAGCCTGACGATGCTGTTTGCGGCACGGATCGTCGACGGCCTGTCGGGCGGC
>DASSOM010000261.1:0-2067 GCA_035700625.1 Vicinamibacterales bacterium
AAACATGGCGTTGAACAGCAGCTTGAACGTCGCGCGCGGCTGCGTGCGGAACGCGACCTGCGTCCCCAGCGTGACGACGTACCCGTTGCCGACGTGGAACGCGACGACGTTTGCCTGATCGCGGAGGAGATCCTCGCCGAGGAGCCAGCCGCTCTGCAGGATCTTTCCGGATTTCGGATATCGCGCGACGACCTCGCTCTCGATCGCGAAGCCGGGCGTCAGGCGGTACGCCTGGTCCGACTCGAAGAAGACGGGCCATCGTTCCGGCATGCCGAAGGCGACGGGATTCGCGATGTTGAACTCGTTCTCAAGCAGCGACCCCGGGCAGTAGAACAGCGTCGTCGGATCGATCACGCGTTCGCGCAGGGCCGCGTCGAGCTCCGCGGGACTCGAGAACGCCTGGCGCAGCACGGCCGTGGCGTCCGCCTCGCGACCACCCGTTCGAGCCGCCGTGCCGCGAGGCGCACGCTCCGGCAGTACCGGCTCGATCGGCAGGTCGAGCAGCTCGCGCGCGGTCTCGACCGCCGACCCTATCGCGACCAGCGTGCCGCCGCCGCGAACGAAGTCACCAAGCTGCTTCCAGCCGGCCTCGCCGACGCCGTAGGCCCACGCCCATTCCGGGCCGTACCGCCTGGAATCGAGTCCCTCGACGATTCTCGCGCGCGACATGCCTTCCGGCAGGACGATGGTGTCGTAGTGCGCGAAGAGCGGCTCTTTGAAATCGGCGGACGAGATTTGCCGGAAATTGAAGCCGTACTGCTCGAAGAGCCAGGTGAGCCAGCCGCCGGGCGTGTTGTTCGCGCCACGATAGAGACCGATGCGGGTGTGCGGTTTCAGGCGATACGCGTCGACGGAGACGGGTGTGTCCGACGACTGCACGGCCAGGCCGGTCGAGGCCGCAAGATCGCTGAGGATCCGCCGCGCCTGATCGGACGGAGCCACCATCCACGTGCCGGGCGCGAACGTGCGTCCACCGGACTCGAAAGCGCCGGCCGCGCGATAGAGCGGCACTCCCGCCGCCTGCAGCTTCGCGGCCGCAAGAAAGCCAGCATTCGACTCCGGGCCGACGAGGTACGCCCAGCGCGCGCCGGCGGGCTTTGCGACGGCGGGCGGCTTCGGATCGGTGATCTCCACCAGATCCGCCTCGAACGGCTGGTCGATCTGATCCACCTGCACGCCCATCAGCATCCACAACGTCTGCGCGGTGACGTCGTACGGCGGCTTGGGCGGGCCGCCGGGATAGAGCCGCAAATCGGGATACTTCTGCAGCTCGAGCATCGTCTTTGCGAACGCGCCGTACGGCTGCGCCGTGCGAATGACCCACGAGCCTGCGTCGTAACGATGTCCGCCGGCGGTGAACGGCGCGCGCGCCTGATGGATCTCCACCTCGCCGATGTGAAGAATGTCCAGCATCTCGCGCGTCTCGAACGGATCCCGCTGCGCGGCGGGGACGACGAACGCATACGGTGGATCCTTCCGATTCACCCAGTCGGCGTGCACCTTGTAGAAGTTCTCGAGCCACGTCGATCGGTTCTTCGCGACGTGCGACATCCCCGCGAAGGCCGCCGTCTCGCCGTAGTCCACGATCTGCCGGAGATGCCAGTCGCTCTTCTTGTACGGCAGCGGATAGTTCCAGTGCGCCTCCTGCGGACCGAGCGGCTCATTCGGACCGTCCGGATTCACGTACGGATCCGCGAGGTTCACGCTGGCGATCTCGCTGAGAATGCGCGGCTGGCCGTGATAGACCATGTACTGCCGCGCCGGCGTCCACATATCGTAGCGGGAGTGAAACTCCACGCCGGCCTTGCCCTCGGAGACAAGGGCCGACGCCATCGCGAGCCCGACGTCCATGTGCTCCTGCGCCAGAATCGGATGGACGTTCGGATCGTACGGATCGTCGAACGGCGGCACGAAGATCCGCGCGCCCCGCGATCCCATCTGGTGCATGTCCTGCGTGATCTGCGGCTTGTAGACGTTCTGGACCTTCTGCACGTTCAGCAGCGTTTCCTTCTGCGTGAACATGAACCAGTCGCGGTTGTCGTCGTGGCCCGTGTACTTGTGATACAG
>DASSOM010000262.1:0-8693 GCA_035700625.1 Vicinamibacterales bacterium
CGTACCTGCTGCACGTCTTCCAGGTCGCCGCGGATCTCCACTACGACGTCGATCGCGGCATGCGCGAGCGCGCCTACACGTATCTCGAGCAGAAGCTGTCCGAACCGCCGCCGACGAACGAAGGATGGTGGCCGTCGTACACCGCGTGGCAGGCGTTCGCGGTGAAGGTGCTCGTCGAAGGCGGCCGGCGTCAGGACTCCGCGATGACGCGTCTGTATGGCTACCGCAACCGGATGCCGGTGTTCGGTCTCGCGTACCTGCACGATGCGATGGTCGCCGCCGGTGAGACGACAGGGCCGCGGGTGGAAGATCTGCGGCGGCGGATTTCGAATGCGATCCTGCCCGAAGCCGCCGGCGCACACGTGGAGGAGCTGAGCGATCCGTACCTGCTCTGGTTCTGGAACTCCAACGTCCGCTCGACCGCGATCGTGCTGAACTCGCTGGTGCGCGCCGATGCGCAGACGCCGTACCGTGCGCTCGTCGAGTGGCTGATTCGGGCGCGGCGCGACGGCCGCTGGCGCAACACGCAGGAGAACGCGATGGCGCTCGAAGCGCTCGTCTCCTACTACCGCAAGCGCGAGCCTGTCGTCCCGAACTTCGCGGCGTCCGTCGCGCTCGGCCCGACCGAGATCGCGCGCGGTGAATTCCGTGGACGATCGACCGAAGCGCAATCGGCGGAGGTGCCGATGACGAAGCTTCAGTCGATCGGCGGATCGCAGCCGCTGACGTTCACGCGCACGGGCGAGGGGACGCTGTTCTACTCGGCGCGGCTGCGCTACGCGGCCGACCGCCTGTTCCAGGACGGCCTGGACCAGGGCATTCGCATCCGCCGCGTCTACAGTCCGTACGTCGAAACCGGCACGCGCCCGGCCTCGACGTCGTTCAAGGCGGGGGATCTCGTGCGCGTGACGCTGTCGGTCCAGCTCACGAAGGAGCGCCGCTACGTCGCCGTCACCGATCCGATCCCCGCCGGCTTCGAGCCGGTCGAGTCGTGGTTCGCGACGACGGCTTCGTCGCTCGCGCAGCAGCAGGACGATCAGGGCGCCGCCGGCGACGACTGGTTCTCGTGGTGGCAGCGCGGCGGCTTCGACCACGTCGAGCGCCACAATGACCGCGTCGAGTTGTTCGCCTTCCGCCTGTCGGAAGGGGAGCACACGTTCAGCTACATCGTCCGCGCGACGACGGCCGGCACGTTCCGCACGGCGCCGGCGCACGCGGAGGAGATGTACGAGCCGGAGGTCTTCGGCCGCACCGCGACGGCGACGATCACGGTGGAGCGATGAAACGCCTGTGGGTCAGAATTTCAGCCCTGACCAGACGTCCGCGCGTCATCATCGCCATCGCCGTCCTGGCGATCGCGGCGGCCGTGTGGCTGCGGTGCGGGCCGGTCGACCCGAAGCTCCTCGACGCGGTTGACGCGACCTCGACGACGGTGCTCGACCGGCACGGCGTCGTCCTCTACGAGGCGCTGTCGGACGGTGGGACGCGCGTCGAGCGCATGCTGCCGGACGCGCTGCCGCCGACGGTGGTCGCCGCGACAATCGCGGCAGAGGACCGCCGCTTCTGGCGCCACCCTGGCATCGATCCGTTCGCGATCCTGCGCGCGATGCGCCACAACATCATGGAGCGCCACGTCGTCGAGGGCGGATCGACGATCACGCAGCAGGTCGCGAAGCTGCTCATCCAGCGGCGCGACGGCGTGCAGCCGCGCAGCGTGCGCGCGAAACTCCGCGAGGCGATTCTCGCGATCCGTCTGGAACACCGCTTCGACAAGCGCGAGCTGCTCGCGATGTACCTGAACCTCGCGGCGTACGGCAACAACATCGCCGGCCTTGCGCGCGCGAGCCGCGCCTACTTCGGCGTGACGCCCGGGATGCTGACACCGGCGCAGGCGGCGTACCTCGCCGGACTTCCGCAGCGTCCGGCGTCGTTCAATCCGTGGCGCGACCCGACGCTCGCGATGTCGCGGCAGCGCGCGATCCTGCGGCGCATGCGCGGCATGGACGCGCTGACGGACGAGCAGCTCGCGGCGGCCACGAACGAGCGCCTCGCGTTCCGCAGCGGATCGTCTCCCTTCCTCGCGCCGCACTTCGTCGAGATGGTGCTCGCCGATGCAGGGTCGCCGCGACCGCGGACGATCACGACGACGCTGGATGCGGAGCTGCAGCGCGACGTCGAAGGCATCATCGACGCGCAGCGGCCCGTGCTCGATGCGCACGGCGCCGCCAACGTCGCCGTTGTCGTGCTCGACAACCGGCGCGGCGAGTGGATCGCGTGGGAAGGATCCGGCGACTACTTCGACGCGCGGCATGGCGGGACGATCAATGGTCCGGTCGTGCCGCGGCAGCCGGGATCCGCGCTGAAGCCGTTCACGTACGCGCTGGCGTTCGAGCAGGGAGGGTCGCCGGCGACGGTGCTGCCCGATATTCCGTCCGCCTTTCCGACCGCGGAAGAGGGAGTCGTCTACACGCCGCGCAACTACGACGGCCGGTATCGCGGTCCTCTCCTTGCGCGCGCGGCGCTTGCCGGCTCGGAAAACGTGCCCGCCGTCGCGCTCGCGTCGGAACTCGGTGTCCCCACGCTCATTCGCTTCCTCGCGCGCGCGGGTCTGACCACGTTCGATCGAAACGCCGCGTATTACGGCGTGGGCGTCACGCTCGGGAACGCGGAGGTGCGGCTCGACGAACTCGTCGCCGCGTACGCCGCGTTCGCGCGCGGCGGCGTGTGGCGGAAGCCCGCAGTGATCGCCGGCAACGCGAGCCGCGAAGATCGACGGATCATGTCGCCGCGCACCGCGTTCTGGATTACGGACATCCTCAGCGACGACGAGGCGCGCGCCTACGCGTTCGGCCGCGGCAGCGCGCTCGAGTTCCCGTTCCCCGTCGCGGCAAAGACCGGCACGTCGCAGGCGTATCACGACAACTGGACGATCGGCTACACGCGCGACGTCACCGTCGGCGTGTGGGTCGGCAACTTCGATCGCGCGCCGCTGCGCGATTCCTCAGGCGTCACGGGTGCGGGACCGATCTTCCATGCGGTGATGCTCGCCGCCGAGCGGCGCTTCGATCCGTCGTTCTCAGCGCACCACGACATTGTTGCCGTGCCGGCCGACACCGAGCGCGTGGCGATCTGCGCGCTCTCCGGGGAGCGCGCGAACCCGTGGTGTCCGTCGAGGATCCGCGAGTGGGTGCCCGCGGGTGCCGATCCGGTTCCGTGCAGCTGGCATCACCTCTCGGACGCCGGGCTGCTCACGATCTGGCCGCCGAAGTATCGCGCGTGGATCACGGCGCAGGTCGATTCGGCTATTGCGGCGACTGTCGGTCCGTCCGGCGCCCACGTCGCGCCCGCGCGAGTCGCCGCATCAGTGAGGTCCGAGAAGCCGCTGCTCGAGATCGCGAATCCTCCCGCCGGCGCGATCTACAGCATCGACCCGACGCTCCGCCCGGAGTTCCAGGCGCTGCCGCTGCGCGCGACGACGGGGACGCCGACGACGGTGACGTGGATGGTGGACGGGCGTGTGGTCGGGACGACTTCGTCCGAACGCGCGCTGTCGTGGCCGCTGAAGGTCGGCACGCATCACATCAGCGCGCGCGACGCGGCGGGTCGCGTCGCCGAAACGCGGGTGGTCGTGAAGTGAGCAGCATCTTCTCCGCCGTCATCACGCTGTTCCTGATCATGGACCCGATCGGCAACATCCCGCCGTTCCTGTCGGCACTGAAGGACGTGCCCGCCGATCGGCGCCGCCGCGTGCTGATCCGCGAAACCGTCATCGCGTATGCCGTCCTGCTCGTGTTTCTCTTCCTCGGCCGCTACATCCTCCGCGTGCTGCACCTGCAGCAGGAAACGATCAGCATCGCGGGCGGCATCGTCCTGTTCCTGATCGCGCTGCGGATGATCTTTCCGTCCGAAGGGGGCTTGATGGGGGACGCGCTCGAAGGGGAGCCGTTCATCGTCCCGCTCGCGATCCCGTTCATCGCGGGGCCGTCGACGCTCGCGGCGGTGCTGCTGCTGCAGCAGGCGGGCCCCGGCCGCACGCTGCCGCTGCTCGTCGCGATCACGATCGCGTGGCTCGCGAGCGCGATCATCCTCGTGTCCGCGACGTCGTTCTACCGCCTGCTGAAGCAGCGCGGCCTGATCGCGATGGAGCGGCTGATGGGGATGATTCTGGTGATGATTGCGGTGCAGATGTTCATGGACGGCCTGGCGGGCTCGCTGCGGTAGTCGGATGTCGGAGGTTGGAGGTCGGAGGTGACGGGGGGCTGGAGAGTGAGGTGCCTGCGGCCGGTTTTGTCCACTGACGCGTGTCGCGCGGCGTCGGCGGGAGCCGCGGAGCGACGCCTCGGGGCCACGCTCCGCGAGAGCCTCCGACCTTTGCCAGATCGTCACCTCCGACATCCAGCCTCCAACATCCCACCTCCGCGCTGTGCGCTACGGTGGGCAAGCCGACATCCGACGCTCAGTACCTCCTGTCGTACCGCGTGACCGTCATGTCGCGCGTGGCTGTCCAGTCGCCGGCGCTGACGTGCACGCGGTAGGTGCCGGGGGCCGCGTAGCGGACCCGATCACCATTGATCTGTCCGTCCCACTCGGCGACGTTGAGCCCGGCGCCGCCGTAGAACGTCAGTGTTCGTACAACCGTGCCGCGCGCATCGCTGATCTCGATCCTTACCGGCCGCGCTTCCTGCAGGCGAAAGAGCACGCGCCCCTCCGCGCGCGGACGGGATGGCTCGATATCGTCGCCATCCCGGACGGCCATCGGACGGATCGCGAACACGTGCAGCGGTTCGTCAGCCGACGCAGTCCATTCCTGAACGGGGCGCGCGTCCAGCACGAACACGCTCCGGCCGTGCGTACCGATCACGATCTCGTCGTCTCTCGCGTGCACGACGAGATCCTCGACCGGCGTGGACGGAAGGTTACTGACCAGAGAGATCCACGATGCGCCGCGATCGAGTGACGCGTAAACACCGAGGTCCGTCCCGACATACAACACGTCGCGATTCCCGGGATCCTCGCGGACGACGTTGATGCACTCGGCGGGGAGATTATTGGCGATCGATCGCCACGTCGCGCCGAAGTCGGTCGAGACGAACAGATATGGCCGGAAGTCGTCCGTCCGATATCCGCTGAGCGACACATACACCGTTCCGGCGTTCCACCGGGACGCGATGACGCGCGTCACCCATTTCGAGGGCAGGCCGGCGCTGACGTTCTTCCACGCGCCGCCCTCGTCTTTCGTCAGCCAGACGGTGCCACCCTCCGTGCCGGCGTAGAGGAGGCCACTCTGCAGCGGCGATTCGGCAATCATTGTGATCGTGCCATACGGCACCACCGCGCGATCGCCGCCGGCCGGCAGCGAGATGTCGGGACTGATCGCCGTCCAGTGATCGCCGCGGTCCGTGGACTTCAGCACCTTGTTGGCGCCGGCGTAGAGCGTCTTCGGATCGAACTGGGAAATCACGAACGGCATGTACCAGCCGATGCGCCACGGCGCCTCCCCCTTCGGCGCGCGCGGGCGGATGGCGACGACGAACGGGCCGCTCGTCTGGACCGACGATCCGGTGATGTCCATGCGCCGCAGGTCGCCGTTCTGGTGTTCGTAATACACGATTCGCGGGTCGGTGGGATCGGGCCGCGTGTCGAAGGAATCGCCGCCCGTCCAGCGATCGAGATACACGTGCCGCCACAGATCCGCCGCCGCGTCGGCGAGCGGCACGTCCGACGGCCCGTACACCGCCGCGTCGTCCTGCGTGCCGCCGTAGATCGTGTAGGGCTCCTGCATGTCGGTGTCGACCGCATAGAACTGCGAGATTGGCAGATTGTTCACGTGCAGCCACGTGCGCGCGCGGTCGTACGACATGAACACGCCGCCGTCGTTCCCGACGATCACGCGATCCGGGTTGCGGGGGTCGATCCAGATCTCATGCTGATCGAGATGGAGCACCTTTCCTTCGGTGTCGTGCAGGCGGAGGATCTGTTCGCCGAACGGCTCGAACGTGCGGCCGCCGTCGGTCGAGTGATAGCCGCGGTTGCCCAGGATGTAGACGTCATCCCGGTTGTCGGGCGAGACGCGGACGTCGCAGAACTTCCAGCCGTACTCGGTGAACACGGCATAGAGATCGTCGCCGTTCGCGCGGTGCCACGTGTCGCCCCGATCGTCCGAGCGATACAGCTCCGCGCCGACGATGCGGCGATCCTGCCGCGGACGCGGGAGCGGCATCTGATTGTCGATGAACGCGTACACCGTTGACGGCCGGCCGGGCGCGACGGCGAGCCCCATGCGTCCGAGCGGCCCCGCCGGCAGGCCGTGCGTCAGCTTTGTCCACGTCGCCCCGCCGTCTGTCGTGCGATAAATCGCGCTCTGCGGCCCCGCCGGAAGATGCCAGGCGGCGGCATAGATCGTCTTCGCGTCGGACGGATCCATCGCCATGTCGATCACGCCGGTCGTGTCGTCCACGTAGAGGACCTTGGCCCAGCTGCGCCCGCCGTCCGTCGTCCGGAACACGCCGCGTTCCTCGTTCGGCGTCCACTGGTGCCCCATCGCGGCGACAAAGACGACGTCCGGATTGTTCGGATCGATCAGGATTTTCGGGATGTGGTGCGAGTCGCGCAGGCCCATGTTGCGCCACGTGGCGCCGCCGTCCGTGGACCTGAACACGCCGGTGCCGGAGAACGCGAAGCCGGCGTACCGCGGCTGCACCTCGCCGGTGCCGACCCACACCACGTCCGCATTCGACGCCGCGACGGCGACGTCGCCAATCGCGAACGCGTCTTCATGCTCGAAGACGGGCGTCCAGGTAATCCCGTTGTTCGTGGTCTTCCAGAGATTGCCCGCCCCGCCCGCGTAGATCGTGAACGGATCGTCAGGCGCGACGGCAATCGCCTCGATGCGCCCGCCGACCATCTTCGGTCCTACCGCTCGCCATTCGAGCGGCCTGAAGGGCGACGTGCTCCGGAGCTGCTGATGGATCTCCCATGCCCGCTGGCGTTCTTCCACCGTCGTCGGCGGCTGCGCCGCAAACGTGACGGAGGCGATCAGGAGCGCAGCGGGGATGAGTCGCATGGCGGACATGATAGCTGTCAGATGTCGGAGGTTGGAGGTTGGAGGTGACGATCTGGCCACGTTCGCCTCCTACGGGAAGGTGGGAGGTTGGCTTGCCCACCGTCTCGCCCGCCGTAGCGGCGAAGGCGTGAAGGTGGGAGCGACGTAGTCGCGAAGGTGGAATGTCGATATCAGCCGCGATGGCGACGGCGACGGCGGACCGATCTCGCGCGTGACCGCGTGCGTAATGCTATTCTGACGACATCATGAAGACGCGGACGAAGGAAGTCAGCGTCGGCCATCTGAAAGTGCATCTCACGCAGCATCTGCGGCGTGTCAGAGCAGGTGCGCGGCTGACGATCACCGATCGCGGGCGGCCCATCGCAACGCTCGCGCCAGTTGACGCCGGGGATGTGATGGTGGCTGCGCGCCGCGCAAATTGGAGCGGGCGACGGATCCCGTCGCGCGGACGTCCAGCGTCCGAGATGTGCTCGAAGATCGGCGCTGACGCCGCATTTCGACGCCAGCACGTCCCCGTGGGTCAGCCCTTTATGGGCTGACCGTACGTCACCTCCAACCTCCGACATCCAACATCCCGCCTTGCCCCTTTGCCGCTACAGCCGGGCAGCCCTCACAGCCACCCCCCGTCACCTCCGACCTCCAACCTCCGACATCCGTCTCAGTGCCGCCCGAACATCTCCTGCACGTCCTTCTTGAACGCCGCCTGGCTCTGCGCGCGGCTGTAGAACATGTGGCCGCCGGGATACTCGCGCACGCGCACGCGTGAGGCATCGCCCATCACCGGCATCTGATCGACCGTCAGGATCGATCCCATGAACGGGCACGACAGATCGTTCCAGCCGTGCGCGATCAACACCTGCAGCTTGGGATCCGCCGCGACGGCCTGCCGGAGATCAGGGACGGCGCCCACGCGCAGCGCGCGGCTGTCCTGGTCCCACGCGCCGTTCACCTCGTAGCTGAGCGCGTTGTAGCGCGCGTTCACCTTCCAGCCCACGACGCGCGTCACGAAGTCCACCATCGCCGTCGTCGTCGGCGCGATGATGCTCTCGAGCAGCGGATCGTTGCTGCGCTGGGACGGGGAGAAGGGATACGGATCGAACGACGTCACGTTCGAGTCGTAGACGCTGCCGATCTTTCCCTCGGACCTGGCGACCTCTCGCAGGAACGCGCCGATCTCGATCCGGCCGCCGGCGCGGCGGACGAACTTCTCGTCAAGGCCGGTCAGCTCCGTCACGCGCTTCACGATGCGATCGATCGCCTGCGGATCGGCGCGCCCTTTCAGCAGGTCCGTCGCGTACTCGCCTCGCGCGTACGCGATGACGTCCGCCATCGCCTCCGCGGTCAGCTGCTTGTTGCGCTCGAGGTGCGCCGCCGCCATCGACGGCAGATTGACGACCCACGCCATCGGCGACAGATCGGCGTTCTCGTCGATGGACGGATTCAGATATGGCGAGACGAGGACGATGCCGTTCATGGCGACGCCGAGCTGCGACTGGAGATAGTGCGTCAGCCGCGGCACGCGGTAGCCGCCGTAGCTTTCGCCCACGAGATACTTCTTCGCCGTCAGCCGTCCGTTCTTCAGCAGCCAGTCGTAGATGACGCGCGACAGATACTGGATGTCGTTCTCGGT
>DASSOM010000263.1:0-4533 GCA_035700625.1 Vicinamibacterales bacterium
GGTATTGTAAAGTGTCGCCGTGTGGCCGAAGTGGACCCCGATTTCGTGGCTCGACTGGAAGCTGGGCGCGCGTCTGCTGCGGAAGTATCCCGCACTCACGATCGTCGGCGGACTCTCGCTGGCCGGCGCCATCGCGATCGGGACGGTCGGCATCGAAGCCGCGAACGAGCTGTTGTACAAACGGCTGCCGTTCGATGAAGGCGACCGCGTCGTGCGCCTCGAGACGGTGGACACGGGGACGTCACGCGTGGAGCCGAGGGTGCTCCACGACTTCGCGATCTGGCGCCGGACGCTGAAGACGGTCGTGGACCTCGGCGCCGCGCGCGTCAGCGAGCGCAACGTGGTCGCGCCAGACGGGCGCGTCGTATCGCTGCGCGTGGCGGAGATCACGGCGTCGGCGTTTCCGCTCACCCGCGTGGCGCCGCTGCTTGGCCGGCCGCTCCAGCCGGCGGACGAACGGCCGGGTGCGGCGCCCGTCGTCGTCCTGGGTTACGACGTCTGGCACAGACAGTTCGCGCACGACCCGACGATCGTCGGGCGCGTCATCACCGTCGGCCGAACGGTTCGCACGGTCGTGGGCGTGATGCCGCCGCGCTTCGGGTTCCCGCACGATCAGCAGGCATGGGTGACGCTTCCGATTCAGGACGCGGCGCCGCGCGAAGGGCCGGCCGTGCAGGTGTTCGGCCGACTGGCCGACGGCGCACGCTGGCAGGACGCGGCGGCGGAGCTCGACGTCCTCTCTGCACGCCTGGCCGCCGAACAGCCGGCAACCCACGCGCAGCTGCGGACGCGCGTGCGCGCATTCGCCGGGCGCACGCCAGGCGACCCACTGCGGGTGGAAGATTTCGCGGTCCACGCGATCGTCCTGCTGCTGCTGTGTGCGGTGTCGTCGAACGTCGCCGCGCTGATCTTCGCGCGCACGGCGATGCGCGAGCCGGAGATGGTCGTCCGTCACGCGCTGGGCGCGAGCCGCGCCCGCGTGATCGCGCAAATCGTCACCGAATCGCTCGTGCTCACTCTCGCCGCCGCCATGCTCGGACTCGTCGTCGCCCAGACGACCGTACGATATGCCCTGGACCGGGCGACGCTGATCACGGGCGAGAGCCTGCCTTTTTGGGTCGATCTGACGCTGGATCCCGTCAGCATCGCGTACGCGCTGCTGCTCGCGTTCGTCGCCGCGGCGCTGATCGGCCTGCTGCCGGCGCTGAAGGCGACGGGCATGTCGGTCCAGCGCGGGTTGCAGGGGATCACCGGCACCGGCGGGACGATGCGGTTCGGCGGCATGTGGTCGTTCATCATCGGCGCGCAGGTGGCGTGCACGCTGCTGTTCGTCCCCGCCGCGGTGGGAATTTTCGCCAATACGCTCGACGACCAATCGTCGGCGGCAACCTTCCCATCGGAGCGTTATCTGACGTTCCGCCTCACCCTGGACGACGAAGCGCGAGCCGGCGAGCGGGATGTGCCTGACGATCGCCAGATCGGCGCGCGCCGCGCGCGTGCCTACGAAGCGCTCGCGGCGCGGTTGCGGGAGGAGCCTCGCGTGACGCACGTCGCGTACGGCGATCGCCTGCCGACGATGAGCCCGGAGTGGGTGGCAGTGGAGATGGAGCAGGACGGTGCCCCACCGGTTCGCCTGCATGGCACTTACGAAGGTGGATTCGCGATGGCGGCTGTCGGCGCCGGCTATCACGACACGTTCGGCGCCAGGATCGTGGCCGGCCGCGGCTTGCAGACGGCTGATGCCGGGACGCCGAACGGGCCGGTCGTGGTCAACGAGGCATTCATGCGCGCGCTGGGCAGAAATCCGGTGGGCGGGCGCATCCGCACCATCCAGCGAGGCAGCGCGCGCGAGGTGGGGCCCTGGCACGAGATCGTCGGCGTCGTCAGCGATCTGTGGACGTTCGCCGCCGACTGGAGCGAAGCGGCGTACATTTATCGTGCGGCCACCGCCGCGGAGCTCGATCCCGTCGTCGTCGCCGTGCGCGTCGCGGGGAACGCCGCCCCGCTCGCGCCCCGCGTCGCGACACTTGCGCGGCAGGTCGATGCCGGCCTGCACCTGCGCAATATCGCCACGCTCGACGACATCATCGAACAGGAGCACATGCGGATGGTGTCCGGGAGCGTCGTGTTCGGCAGCGTGCTGCTCGTCGCGGTGGTGTTCGCCGCGGCCGGTCTGTACGCGCTCATGGCCGTCGCCGTCACGCGCCGCACGCGCGAGATCGGCATCCGCATCGCCCTCGGCGCCAGCCGCCGCCGCGTGCTGCGGACCGTGTTCGCTCGCGCCGGCCGTCAGCTCGGCGGCGGCATCATCGCGGGCAACAGCCTCATTCTGTTCCTTGCGTGGCGCTCCGACAGCCTGACCGCGGGTCTCCTCGTCTCGTCGGTGATCGCGTCCGTTATCATGGCGACGGTCGGTGTGCTCGCGTGCGCGGCACCGGCGCGGCGGGCGCTGCGGATTCAGCCGACGGAGGCGCTGCGCGAGGTGTAACCCGCCTCCTCAGCTCCCGCCGAGCGCCGAGACCGCGCGCCATCCCGCGTAGGCGCGGAGACTCTGGATGTTGCCGTCAATGCGTGAGGGATATTCCACGCCGTGCGTGGAATATTGCCCGGCGACAGACGTGCGTCCGCCCGCGTTCTATGCCTGAACGCCTTTGTACGCAATGACGTTCGCGCCGAATGTACTTCGGTGCGCTCTATGCATTGCGTCGGCGTCCCGCGACGATCCCACCTCAAGGAGGACCTATGGCAACGCTCGAGGTCTTCGCGCACCTGACCGCTCGACCGGGGCAGCTGGAGGGCTTCAAGAACCAGGCGGCCGAGTGCGGCGTCGGGTTCAAGTGGTTTCACTTCATGCAGGGACTGGAGCCGTCTCCCGCGATCCCGGCGCGGGTTGCCATCGCGGCCGACGCGGAGGATCTATGACGACACCGAACCTCGAAACCAAAGTCGACGAGTTTCTGGCGCAGAAGCGGATCGCCGTAGCCGGTGTGTCCCGCGACAACCGCCACCATCCGGTCGGCAACCTGATCTATCACCGGTTGAAGACGACCGGCCACGACGTCTTCCCGGTGAATCCGCACATCCCACTCTTCGAAGGGGATCAGTGTTTTCCGAACCTGCAATCAATTCCGGGCGGCGTGGACGGCGTGGTGATCATCACGCGGCCTGAGGTCACGGAGCAGATCGTGCACGATTGCCGCGACGCCGGCGTTCGCCGGGTGTGGATGCACCAGTCACTCGGGAACGGATCGACGAGCGTTTCGCGAAAGGCTGTCGAGTACTGCCAACACCACGACATCAGCGTGATCGCCGGTGCCTGTCCCATGATGTTCGGCCCCGGGGCCGACGTCGGACACACCTGCATGCGGTGGTTTCTCAGGGTCACCGGCGGACTCCCGTCGTAAGGAGAAGACCATGAAGCGACTGCAACGCGTCGCGTGGATTCTCATCCTCCTCGTCGACGTGGGATACATGGCCTGGGGCGCTGGGGTGGCTGTGTGGCCGGATCGCCTGCTCGGCCCCGGCGGCAGAGCGATTCTGCCCGCCGGCTTCGAGGGATATTCCGGCGCGTCCTGGTCGGACGTCTCGGGCGCCTCCCCGCTGATCGCGGGATACATGACGCTGCTCTTCCGGATGTACGGCGTCTACTGCGTCCTGTTCGGGTTCATGGGCAGTGCGATCACCGTCGTCGCCTTCCGCCGCGGTGAGCGCTGGGCCTGGTGGGTGCTGCTCGTCGGTAACACTGTCGCCCTGGTGTGGGCGATGACGTACGACATGACCGTCAGCGCGATCGGACCGTTCGAGCTCACGGAGTATCTCGGCCTTGCCATGGTCTGGGCAGCGCTTGGGATCGCGGCTCCATCGCGCGCAGTGAAGCGGCAAGTGCGGGCCACGGCTTGAGAGACGGCGGCGAGAGAACGCCGCAATTTGCCGGGACCCGATATGCGCGCCGCATGGCGCGCCCTCGACATATCGTGGGGCCGCCTTCAGGATCACGTGGAAACGACGGTGGACGACTGAACGGACGAGTGTCATTCAGCGGTCAGAAAGTCGCGCAATATGGCATCACGACGTCGGGCTCTTCGAGATGACCCCACGTCCCGCTGCGCTCCAGCACGACGAAGCGCGCCTGAGGGCAGGCTCGTTCGTGCGCCGTCGATGTTCACGAGCTCGCCGGCGGCGTGGGAGATCTGATGTTCCGACCGCTGGTAGGTTTCTGCCATGACACGTTGTAGCTGGATCGCCGCCGTCGGTTCACTCCGCTTCTTGCGGTCGAATCGAAGTTCCCCGCTTCGTACGGACATCAGGCGGCTCTTGCCGTAGTCAGGAATCTCGACGCGAAGGTCGATGGTGTGCTGGAGGTGCTTCCGGCATGGAAATTGTTGTGCGTCGAACGGCGCGAGCTCGATCGCGGAACAACTCGCACGACTGATGTGCGGGCGGCACCAGGAGACACTCGATGTCGAGCGAACGAAACGTCAGCCTGGCCGACGAGGAGGGCGTCAAGGACATCCTGTCCGCGACGGTCCTCGA
>DASSOM010000264.1:0-2677 GCA_035700625.1 Vicinamibacterales bacterium
CGTGCGGAGGTACGAGGACATGGTTTTCGCCACCGCCGTCCGCCTGCTCGGCAACCCCGCGGATGCGGAAGACGCGGCGCAGACGACCTTTCTGCGTGCGTTCCAGCATTACGCGCAGCTCGCCGGAAACCCCGCGGCCGGCGCGTGGCTGAAGACGACGGTCAGGAACGTCTGCCTGAATCATCTGACGCGGTACCGCGCGCGCTGGAAGTTCTTCAGCGAACTGGACGACCCCGCCGGCGATGCGCGGTTCGAGGACGCGCTCGAGTCGCGCGTGTCGCGGGCGCTCGAACCGGAGCATGCGGACGCACACGAGCGGCTGGAGCGCGCGGTCCGCGGGTTGCCGGATCACCAGCGCGTCCCGCTGGTGCTGTTTCACTTCGAAGCGCTGAGTTACGACGAGATTGCAAAGACGCTCCGCGTCTCCGTCGGAAAGGTCAAGACGGACATCCACAGGGGGCGGCAGGCGCTCAAGCGCGTGCTCACCGATCATGACGCCGGCTGACGACGACCTCGAAGAGCGGATCGACCGCGCACTCCGCCGGCTGCCGCCGCCGCGCGCGCCGCAGACGCTGCTGCCGCGGGTCATGACAGCGATCCAGGCGTGGAACGAACGTCCCTGGTACGCACGCCCGTGGTTCGCGTGGCCCACCGTCTGGCGCGTGCTGTCGGTCGTTCTCGCCGGGTGGCTTTTCTACCTTGGCTGGCGGATCCCGCCGCCGCCGGCGCAGGTCGTCGCCGCCGCCGGCGCGACCCGCGTCCTGTGGGATCTGATGATCGCGCCGCTGCTTCCGTATGCCGTGACCGTCGTGCTGCTGATGGGGCTCGCGTGCGTGCTCTTCGGCCTCGCGCTCAACTACGTGCTGCTCGAAAGGGCCGAACAACGATGAAAACCCGTTTCTGTCTGGCGCTCGCGCTTTTGACGCTCGCCACGCTTCCCGCACGCGGCCAGGACGTCCACGTCACCTTCTCGAATCCGGCGCTGCGCGTCTTCCAGAACTACGTCCTCAAGGCAGGCGACACCGCCCAGAGCGTGCTCGTGATCGCCAACGACGCCACGATCGAAGGGCACGTGGAAGGCGACGTGCTCGTGGTGCTCGGCCACGCCGATCTCAGGAACACCGCCGTTATCGACGGCTCGTTCGTCGTCGTTGGCGGCACGGCGGTGATCGCGGAAGGCGCCCAGGTGCACCGCGACGTCATCGCCGTCGGGGGCGTCGACATTCCGCCTGGCTTCACGCCGGGCGGATCGCAGGTAGTCGTCGGGACGGTGCCGATCGGTGAGCGCATCCGCGGCGTCGTGCCGTGGCTGACGCGCGGTCTGCTGCTCGGACGCTTGATCGTCCCGGATCTCGGATGGGTCTGGGCCGTCGCAGGCGTGTTCTTCCTCGTCAACCTTCTGCTCAACCTGCTGCTGGAAACGCCCGTGCGCGCCTCTGCCGCGGCGCTTCGCGCAACTCCGCTGTCGGCGTTCGCGACGGGGCTCCTCATCATGCTGCTGGCGGGCCCGCTCTGCCTGCTGCTCACGATTTCGGTAATCGGCACCGTGGTAGTGCCGTTCGTCCTTGCGGCGCTGGTGCTTGGGACGATCATCGGCCGCATTGCTTTCGCGCGCTGGATTGGCGCGAGCATCGTTCACCAGGCGGACCCCGCGAACCGGCTGGCATCACTACGGTCGTTTGTCATCGGCTCCGCAGTCATGGCGATCGCTTACATGATCCCCGTGCTGGGCCTGCTGATGTGGGCAATGGCGGCGGTGTTCGCGCTCGGCGGCGCCACGCAGGCGTTCGTGCGGGCCTACAGGCGCGAGAATCCGCGTCAGCCTCGGAAACCTCGGACGGCGACGACGACGGCGACGGTGCCACCGGCGCCGGCCTCCGCGTTCGTACCGGTGAACGACGCGGCTGCGGCGGTAACGGAGCCGCCAGTGGAAGTCGTCGCCGACGCCCCTGCAACCGAACCGCGGGAACCAGTCGCGGCCCGTCCTCCGGTGGACGGTCTGCTCGCATTTCCGCACGCAACGTTCGTCGAACGCCTGGCAGCCTTCTTCCTGGATTTCGTGCTCGTGGCGATTCTCGCGCAGGTGCTCCGCTTCGACCGCCTGTTCTGGCTCTATTCCAGCGGCGACGACAATCTGCTCCTCATCGCGCTCCTTTATCACGTGGGGTTCTGGACGTGGAAGCAGACGACCATCGGAGGCATGATCTGCCAGCTTCGACTCGTCAGAAGCGATGGCGCGGCCCTCCGCCCTGCCGACGCGCTGGTGCGCGCATTCGTGGGAATCCTCTCCCTCGTCGTCGCGGGCCTGGGATTTCTCTGGATTCTGTGGGATCCGGAACGCCAGGCGTGGCACGACCGGATCGCCGGCACCTACGTCGTCAAAGTGCCGCGCGACTGGCCGATGTAGTCATCTCGCCGCGCGATACGGGTCGTCGAATCCAGGGCGCCGGAAATCCATTGCGCGAGGGAACTCGGTCATCATCTGCTTTCGAAGCCGTCCTGCGTGCTCGGCAAGCACGGCGGCCCCGTCGTTGCCCAGCGCTCGCGCCACGACCTGCCAGGCGCGCTCGCTGCGCTCGAGCGAAAGAAGCGCCACCTTCGCCGAGCCGTTCCAGTCACTTTGAAGGGGCCCGTCGGAAATGCTGCCGGTCGGATCTTCATCGCGGCCGTTCAGCGC
>DASSOM010000265.1:0-2009 GCA_035700625.1 Vicinamibacterales bacterium
CTCGACGAGCCGACGAACCATCTCGATCTCGAGACGACGCGCTGGCTCGAAGAATATTTGAAGACGATCGACAAGACCGTCCTGCTCGTCAGTCACGACCGGGCGTTCCTCGATGCGACCGTGGACCACGTGCTGCACTTCGAGGGAGGAACGGCCCTTCCGTACGGTGGCGGGTATCAGGCCTTCGTGACGCAGCGCGCCGAACGTCGCCTCACGCAGCAGCGGCAGTTCGAACAGCAGCAGAAGAAGATCGCCAGCGAGGCCGACTACATCGCGCGCAACATCGCCGGGCAGAACAGCCGGCAGGCCAAGGGGAGGCGCAAGCGCCTCGAGCGCATGCCGCGACTGAGCGCGCCGATCGCGCAGGATGACGACGCGATGGCGCTCCGCTTCGACGTGGCTGAGCGAGGCGGCGACCGCGTCGTCTCCGCGGTGAACGTGCGTGTGCGTGTCGGCGAACGGCCCCTCGTCGAGAAATTCACGGGTACCGTGATGCGCCGCGACGTCCTGGGGTTCGTCGGGCCGAACGGCGCCGGCAAGTCCACGCTGCTCAAGGCGCTGTTCGGCGAGCATCCCATCGCCGCGGGCGAGCTGAAACTCGGGGGATCGATCACCGCCGGCTTCTACCGGCAGGACCTCTCGCAAGTGCCGATGGGGCGAACGCTGTACGACATCATCAACGACCTGCGTCCGACGTGGGACCGCCGCCTCGTCCAGGGGCACCTCGGACGCTTCGGTTTTTCGGGGGAGGAGGCGCAGCGGCGTGCCGACACACTGTCCGGGGGGGAACGCGCCCGTGTCGCCCTCGCGATGCTGATGCTGTCGCGCGCCAACCTGCTGGTGCTCGACGAGCCCACGAATCACCTCGACGTCGAGTCCATCGAAGCGCTGGAGGATGCGATCGAACGGTATGACGGCACCGTCGTGCTCGTGAGTCATGACCGCGAGCTGCTGCGGGCGTTGACGACCAAGGTGTGGGTGCTGCACGAGCGGCACATCACCGAGTTTCCCGGCGGTTTCGCCGAATGGGAAGAGGTGAGCCGCGAGCGCGCGCACGCCGCGGCGGTGCGCGCCGCCGAGGACGCGTCGTTGCGGAAAGTGCACGAACGGCAGAAGCTCGCGAAGAAGAAGGAGGCGGAACCGCCGTCTTCCAAGGACGTGCGCCGCCAGCAGCGCGCCGCACAGCGGGACGTCGAACAGGCGGAGTCGCGGATTGCCTCGCTCGAGGCACGGATCGCGGCGGTGACCCGGGAGCTCGAGGACCCGCAGCTGTACACGCGCGCCGGCGGCGCGGCGGACGCGTCGCGGCTCGGCGCGGAGCTCGAGGGCCTCAAGGGCGATCTCGAGGCGGCTTTCGCGGCGTGGACGGCCGCGACGGAAGCGCTGGAGTCGGTGAGTTCGGGCTGAAGACTCCAGCGCTAGAAGCTGGCGCCCAGCAGAACGGCGTTGGCAAAGATGGGCAGCAGCCCGCGCCACATGTCGCGGAAATTCGGGTCGCCCGCAAATGCAATGACGCGACCGCGGCCCACGCGTTCCGTCCAGAGATATGGTGAGTTCGCCACGCGCGCGGGGACCTCGGGCCAGAGGTAACCAGCCAATCGCAACCGCGATTCGGGCGCATACCGGATGACGGCTTCGCCCGCACGCAGATCGCGCGGCGCAGCATAAATGCGATCGGAGAAGAGCAGCACCGGAATCTCCGCCGGCCGTACGCCGGCGAGCAGCGGTGAGAGGGTGTCGCCGATCGCGCGCAGGATCGCGCCCGGGACGTCCGACGGCAGTGGGGCGCCGCCGCTGCTGTCGGCGCGGGAACTGTCGCGCCGGAGACGCAGGCGGGAGAGACCTGTGCGCTCCCCCGCGAGCCAGGACGTGGCGCCGTCGAGCGTGATGAGCACCCCTCCGCTGCGCACCCACGCACTCAGCGCGTTGCGGCCGCCGTCGCCGAGCACGTTGTCGAGGGCCCCGGCGCCCACCGACGGAATGACGACGACGTCGAAGTCCGACAGCAG
>DASSOM010000266.1:0-2833 GCA_035700625.1 Vicinamibacterales bacterium
GTCCTTCTCGCCGGTATTCGTGAACGAGCCGAACGCGATGGCGGCGCAGCTCTGCAGCGCGCCCGACAACCGCAGTTGCAACAGCATCCGCTCGATGCGGTATGGCGCCTCGTTCACGTCTTCCAGCACCAGGATGGCTCCTTCATAGCGCGGCTGATACGGCGTGCCGTGGAGCGCCGCAAGCAACGCAAGGTTGCCGCCCATGAGATGCCCACGGGCGCGTCCGCCGTGCAGCACCCTGGCCTTCGGCGCCGTGCCGCAGGGATCGGCATCACGGAGCACGGCGGCGCGCAGGGAGCGCAGGGCGAACGGCGTGAGTTTGCTGCGCGCGGTGGGACCGTGAATGCTCGACAGCCCGCACCGCGTGGCGACGGCGCAGTGAAACGCCGTGATGTCGGAATAGCCGATGAACGTCCGCGGCCGCTTTCGCAGCGCTTCATAGTCGAGGCCGTCGAGCAGTCGCATCGCCCCATACCCGCCGCGGAGGCACCAGACGGCGTCGATGCTGTCGTCGCGCAGCGCGGTGTTGAGGTCCGAGAGGCGCTCGTCGTCATGCCCGGCGAAGTAGCTGTGCTTTTCCCTGACATGCTCGCCAATCACCGGCTCCCAGCCCAGCAGGCCGGCGTTCTCGATCGCGCGATCGATGTCATTCGGAATCTTCAACGGACCCGCGGGCGCCACCAGCGCGACGCGGGATCCTTCGGGCACGACGGGATATGGACGCATTGCGGAGCGCGGCAACGTAAAAAGGCAGGCTGAAGCGGTCAATCGTATCAGCGCAGGCCTGATGGCATTGCCTCTGCCCGCTCTGGTGTCGTGCGCGCGCGTGCGCGCGATTGACCAACCTAGCAGGAGGATACGATGGCGGATCGGAACAACAACCTCGGTAGCAGCGGGCGTTCGGACGATTCGGTCAACAATCCCGATCTCAACCGCGGCCAGAGCGGCGGAATGAGCGGTTCATCCAGCGATCGTTCGTCGAGCGACCGCTCCTCGAGCAACCTCGGCAGCGAGCGCGGACAGAGCGGCTCGCAGAGCGATCGCAGCCGCAGCGAGGAGAGTATCGGCGACGAAAGCAACCGCGAGAGCAGCCGCAGCGGGACGAGCGGCACCTCCGGGAACACCGGAAGCAACACGCGGTCCGACGGCCAGAGCGGCAGCGAAGGCGGCGGCGGCTATGGCGGGTCATCGAGTTCCGGCGGTTCCAGCAGCAGACGCTGATTGGACCGCATATGACCGCAACGAGGCGCCCGGTGCTCCGGGCGCCTCGTTTTTTTCGATCCTATCCGCAGTGCGATGGTGACGGTCTGACCCACTGACCGTCGTACCCTCGGCGCGTGATCACCATGCGCGCCGCGGCCACCGTGCTGGCCGGAGCCACGACACGGGACGGTCTGCGCGCGGTCGTCCGCGCCGCCGGAATCGACGGGGAAAGTGTGGTGCTCGACTCCACCACAGTCGAGACGCTTGGCATCGATCGCCCGGACGCCGAGCTCGTCGCGGGTGTCGGCGAGATTCGGGTGCTGCTGGTGCCCGATGTTCCCGACGGTGTCCCGCTGCGGGACTTCCTGCAGCGCGTATCGCGGCGCCTGGCCGCACGGGCACCGCACGTCCTCTGGCTCGTCACCGCGATCGATGCCCGCGGCGGGCACGCCGGCGTCCTCACGGTGTCCGCGTCGGCCGGGCCGAGGATCGCGGCATTCCTGTGGGAGCCAGCGCGCGTCGTCGATTCGGATGCGGAGACGCTGTGCGCGCTCGCGGCCGCGCGCGGCGCCGACGACGTGCTGCTGCACGCGCGCTACAGCGAGATCCTGGGACGCGACGCGCTCACGCGACGATTCTATCGCGCGCTCGACGCCCGCATCGGCGCACTCGCGCACGCGATGCCGCCGCACATCCCGCGCGAGGAGGCGCGCATCATTTCGCTCCTGTACACGTCCCGATTGCTTTTCCTCCGCTTCCTCGAGGCGAAAGGATGGCTGGACGGCGATCGCGATTTTCTGTCGTCCCGCTTCGACGCGTGCATGCGCCTCGGCGGCCGCTTCCATCATCGGGTCGTGCTCCCGCTCTTCTTCGGGACACTCAACACGCCGCCGCGAAAACGCGCGCCGGAGGCGCGCCGTCTGGGCCGCGTGCCGTTCCTCAACGGCGGCCTGTTCGCGCGTACCGCCATCGAGCGCCGCGCTGGAACATGGCGGTACCCGGACGCGGCCTTTGGCGCGCTCTTCAGCGAGCTGTTTCACCGGTATCGCTTCGTTGCCCGCGAGGATTCGGCGACCTGGTCCGAGGCGTCGGTCGATCCGGAGATGCTGGGCCGCGCCTTCGAGTGCCTCATGGCCGTCGAGGACCGGCGCGCCAGCGGCGTGTTCTTCACGCCGCATGCGCTCGTCGCCCGCGTGGCGGAGCAGGCGCTCGACGCGGCACTCCCGAATCCCACGCCACGCGACGTCCGGATCGTCCGGGTGCTGGATCCTGCCTGCGGCTCGGGAGCATTCCTCGTGTTCCTGCTCGAACGGCTCGCCGACCTGCGCCGTGACCTGGGCGAGCGCGCCAGCGTTGCGGACGTCCGACGCGATGTGCTGGCGCGATCGATCTTCGGCGTGGACCGCAACCCCACGGCGGTCTGGCTCTGCGAGCTGCGACTCTGGCTGTCCGTGGTCATCGAGAGTCGTGAAGAGGACCCGATGTCCGTGCCGTCGCTGCCGAACCTGGACCGCAACATCCGCGTCGGAGACGCGCTGGCGGGTGAAGGCTTCGCCCGCGACCCGCATGGTGTCATCGGAAGCGCGCGCATCGAGAAGCTCCGTGGCGCCTACGTGCGCGCCACGGGAAC
>DASSOM010000267.1:0-20519 GCA_035700625.1 Vicinamibacterales bacterium
AGCCCGTGGCGGGTCTAAAGACCCGCCCTACGGTCGTTCTTTCTTGCCCCGGTAGGCCGGGTCTTCAGACCCGGCATCTGCGGTTCACGGGTGGTACAGCAGATAGTTCGCCCGCAGCCGACGCCAGCGCGCTTCGCCGGCGGCCCACGTCTGAGCGATCGACGCGGGATCTTCGCCGCCGCGGATGCGGGCGATCGTGTCGCGCGATCCGAGCAGCGTGAACGCCTTGTCGAGATCGAACTGCGGGCCGTACAGGCGGACGAGGGCGGACGCCACTTCGACGCCGAGCCGCACCGGCTGCAGCGCGTCGCGGTCGGTGATGACGAAGAACACGCCCTGGCATTCCTCGTTGGCGTACTGGCTGGACGTCGGCGTAAACCGGATCGGGTAGACGCGAACGCCGGGAATGTGCCGTGCGTTCAGTTCACCGGCCAGCGTCACGCCGTCGATCCACGGCGCGCCGATCTGCTCGAAGGGAGTGTCAGTCCCGCGTCCGACCGAGATGTTCGTCCGTTCGATCGCGCCGATGCCCGGATACAGCGCGGCCTGATTCATGTTCCGCATGTTCGGCGACGGGCTGATCCACGGCAGCGCCGTCTGGTCGAACCAGTCGTCGCGCCGCCAGTGCTGCATCGCCACAACGGTGAGATCGGCACCGATGTGATCCTCTTCGTTGAACAGCTTCGCCAGCTCGCCGAGCGTCATCCCGTGCCGGATCGGCATCGGAAAGTACGCGTTGTAGCCCATCGCGTCGGTTTCCGGCATCGGTCCTTCGATCTGCCAGCCGCCGATCGGGTTCGGCCGATCGAGCACCATCACCGGCAGCTTGCGCTTCGCCGCTTCCTCCATGACGTACGCCATCGTCGTCATGTAGGTGTAGAACCGCGCGCCAATCCCCTGCAGATCGATGACGATCACGTCGAGCCCGTCCAGCATCGCCGCCGTGGGCCGGCGCGTCTCGCCGTACAGCGACTGTATCGGGAGGCCTGTTTTCTCGTCCGTCCTGGACGGCACGGCCTCGTCGACGATTCCGCGGATGCCGTGCTCGGGGCTGAACAGCATCATCAGCCGCACGTCCGGCGCTTCGTACAACAGATCGATTGTCGTCTTCCCGTCGCGCGCAAGGCCCGTGTGGTTCGTGAGCAACCCCACACGCTTGCCCTTCAGCGGAGCGAACGCTTCCGAGCGCAGGACGTCGATCCCCGTCACCACGGGTTCGCGCGGCTCGTCGGGAATCTCTCCAGAAGGATTCAGGATCGCGCTGGTGAAACTGTCGTCGCGGACGGAGACGGGGACGTCGGTAATCGCCGACGCCGCGACCGTCGCCACGCGCGCGCGCAGGGGGGTCACATCCCCCTTCCCTTCAGGGTGGACGCGGTTGGAAAGAAAGATCACATAAAGCTTCGTGACGGGATCGATCCAGATCGACGTGCCGGTAAAACCCGTATGCCCGAACGATCCGATCGGCATCAGCTCGCCGCGGTTCGATGAAAACACGGAATCGACGTCCCACCCGAGCCCGCGTTCGTTCCTCAGATTCGGCGGCGTCGCCACGGTCGTCATCTTGGCGACGGTGAGCGGCGACAGAATGCGCGTCCCGTGATACGAGCCGCCGTTCAGCAGCATCTGGCAGAAGATCGACAAATCCGCCGCGGTACTGAACAGCCCGGCGTGCCCCGCGACGCCTCCCATCCGCCGCGCCGTCGGATCGTGAACGACGCCGCGGAGCATCTGCATGTCGGGCCCTTCACACGGCCACCCGTACGGCGTGCACCGCTGCGTCGGTGCGATCCGCGGCACGAGCGCGGGCGGCGGCAGGAACATCGTGTCCTTCATCCCGAGCGGCTCGAAGACCTTCTCGCGCACGAACACGTCCAGCGTCTGCCCGCTCACGCGGTGGACGATCTCGCCCAGCAGCTCGTAGTTGATGTCGCTGTACACGAACCGCTCGCCAGGCGCGGACGTCGGGACCTCGTCGATCGCGAGCTGGATGGCCGTGTCGGCGCCCGTCCACATGTCGCCGAGATCGAGATCCGGCCGGAGGCCGGACGTATGCGTCATCAAGTGCCGGATCGTGATGTCCGCCTTGCCGTATCTCTCGAAGCCGGGGATGAAGCTCGCCACCCGGTCGTTCATCCTGATCTGCCCGTCCTCCACCAGCTTCATCACCGCCGTCGTCGTCGCGACCACCTTGGTGAGCGACGCCATGTCGAAGATGGTGTCGAGCGTCATCGGCTCGACTTCCGGCTCGACCGCGCGGTTGCCGATCGCGTGCCGGTACAGCACGCGATTCCCCCGACCGATCAGCACGACCGCTCCCGGCAGCTCCTTCGCGGCAATCGCCTTCTCGACGAGCGGCACGATCAGCTCAAACCGCGAGGCGTCCACGCCAGCCGCGCGCGGAGGCTGCGGGGAGGAGACGGAGGAGGTGAGTACTGAGAAGGAGATCAGGAGGATGGTGATCCGGGTGAGCACGTCGGGATTATATCGGGCAGGAGGAGTTGGAGGCCTCACGCCCAGGAGGTCTCACGCCAAGGAGCCAAGGAGCCAAGGACCGCGGCGGCAGCGGCGTGTGCTGTCGACGCCGGCCTGCGGCCGGCGCTTGGAGGGCTCGGGGATCCGCAGAGACAAACAGGCCACACCGGCCCAGACGCCTGCTTGTCTCTGCGGATCCCCGAGCCCTCCCGGCCGCGCGCAGCGCGGCTCGACAGCACACGCCGTTCCCGCCGCGCGCGCTCTTCCGGGATGGCGACGTCCCGCCTCTTTGCCGCGCGATCACTTAGCGCTTGGCGTGAGATCCCTTGGCTGCTTAGCTCCTTGGCGTGAGATCCCCTTGGCTCCTTGGCGTGAGATTTCTTGGCTCCTTGGCGGCTTGGCGTGAGATCTCTTGGCGTGAGATCCGTTGGCTGCCTGGCTCCTTGGCGTGAGATCTCTTGGCGTGAGATCCCTTGGCTCCTTGGCGGCCTGGCGTGAGATCCCTGGCGTGCGATCACTCGGCGCGCAACGCCACGAGCGGATCGACGCGTGAGGCGCGCAGCGCGGGCCCGAGCGACGCGGCGAGCACGACCGCCGCCTCGATCACCGCTACGACCAGATACGTGCGCGGATCGAGGACGTTGACCCCGACGAACGCGACCCGCACGAGCCGCGCGGCGATCGCGGCGATCAGGATGCCGGCCACGAGTCCGGGCACCAACAGCCCGGCGCTGCCGCGCAGGACGTCGGAGGCGATGTGACGCGGCGTCGCGCCGACGGAGACGCGCACGCCAAACTCCATCTGTCTGCGGTTGACGGCGTGGATCACGACCGCCGCGAGGCCGACGGTGGAGAGAATCAGCGCGAGCACGCCGCAGATCCAGAACAGCCAGCTCACCGTCCTGAACGGCCACAGCTGAACGGCCATCCGCTCCGCCATCGTCTTGACGGAGAGCAGCGGCACGTTCGCGTCCACGTCGCGCGCGGCGGCGATGATCGGCCGAACGAGCGTATCGGGCCGCGGCGTCGTGCGGACGACGAGGCTGACAGATCCCGCGAAATCACCCGACGTCAGCGGCACGTAGAGCGTCGGCGCCTCGCGATCGAGTCCGCGGGCGTGCGTCTTCGCGCTGACGCCGATGACGCGCGCGGGGCGCAGCGTGGGACCGATGCGGACGATCTCCCCGATGCCGCTGCGTCCGTCGCGCCACAAGCGCTGCGCGAGCGGCTGGTTGATGATCACCTCGTCACGCTGCTCCGCTTCGAACTCGCGTCCCGCGGTGAGCGGAATCTCCATCGTCCTGAAGTAGGTCGGCCCCACGGCCATCGTCGCGAATGACGGACAGTCGGCCGGCGTGCAGGCGGCTCCCGCCGGCACGACCGCGGTGAGCTGCTCGTAACCGATGAAGAATGGCGCACGCGACGCCACGGCGACACGTTCGACGCCGGGCAGCGCGCGAACGCGTGCGGCAAGCGCGTCGACGTAGCGCTCCGCGCGATCGGGCGCATACCCTCCCGATGTCGCATCGACCTCCGCGACGAGCAGATCGTCGCGGGCGAAGCCCAGGTCCGCGGACGCGAGGTTCCCGTACGACTGCGCGAACAGCCCTGCAATCGCGAGAAACAGCGTGGAACCCGCAATCTGCGCGGCGACGAGCCAGCGGCGCGTGCGCGTCGGCCGGCCGCCCGCGTTCGATCGTTGAGCGCCAAGGATGCGCGAGACGTCCGCCCGCGCCGCCACGAGTGCCGGCCACAACCCGGGAAGAATCCCGGCGACGCACACGAGCAGCACGATGAAACCGACGACGGTTCCGTCCGGCCGCAGGTCGATGTGCTGCGGTTCCTCGATTGGCATCGCAAACGCGCCGACGAGCGACTGCGTCCACCGCGCGACGACGAACGCTGCGAGGCCGGCGAGGACGGCGATCGCGAAGCCTTCGGTCATGACGAGGCGGACCAGGCGCCACGCGCTCGCGCCGAGCGCGGAGCGGATGCCCATGTCGCGCTCGCGTTCGACGGCGCGCGCGAGGAGCAGATTCGCCACGTTGAAGCACGCGAGCAGGAGGACGAGGGCGATGACGCCCATCGCGAGCGCGGACGCCGTCGCGATGCCGTGCAGTTCGCTGTTTCCCTCGCCCAGCAGCCGGTAGCGGGCGCCGCGCTGCGCGTGCGAGTCGGGCCAGTCGTGCGCCATCTCGGCGGCCGCCGCTTCCACGCGCGTCTGCGCTTCCGCGACGCTGACGCCGGGACGCAGCCGCCCCATCACAAACAGCCAGCGCGTGTCGCGCGCCTGCAGCGACGCCGGCGTCCCGAGACGCGAGAGATCCTCGATCGGCAGCCACACGTCCGGCGAATAGAGCCCGGCGGGACCCGTATAGGCATCCGGCAGGACGCCGGCAACCGCCACGTCCGCGTCGTTCAACCGGAGCGTCAGGCCGGCCAATGGCGCCGCATTCAGCTTCTTCCGCCAGAAGCGTTCACCGATGACCACCGGTGCCGTGCCGTCGGCGGCCGGGGCAACCTCGAGGCGTCCGACGATGGGCTCGACGTCGACCATCGAGAAGTACTTCGGAGACACGAACAGCACCCACGCCGTCTCGGTCATTCCGTCGTGCCGCCACCCGAGCGACGATCGCCCTTCGGCCGCGACATCGAGTGCGCCGCGCGTCGCCTCCTCGAATCGACGGAATTCCTCGAGCGACGCGTACCCGCCCTCGTCCCCCGCGGGAGTCGTCGCGATGCGACCGACGCCTTCGCGCGCCGCCGTCGCCGACCCGCGCCACAGCACCCCGCTCACGACGGTGAACGCCACGGCGTTGACGCCGATGCCGATCGCGAGGGTGAGGACGGCGGTGAGCGTGAAGATCGGCCGCCGGCGGAGCTGACGGAGTGCGAGGTGGAGATCGGACATGAGACAAGAGACGGATCCGCAGTAACGGAGGTTGCGGAGGAGCGATAATCACATGACATGCCCCGCAAGGCAAAACGGACGACGAGGCCGGCTGAGCCGCCGCGGCGGACGCGCGCGATGTGGCTCGGCGCGGCCGTCGCGCTCGCGGCCATTATCGCGGTGGCTGCGTGGTACGTGCGCGCGGCGCGGACGCCGTCCGCCGCTGATGGACCGATCATCCTCATTTCGATCGACACGCTTCGCGCGGACCATCTGCCGGTGTACGGCTACAAAGGCGTGCGGACGCCGAACATCGACGCGCTCGCCGCCGGGGCGACGGTGTTCGAGCACGCGTACTCGCACACGCCGCAGACGCTGCCGGCGCACACGGCGATCCTCTCCGGCGAGCTGCCCTTCCAGACCGGCGTCCGCGACAACATCGGCTTCAAGGTCAAGGACGGTCAGTGGATGGTGCAGCGCGCGCTGCACGAGCACGGGTGGCAGACGGGCGGATTCGTCTCCGCGTACGTGCTGCGCGACGCGACCGGCATCGGCCAGGGATTCGATACCTACGACAGCAACCTGCCGGCGGCCTCGCCGGAGCTGTCGCTCGGGCAGGTGCAGCGCGACGGCGCGCAGACGCTCGCGGCCGCTGAGACGTGGCTCGGCGCACGCAAAAGCGATCGCGTGTTCCTCTTCGTCCACTTCTACGAGCCGCACAAACCGTACGAACCGCCGGCGCGCTTCAGCAGCTACGCGCCATACGACGGGGAGATCGCCTACGCCGACGAACTGGTCGGACGCCTGCTGGATCGCTTGAAGACCGACGGCCTCTACGATCGGTCCACGATCGTCCTGCTCGCGGATCACGGCGAAGGACTCGGCGATCACGGTGAACAGGAGCACGGGCTGTTTCTCTACCAGGAGACGACGCACGTGCCGATGATCGTGAAGCTGCCGGGACAGCACGAGGGGCGGCGCGTCGCGAATCCCGTGCAGCACATCGATCTCGTGCCGACCATTCTCGATCTGGTCGGCATCCCCTCGATCCCCGATCTCCACGGCCGCAGCCTGCGCCCGGTGCTGGACGGATCGGGCACGCTGCCCGACACCGGCATCTACGCGGAAGCGCTCTACTCGCGCTATCACTTCGGGTGGAGCGAGTTGTATTCGCTCACCGACTCGCGCTATCGGCTGATCCGCGCGCCGCGTGACGAGCTGTACGACCTTCAGAGAGATCCTGGTGAGCGCACGTCGCTCGCCGCGGATCGTCCGCAGGTACGCCAGGCGATGCGATCGGCGCTCGAAGGGCTGATCGCGGGATCGTCAATCGACGCGCCCACTGAGGTGAGCGCCGAGGACCGTCAGCGGCTGGCCGCGCTGGGGTATGTCGGTTCAGGAACGGCGGCGTCGCTCGCGCTTCCCGGCGACGAGCTGCCGGATCCGAAGGACAAGGTCGGGATCCTCGAGAAGTACCGCGAGGCGCTCGATGTCGCCGGACGCCTGCAGTTCGACAAGGCGATCGCCATGCTGCAGGACGTCGTGCGCGAGGATCCGGGCATGCTCGACGTGTGGGAGCAGCTGGGCGATCTCCTGCTGCGCGACGGCCGCTTCGCCGAGGCGCTCGACGCGTACAAGGCGCTCGTCCAGCGCGATCCCACGAACGTGTCCGGATTGACCGGCGCGGCCAACGCGCTGCTCCGCCTCCAGCGCTACGACGAAGCGCGCGCGCACGCACAGCTCGCCGTGGCGGGCGCGCCGGTCGTCTCGCATCAGCTCCTCACGCGCATCGCACTCGAACAAGGGGATCGCGACGCGGCGCTGCGTGAAGCGGACCTCGCGCACAAGGCGGATCCGTCGCTGCCGATGCGCCCCTTCGCGGAGGGCGTCCTGCTGTGGAAGGCCGGACGCTACGCCGAGGCGATCCCGCCGCTGCTCGAGGCACGCCGGCAGCTCGAGGGGCGGACGCTCCAGATCAACGACCTCAACTATTACCTCGGCGACTCGATGGGCCGTCTCGAACGCTACCCGGAGGCCGAGCGCTATTTGAAAGAGGAGATCCGCGTGTTCCCCCGCAACACGCGCGCGCGCGCGGGCCTGGCCATGCTGTACAGGGCCACCGGCCGCGACGCCGAGTCGGACCGCGCGGTGGTCGATCTGCTCCGCGTGGCCCCCACCCGCGAAGGCCGGAGCCTCGCCATCCAGCTCTGGACCATGTTCGGAGAGCCGGAAAAGGCCGAGATCGTGCGCCGGAAAGGCCCGGCGTCCGTCCCCTGATTCGTCCCTGAAATTGTCCGTCTGCGGCCGCCGGCCGGCTCCGGCCGATCTAAAATCGAGGCATTCTCGGGGGAGGAAGTCATGGGGAAGCGTGTCGCGCTCGTCGTGCTGCTCGCGGCGGCCGGTGGTCTCGTCCTGTCCGCCCAGTCGCAGCCGCCGCAGGCGCCCGTGTTTCGATCCGGCGTCGATCTCGTCCGCTTCGACCTGAGCGTCGTGGACCAGACGGGACGGCCGATTACCGACCTGAAGCCCGACGAAATCCGCATCGTCGAGGACGGCCGCGCGCTGCCGATCCTGCTGTTCCAGCACGTCGACGAGCCCGCCGGTACCTACCGCGACGAGGCGATTCGCGCGGTCTCCGCCGAGGTGACGAGCAACCAGGGGATGCCGCGCGGGCACCTCTACGTCCTCGTCTTCGATCAGCATCACATCGCGCCGGGCAACGAGCAGATCGCGCGGCGCGCGGCGCAGGAGTTCATCGAGCGGCGCGTCCGGCCGACGGATCGCGTGGCGGTCGTGGGGCTCCCGGGGCCGGGGCCGCAGCTCGGGTTCACGGCCGACCGGTCGCGCGCGGTCGCGGAGCTGGAGAAGGTGCACGGCGATCTGCAGCGGAATCTCGACACGCCGGTCGGCCGCCTCTCGATCGAGGAAGCGTTCGAGATCGCGGGCGGAAACGCGACCGTGCTTCAGGACGTGATCGATCGCCAGGCGGCGGATCTCGGGTCTGACGTGAGCGCCGGCGCCTCGGTGCTCGCATCAGGGCGCGCCGACCGCGGCGCGGAGGTCGGCGCCGGCGAGCAGGCGACCGCGCGCAAAGTGATGACCGAGAACGCCCGCGCGGTCGTGCAGCAGGTCGATACGACCTCGCGCGAGTTCCTGCAGCGGTTCGCGGATGTCATCAAGCAGTACAGCGCGATCGAAGGACGCAAGACGGTCGTTCTGTTCTCCGAAGGGTTCCACGATCAGAACCTGTCGCGCGATCTTCAGGACGTCGCGGCCGCCGCCGCCCAGAGCTACTCGGTGATCTGGTCGATGGATCTGAACCGCCGCACGCCGGACGTGAAGCAAGGCCTGACGCCGTCCACCACGCCGTCGACCGAGGTCCAGAATCGTCTCGCGTCGCTCGGCACGCTCGCGGTCGAAACCGACGGCGTCCTGGTCAACGATGCGGCCGCTCATCTTGATAAGGCCCTCGCGCAGCTGGCCGATCGTTCCCAGGACTACTATCTGGTGGGCTTCACGCCGAGCGCGGACGCGGCAGCGGCTCCGGGCAGCTATCGCCGCGTGCAGGTGCAGGTGACGCGTCCCGGCGCGGTCGTCAGCGCACGGACGGGTTACACCGTGCCGCGTGCGGACGCGAAGCTGGATCGGCGCCGCGCGATCGACGCCGCGCTCGCCGCGCCGTTCGTCCAGCAGGCGTTGAAAATCGACTACACGACGTACGTGCTTCGCTCCGAGGCGAGCGGACAGCCGCGCGTCGTGCTCTCGCTCGAAGCCGATCTGCCGGTGCGCGATCAGAATCACACGACGGCCGACGTCGTGTTCGTCGCGCGCGACGTGCGCGACGGCCGCGTCGCCGCGAGCGGCACCGACACCATTCCGCTCCCCGAACAGCCGCTGAAGGATGGCGTCATGGGACGCAGCGCCTATCGCGTGCAGTTCGAGGTGCCGCCGGGCAGCTATCTGATGCGCGCCGTCGTCCGCGAGCCGGGCGGCCTGGTGGGCAGCGCGGATCGGCGTCTCGACGTGCGATCCGTCAGCGGCCCGGCCGTGTCGGTCAGCGACCTCGTGCTCGGTTCCGTCACCGGTGCCCTGCCCGTCCGGGCCGAAGCGTTCACCGACGACGGCCTTGGCGGCATCGTCGAAGCATATGGACGCTCCGACAGTCAGCTCGCGGATCTGTCAGCGCGCGCATCGCTGGTGCCGCTCGGGGGCGATCACCCGACGCAGACCGTGCAGGCTGTTCTCGACGAACCGGTCACGTCCGGCGCCTCCGTCGTCCGGCGCGCGACCTTCGAGCTGCCGCTGAACGGCGTGCCGCCAGGCAAGTACATCGCGCGCGTGCACGTCCAGGACGGCGCGGAGCCCGTCGCCGATCTGTCCCGCGAAGTCGACGTTCGCGCCGGATCCGCGCCGCCGGCCGCGAGTGCCGCGGCCGCGCCGGCGTTCCGGCCGGCCGACCTGCTCGATGGCGACATCGTCAGGACGGCGCGGGCGGCGTGGCAGAAGTCGGGTACGCCCGCCGCGGCGCACGCGCTGAAAGGCCTGGACCTGTTCGCGCAGGAGCAGTACGCGCCCGCCGCCGCCGAACTGAAGGAGTCGATGACGCTCGATCACTCGAGCGCCGCGGCCGCGTTCGTGCTCGGCTGGGCGTGGGAGCAGGCCGGCGATCATCGTCAGGCGATCGGCGCATGGCGCGCCGCCGCCAACATCGATCCGATGCTCGTGCCGGCGCATCTCGCGCTCGCGGACGCCTATCTCAGGATGTCGGAGCCGGCACTTGCCGTGCAGGCGCTCCGCGCGGGGTTGTCCGCGATGCCGGGCTCGCCCGAACTGCAGTCGAAACTGGCCCAAATCGAGAAGAGGTGACACGGTGCTTACCACGGTCCTCGTGCTCGCGATCGCGTCCGCTCCGCAGGCCCCCGCGCGCGACGCGTCGGCGCTGACGTTTTCAGCGCCGTCGCAGGTCACGCAGCTCAAGATAAAGGGTGAACCGATCCAGCTCGCCTGGTCGGATGACGGCACCCAGCTGTACGTGCAGACGGGTGAGCGCACCCGGCTCGGCACGATGGGCAATGCACGCCACTACGTGCTGCAGATCGACGGCGCGAAGACGAAGTCGGTCGACGCGCCGCCCACGTGGGCGTCGGAGTACTACACCTGGAAATCGAACAAGTGGGCGCCTGGCGATCACTCGCTCATGATCGGCATCGAGGATCAGCAGAAGCGAAACACGGTCACCGCGACGCCAATGGGCGGCGATCTCGCCCGCGGCGGCACCTCCAGCGCGGGCACCAGCAGCGACGAGGCGATTAACGTCGCGATGAACAGCCAGATGCAGCACATCATCACGCTGCGCCTGAAGGGGGAGCAGGTCGGGAAGTACATCGACATGCAGTTCATCCCCGGCTACACCTTCGGCTGGGCGCCGGAAAGCGCGGGCGCGATGATCGCCTACGTCAACGACGACGACCGCCTGTCGGTGATGGATGGGCAGGGACACAAGAAGGCGCTGGACGGCACGAAGCACGTCATGGTGCCCGCGTGGTCGCCGGACGGCTCGAAGATCGCTTACCTCGAGAAGGACGGCAAGAAGTACAATCTCTTCGTCGTCGACGTGAAGTAGCGCAGACCGTTTCCTAGCGCAGACCTTCAGGTCTGCCACCCCCGGATATGTGGGTCAGCCCTTTACGGGCTGACCATCGCGCCGCCAGCGCCTGCCGGTAAAGGAACCCTCCATGGGTGTGTCCGTCCGGACCGCGGCCGCCGCGGCGATCGTGGTCCTCGCCGCCCCCGTCCTCGCGCAGCAACAGCAGCCCCCGACATTCAGGTCCGGCACGCAAGTGGTGGAGGTGGACGTCCGCGTCTTCGACAAGGACGGCCGCTTCGTTACCAATCTGACCGCGGACGACTTCGAGATCACGGAGGACGGCCAACCGCAGGCGATCCAATCGCTCACGCTGATCGGCGCAGAACCTTCGGCAGCGCCACGGACAGCACCCCCAGCACCCTCAGCACCAGCACCCACAGCACCGTCAGCGCCCGCAGCACGTCCAGCACCTCGCCAGACGTGGGTGTTCATGTTCGACACGAGCCATTTGTCCGATGCCGGGCTCCACCGCGTGCAGGACGCGCTGTCGACATTCGTAGGCGAGCGGTTTCAGAATGGCGATCTCGGTGGCGTCATCGTCAACGGGACAATGGTGAACAATCGTCTGACGACCGAGACGGAAGAGCTTCGCCAGGCGATCCTATCCATCAAACTCCCGCGCGATTTCGCGGACGTCCAGCGCGAAACCACGCGGATGTGGCCGAGACTCCAGGATGAGCACGAAGCATGGCTGATCGCGGAGAAGAACGACGGCAACGCGCTCGGTCTCGCGACGGCGCGCGCGTGCGAGGACAGACCCGAACTTTGCGAATCCGACTCTGACGGAGTCGCACAGGCCGTCCGCTCCAAAGCGATAGGGACAAACCGTCAATTCCAGCAGCTCACGGCGTTCACTTACCGCATTCTCGAGACACTCGCGAACGGCCTCGCGCGAATCCCCGGGCCCAAAACGGTCATATTCCTCTCCGATGGATTTAGCGTGTCCGGCACGGAATCGAGGCTCCGCGAAGCGGTCGGCCAGATGAACCGGGCCGGCGCTCACATCTACGCCATCGACGCGCGCGGTCTCGACAAGGGGCGCAACGCCGACTTGCTGTTCATGAGCCATGCCGAGGAACTCGCGCTGAAGCCTCCTAGGTTCGACGAGCAGGTCGACGGACCGAACAGCCTGGCGGTCGACACGGGCGGGATGTTCATCCAGAACTTCAACGACATCGGCGACCCCCTCCAGATGATCCAGCGCGATGCAGGCACCTACTACGTGCTCGGTTACGCGCCGACGAATCAGACATTCGACGGCAAGTACCGCGAGATCCGCGTGCACGTCAAACGCGATGGAGTGAAGGTCCGCGCGCGCCGCGGCTATCTCGCGATCGAGCCGGCGAAGATGCTGACGCCGGTGCCGTCCGGGTCTGAAGGCCCGGCCTCCCCTTCCGGTAATGTGGGTCAGGGCTTTAGCCCTGACCGGGCGACCGCCAACGAGCCGACATCCCTCGCCCCCGATCGAGGCGACGTACCCGCGCCCGTGATCGAACCCACCACCGCCACGGCGCTGCGGACGGAAATCGAAGGCGGCGGCTTCGTCACCGAGCTGCGCAGGACGGAGGCGCCCGCCGAGGCGAGTCCGGCCGCGAAGGGCTGGGCGGCGTACCAGCGCGGGGACGTCGAAACCGCCGTGCGGGAGCTGACGGGCGCCGCCGCTTCTCCGGACGCGCACGCGTGGGTCCATTACGTGCTCGGCCTCGGCCATCTCGCGCTGGCCGACTACCCGCACGCCGCCTCGTCGTGGGAACGCGTGCGCGCGATGGCGCCGGACTTCGAGCCGGTCTACATGAACCTCGCGGACGCGTACCTGCTGCAGAAGGACGGCTCGTCCGCGCTGAAGGTCCTCGAGGCGGCGCGGGCACGCTGGCCGAAAGACGACGAGGTGTACAACGCGATCGGCGTCATTCTGCTGCGGGCGGGATCGGCGGCGAGCGCGATCGATTCGTTCAAGCAGGCGATCAAGGTGAATCCGCGCGAGGGCCTTGGCTATTTCAACCTCGCCTCGGCGTATCACGTGTTCTATAACGCCCGCCCGGGCATGACGTCCGACCGGCAGTTCCGGATCGCGCACCAGGTGCGCGACATGGCCATCGCGAACTACCGGAAATATTTGTCGATCGGAGGTCCCTACGAGGAACAGGCGAAGGCCGCGCTGAAGGCCTTGAACGCGGCGAAATAGCGATACTATCGAGGATCAGAAAGCGCCCAGGGAGTCGGCATGCCCAGTCCTCGCATCCTCGTTGCCGCGTTACTCCTTGCCCTGCCCTCGCAGGCGCCGGTCCAGCAACCGCCCCAGCAGCCGCCAACCTTCAAGTCGGGAACCCAGGTCGTCGAAGTGGACGTGCGGGTCTTCGACAAGAATGGCCATTTCGTGACGGACCTCCGGCCCGAGGACTTCGAGGTCACGGAAGACGGTAAGCCGCAGACGATCCAGTCACTCACGCTCGTCGGCGCAGAACGCCCGGAACCAGTACCTGCAGCACCCACAGCACCCGCAGCACCAGCACCCGCGGCAGCGTCAGCACCTCGCCAGACTTGGATCTTCCTGTTCGACACGATGCATCTCTCGCCCGGCGGCTTGAGGAACACCCGCGAGGCTGTCGCGCACTTCGTGGACGAGACGCTGAAACCGGGCGACATCGCCGGTGTCATCGCCGACGGGACAATGATCAACAACCGCCTCACGACGAGTCGTGAGGAGCTGAAGGCGGCGGTGGAATCCATCAAGCTGCCCGGGGATGTCGCGAAGCTCCAGCTGCAGATGACGCGGGAGTGGCCCCGGATTCAGGATGAATACGAAGCGTGGCGCATCGCGGAGCGGCAGGACAACGACGCGCTGCAGCGTGCGGTCACACGTGCGTGCTCGGATGACCCCGACATGTGCCGCAGCGTTCCGCCCGACGCGATGGTCATGAACAAGTGCAAGAACGTGATGACGATGTTTCAGACCGCATCCCGCGCGACGATGCGCGTCGTCGAGGCCTTGTCGAATGGCCTCGCACGGATGCCGGGTCCGAAGAGCGTCGTGTTCGTGACCGAAGGCTTCCTCGTGCAGGATCTCGAGTCGCAGGTTCAGCAGGCCACCGGGATGGCCAACCGCGCCGGTGCCCATTTGTACACCATCGACGCGCGCGGCCTGAACAAGAGCACTGCTTCGTCGGCCATCATCGACCAGAGGCTCGCATGGGATCCCGCGGGCGCCACGAATCACGTCGAGATGAACGAGGACGGCCCCAACGCACTGGCGGTCGACACCGGAGGGTTCGTCATCCGGAACGAAAACAACTTCGGTCGGGCGCTCGACACCATCCAGCGCGACGCCGGTACGTATTACGTCCTCGCCTACGCGCCCACGAATCAGACCTTCGACGGCAAGTACCGGAAGATCTCCGTCAACGTCACGCGCGGTGACGTGAAAGTGCGCGCTCGGCGCGGCTATCTTGCGCTCGAACCGGCGAAGATGCTGGTTCCTCGGACCATCACCCCGCCGCATGCGGTGCCGGAAGGTGCGGGCAAGGACGACCACGCCGCGTCCGCCGGGTCTAAAGACCCGGCCTACGACAGCAAGAAGACGGAGAATCCCGCAGCCAAACCACAGCCCGGGGACGAACCCGCGCCGACGTTCGCGAAGGGAGAGGTCCGGACGGACGCGGGTAATCCCGCGGCGGACGCGCTGCGCTCGCACATCGAGTCGGGCAACATCGTTCAGGAGCTGCGCAAGGCCGAGAACGCCGTCGCGGCCGACGCCGCGGCGGAGGGCTGGGACGCGTATCAGAAAGGGGACGTCGAGCGCGCGGAGACGTTCCTGACGCAGGCGGCCGCCGCCCCCGATGCGCATGCGTGGGTGAGTTACGCCCTCGGCCTGTCGCAGCTCGCGCTCGGCAAGTACACGGATGCCACCACGTCGTGGGAACGCGTACGCCGGCAGGCGCCGGAATTCGCCGACGTCTACTACAACCTCGCCGACGCGTACCTCCTGCAGAAAAAAGACGACGAGGCGCTCGACGTGCTGAGGGACGCCCAGCGGCGCTTCCCGCAGGACGAGGAGGCGTGCAATGCGATTGGCGTGATCCAGGTCCGCCGCGGCGCGCTCGACTCCGCGATCGACGAGTTCGAGAAGGCCACCAAAATTTCGCCGGCCGACAGTCTGGGCTACTTCAATCTCGGCCGCGCCTATCAGATGCGGTCGCTGAAATCACAGCGCTACGATCGCGTCATGCAGAAATGGATCGGCGGTGAGAAGGACCGCAAGCGCGCGATCGAGAACCTCGAGAAATACGTGAAGATGGGCGGTCCGTACGTCCAGCAGGCGCAGGACGCGATCGCGATGCTGAATTGGAAATAGCGGTCACTTCAATTCAGTGACCGCCGTCATCCGCCCGTCCGTGGCCTCCTCGAAGAACGTCTCCCACGCGCGGCGGAACGTGTCCACCTTGTCGATCTGCGACGGCGAGGCCGTGCGTCCCCGGCCGACGACGTAGACGAACGCCTGGCGGTGGACCTTGGCGGCGCTGGCCGATGACGGCGAGCGCGCGCCGTTGACGGCGATGACGTCCTCGATCAGGACCTCGCGCTTCGTCCCGGTAATCCTGACGCCCACGTCCGGCGCGGAGTCGCGTTCGCGCGACGGCACCGCCGTCGCCCCTTCCACATAGAAGAACGGCGGCACGCGGCTCGGCGGAATCAGCCCCATCGCGTACTGATCGAGGAGGCTGTACCGCTCCACGGCCGCAACCGTCCGGAACTGCCCTCCTCCGAGATCCTCGATGTCGTTGCCTTCCATCACCGACGCATCTGAATCGAAGAAGAAGCTCCAGTGCGCGAGGTCGCGCCCGAGCAGCGCGTCGGACGTCTGTCCGTTGCGATCGCGGAAGTTCAGGTACGCGAGCCACCGGTGGCCCACTTCCTGCCCCATCACGCTCAGCGCGTTGTTTTCGCCGAGGAATTTCGTCTTCGGATTGTCCGGGAACTTGCACACGCAGTCCATCACGACCACGGAGCGCAGCCGGCCCGGGCTGCCGTACTCGCTCGAGAGATCGTAGAGGTCGATCCCGAGGCCGCGCACGTCGTTGGAGACCGTCAGCTCGTACGAGAATGCGTCCCGGATGATGCGCTGATCGGTCCAGAAGAGGATCTGATCGTAGCTGTCAGAATGCGACGCATAGAAGCGCTTCGAGAGCGCCACGGTGTCGAGCGTGCCGGCGCCCGCGAAGCGCTCGCCGACCGCGCCCGTCCCGGAAACAGGCGCGCGGCTCAGGTCGACCGGCGTGAAGTCCCCGGTCCGCCCCGGCGAGAGTCCGACGACGGCGTCGGGAAGCGTCACGGTATCGCCGTACTTCAGCTCGATCGTCCCATCCGGCAGCAGCGTCAATTGCGTCGTCGTGCCGTCCGTCGAGTCGAAGCCGCGAACGCCGCACCAGGTGACGGTGTACTGATCGCTGCTCGTGTTGACGAACACCTTGCCGCCGCTGCTCGGATCGAGGTCGGCGAGAAACGGTGAGACGCGCGGCGGGCCGGTCAGCAGACGCGAGACGTTGCGCTCGGTGCTCGCCTTGTCTTCCTCGCCGAACGTGACGTTGCCGTCGGAATTGACGAACGCGGCGGACTGGGTGCGGCCGTAGAAGCTGAAGCCGAACGGCACGTCCCGGCGCGCGCTGTCGTCGTCGGTGAGGATGATGCGACTGCCGAGCGGGGTTCGGAACGACGCATCGATCTTCGTCACATCGTAGCCCCCGCCGCTGCGGGTGAAGCGCAAGCCGGTGGCGCGGAGGTCAAAGATGTTGGCGGGGAGGATCAGATCCCCCTGGTCCTGCAGGACGGCAATGTCGCCGACGTCCGCGTCGGCGGGCGCTGGCGCGGTGACCGGCGGCGCGAGCGCCCGCTGCCGCCGCTCCTCGGCCGCGCGATGGAGCCAGAGTCCTTCGAGGGCGCGCCCGCGCGGATTGCCGTCGACGAGCGTGCCCTTGTCGGGGATCGAGACCGCCTGCAGTCCCTGATCGCGAATCCGGGCCGCGACGGTGCCCAGAATCTCGTCTCCGGTGGAGACGTCCGCCTCGTTCCCCGTCAACGCCGTCGCGCAGGGATTCTGCGTTCCAGGCCCCGGCGACGGTCCCGGAGGCGGCCCCTGCCCGCCGTCCCCGTTTCCGCTGCTGCCGCACGCGGCCAGGAGTACGACCAGGACGACGGCGCCCCGATTCATTTCAACTGTTCGAGAATCTTCTTCGCTTCGGCGACCTGCGGCGAATCCGGCGGAGACATCGAAATGAACTTCTCGAGATCCGCCTTCGCTTCGGGGAACTTGCCCATCGCGAGATACGCGCGGGCGCGGTAGTAGTACCCTTCGGGCTGGTCCGGCTGCGCCTCGACGACCTTGTTGAAGATCGGCAGCGCCTGCTCCGCCTTCCCCTGATTGATCAGGGTGATGCCGGTGTTGAGGAACACGACCGGATCCTTGACCTTCGTCATATCGATCGAGTCGAGAAGCTTCTGCGCCTCCGCGACGTTGTTCTGATCGACGTAGACCGACGCCATCAGCAGCTTCACTTCCACGTTTTCGGGATCTTTCGCAAGCGCCACCTGCAGGTGCTTCATGGCCTCGTCGGGCTGCTTGGTGCCCGCGTACGTGCGCGCGATCAGCGGCTCAATCTGCCACGCCTCGGGATACTTGGCCAGCAGATCCTCGTAGATCTTGCGCGCCTCGACGAACTGGTCGCTCTGCATCAGCTTCGCGGCCTGCTCGAGCCCCGTGCGGATCTCGGCGTTCGGATCGACCTTCTTTTCCGCCACCTTCAGCTTCATCTCGATCGGCTTCGAGCGCCCGTATTCGTTGACGGGATACGCGATCTGCCGGGTGACGAAGCCATCCTTCGAGAAGTCGAGATTCCATTCGCCGCCCGCGAGGCCGCCGATGGCCCACTCGCCCTTGTCGTTCGTCGTCGCGGTGAAGGCTTCGGTCTCTCCCTGCTTGACTGCCTTGATCTGCACGCCCTCGAGCTTCTTTCCCGATTCGTCCTCGACGACGCCGCTGATGCGGCCGACGCCGCGGCTCTGCGCGAGCGCGGACGTCGCCAGCGCCAGGGCCGCCACCATCATCATGAGTGCCGACTTGCGTATGATCGTCATCTGCTCCCCCCGGCGGGTCTGAAGACCCGCCCTACGTATCCGCCATGAGAGTGTATCCTGATCTGAATGCCGCACAAGCGATCCGGCGCGGGGTCCCGCCGCAGGTCTGCCCGACGTCCCGGGCCTGTCGCTGAGCGTGCGGGTCAGGGCTTCCGCCTTCGCAGGCTGCCCGTCTTCCTGCTTCGGCGGACCACCGTAGCCTTGGCGAAGGTGGTTAGCCCTGACCTCAAGCGTATCGGCATCCTCGCGATCGCCGCCGCCGCGATCATCGCGGGGCTCTGGGTCTGGCAATCCCGCCGCGCGGCCGCGTTCCCGCCGTTCCTTGAAACGTCCAACCAGAACATCCTGCTCATCACGATCGACACGCTGCGCGCCGACGCCCTCGGCAGCTACGGGGGCCGCGCGAAGACCCCGAATCTCGACCGGCTCGCGCGCGAAGGGGTGCGCTTCACGTTCGCGCACGCGCAGGGGGTGCTGACGCTCGTGTCGCACTCGAGCATCATGACGGGCGAGTACCCGTATCAGCACGGCGTTCGCGACAACGCGGGGTTCCGGCTGGCCGACTCCGCGACGACGCTTGCGGAGCTCGCGCACGCGAAAGGCTTCGCGACGGGCGGCTTCGTCGCAGCGTTTCCGCTCGATCGCCACTTCGGCCTCGCCCAGGGCTTCGACACGTACGACGACGTGAGCGGGCGGGAAGTGCGCGGCGACGGATTCGAGCTGGCGGAGCGTCCCGCGTCTGAGGTGGTCTCCGCGGCGGACCGGTGGATCGCGTCGCAGCAGAAGCCGTGGTTCGCGTGGGTCCACGTGTTCGATCCGCATTCGCCGTACACGCCGCCGCCGCCGTACGACCGTGAGTACGCGGACAACCTGTATGCCGGCGAAGTCGCCTATGTGGATGCCGCGCTCGCGCCGCTGCTCCAGGCCGCGCGCGGCAGCGCGCGCCCCACGACGATCGTCGTCACCGCCGACCACGGCGAGGGGCTCGGCGACCACGGCGAGGCGACGCACGGCGTGTTTGCCTACGAATCCACCCTGCATATTCCGTTGATTCTGGCGCAGGTCGGCGCCGGCGTCGCCGCCCGCGACCGCGAGGTCGTCAGCCACGTCCCGGTGCGGCACGTGGACATTCTGCCGACGATCGCGGGCCTGGTCGGACTGGACCTGCCGCCCAATCTGCCCGGGCGGACCCTGCTGACCGCCCGCGACGGCGAAGCGGAGCCGCGGCCGTCGTACTTCGAAGCGATGATGCCCATGCTGAAGCGCGGCTGGGCGCCGCTGTGGGGCGTCATCGACGGACGGGACAAGTACATCGACCTTCCGATCGAGGAGCTCTACGACCTGGGTGCCGATCCCAAAGAGCATTCCAACCTTGCGCCGAAGGAACCGGCGCAGGTCCGGACGCTGACCGCGCGATTTCAAGCGTTCGGGGCGGCGCTGCCAGGCGAGCAGATCGAGGAAACCGGCGAAACGCGCGAACGGCTGCGCGCGCTCGGCTACGTTTCGGCCGCCGCGCCGCGGAAGGCGCGCTACGGCGAGCAAGACGACCCCAAGCGGCTCATCGATGTCGATCATCTGATGATGCGCGGAATCGAGCTGCATCAGCAGGGGCGCGATGCGGACGCGATCGACGCCTACCGGCGCGTGATCGAACGGCGGCCGGACATGGGGCTCGCGTACCGGCGGCTCGCGTTCCTGCAGTGGGAGAACGGCGCGCCTGCAGATGCCATTGCGACGCTGCGCCGTGCGATCGAGGTGATCGGCGCCGACGTGGACATCGACATCCGGCTCGGCACCTATCTCGCGGAGACCGGCGCCGTCACGGAAGCCATTCCCATGCTCGAGCGCGCGGCGAAGGCGGAACCGGACAACACCGAGGCGCTGAACGCCCTCGGCATTGCCTACGCGCACGCGGGGCGCGACGCGGACGCGCTGCGCACGTTCGCCGGCATCCTGACGATCAATCCGCGCGACGCCTTCGCGATCGAGAACACCGCGGCCGTCTACATGCAGCAGGGGAAGCTCGCCGCCGCGCGCGAGGCCTTCGAGCGCGCCGCCGCCAACGACCCGCGATCGTCCCGCGCCCAGGCCGGCCTCGGCGTCGTCGCGATCAAGTCGGGTGATCGTGACGCCGCCATCCAGTACTGGAAGCACGCCGTCGCGCTGGACGCGGCGAACTACGACGCGCTCTACAACCTCGCGAGCGAGCTGCTCGGCGCCGGCCGCACCGCCGAAGCGCGCCCCTACGCCGAACAGTTCGTCCGCACCGCGCCGCCCGCCTTCTACGCGCGGGAGATCGAGCAGTTCAGGCGCGCACTCCAATAAAAAACCCCGGCACCCTTCCGGATGCCGGGGCTCGAAGCCTAAACCATCCGGGGG
>DASSOM010000268.1:0-8484 GCA_035700625.1 Vicinamibacterales bacterium
GCCTCAAGCTGGCCGGTCTCGGCGTCCTGCTCGGCGCCGCCGGCGCCTTCCTGATCACGCCGATCGTCAAGTCGGTGCTCTACAACGTGAGCCCCAGCGATCCGATCAGCTTCCTCGCCGTATCCGTGTTCCTGTCGCTGATCGCGTTCATCGCCAGCTACGTGCCCGCCCGCCGCGCGACGGCGGTCGATCCGCTGACGGCGCTCCGCTCCGAATAGCGATGAAAATTTTGGGAGCGCCGGACGGAATCTGAACAGTTCCGATTCGGCCGCCAGATTTGTAAGCCGCTGATACCTCGACAGTTATTGGGGGTTGCCCCCCGGCCCGCTGCTTGCTGCCCTCTCCCGATGAGGCGAGACCAATGCCTCGAGGAGAACTCATGCGTGTATTCAGACAGTCTCTCGTGATCGCCGGCGTTCTGCTGGGTGCCGGTCTGCTGGCGTGCGGCGGCGACAGCCCCGTCGCGCCGTCCGGTTCGTCGAATCCGACGTCGTCGAGCGGCGCCGGCACGGCGAGCGCGGCGAAGGGCCAGGTCACGATCAAGATGACCGACAGTCCGTTCAGCGACGCGCAGGCGGTGCTCGTGACGTTTTCGGGCGTGAGCATCCACGCCGCGGATCCGGGTGAATGGCGCACGCTGGCTTTCGCGGACGGCGGCGCGTCGCGCACCTGCGATCTCAAGAAGCTGCAGGGACCGGTCGACGTGCTGGGCGTCGGCACGCTCGGCGCCGGACATTACACGCAGATCCGGCTGCAGGTGTCGAGCGCCGCGATCTACTTCGAGAACCCGACGACCGGCGACGCGTGCGCGCCGACCATGGCGGCGCCCGCGGGCCTGAGCGCCCCGGTGACGGTCTCGTCCGGCGAGGTCAAGCTGAATCGGCAGTTCACCGTGCCGGCTGGCGGCGCGACGACGATCACGCTCGATTTCGACGGCGACAAGTCCATCACGAAGACCGGCAGCAGCAACGGCAAGGGCAAGTCCACGGCGAAATACATGCTCAAGCCCGTTGTCGGCGTCGTGAGCGTCCAGTAGCTCTCGTATTTCTTCGCGGCCCGCACCCCGGTATCATGCAGGCATGCGCACGTTCATGTCTGGTGCCGCCGGGGTGCTGGCGGCGTTAGCGGTCGCGGCGCCCGTCGCCGCGCAGCGTCCCTTCTCAATTCAGGATCTCCTCACCGCCGTCCGCGTGTCCGATCCGCAGGTCTCGCCGGACGGACGCCTCGTCCTGTTCGTCCGCACGACGACGGACGTGAAGGCGAACGCGCGAAACAGCGACATCTGGGTGGTGCCCGCCGACGGATCGTCCGCGCCCAGGGCACTCATCACCAGCCCCAAAGGCGACACGACGCCGCGCTGGTCGCCCGACGCGCGGCAGATCGCGTTCATTTCGACGCGCGACGGCGAGCCGCAGGTGTACGTCGCCGCCGCGGACGGCAGCGGCGTGCGCCGCGTGACGAGCCTGCCCGGCGGTGTGCAGCCGCCGCTCGTGTTCGCGCCCGACGGCGCGTCCGTCGCCATCGTCGCGGATGTGTATCCCGATTGCGCGGATCTCGCGTGCAATCAGCGGCGCCGCGAAGACGCGGCGACGAATCCGGTGAAGGTCCACCACCTCACGCACCTGCTGTATCGCCATTGGGACGCGTGGCGCGACGGTCTCCGTCATCACGTCTTCCTCGCGGATCTGAAGACCGGCGCCGCGCGAGACCTCACGCCGGGCGACTTCGATTCGCCGCCGACGCAGCAGGAAGGGGACGCCGTCGCCTTCACGCCGGACGGCCGCGAACTGGCGTTCGTCTCGAACCGCGAAGGCAACGACCGCGAGGCCTGGACGACGAACAACGACGTGTGGATCGTGCCCGTGTCGGGGGGCAGCGCCCGCAAGCTGACGCCGAACCCGGCCGCTGACGTGCAGCCGGTGTTCACGAAGGACGGCACGTCGCTCGTCGTCCGCGCGCAGCGGCGGCCGGGCTTCGAGTCGGATCGCTGGTATCTGGACGTCTACGATCGCGCGACCGGCACGAAGCGGACGGTGTTCGAATCGCCGGATCTGTCCGTCAGCAGCTTCGCGCTGTCGCCGGACGGCCAGACGATCTACTTCACGGCGTCGAGCGAGGCGACCGCCGATCTGTATCGCGTGCCGTTCGCGGGCGGCACGCCGGAGATGGTCGCGAGCGGCGGCGCGATCGGCGACGTCAGCCTCGCCCGTCAATCGATGATCGTCTCCAAATCGTCCATGACCGCGCCGGCGGAGCTGTTCCGGGTGGCGGGGCAGGACCTGCAGGCGATCACGCACGAGAACGACGCGTGGTTGAAGCAGGTGAACATGAATCCGCCCGAGAGCCTGACGGTGAGCGGCGCGGGCGGAACGCCGGTGCAGTACTGGCTGATCAAGCCGCCGTCGTTCGATGCGGGTGCGAAGCATCCGGTCGTGTTCCTCATTCACGGCGGTCCGCAGGGAGACTGGGGCGATGCGTGGTCGTACCGCTGGAATCCGGAGCTGTGGGCGGCGCAGGGCTGGGTGATTGCCGCGCCGAACCCGCGCGGATCGACCGGCTTCGGCCAGCCGTTCGTCGACGCGATCTCGCAGGATTGGGGCGGCAAGGTGATGCAGGATCTCGACGCGGTGTTCGACGCCGTCTCGAAGCTGCCCTACGTGGACGCGACGCGGATGGGGATTGCCGGCGCGAGCTACGGCGGCTACGCGGTGGACTGGATCATCGGACATACGGATCGGTTCAAGGCCGCGGTGACGCACGACGGCGTTTTCAATCTCGAATCGATGGCGCTTGCGACCGAGGAGCTGTGGTTCACCGACTGGGACTTCGGCGGGCCGGCGACGAGCGAGGCGGCGCGCGAGAACTTCCGCAAGTGGTCGCCGCACCTGTTCGCGCACAACATCAAGACGCCGACGCTGGTGATCACGAACGAGCAGGACTTCCGCGTCCCGGTGGATCAGGGGCTGCAGCTCTTCACCATCCTGCGCCGCAACGGCGTCCCGAGCGAGGCGCTGGTGTTTCCCGACGAAGGACATTGGGTGCTGAAGCCGGCCAACAGTCAGTACTGGCACGACGCGGTGTTTGCGTGGCTGACGCGCTTCATCGGACCCGAGGCGCGGCAGACGTCGCGGTAACGGCGCTGCAGCTCCGGTTTCCGTTCGATTCGCCCCCGCTTCCGCCGTCGCGGGACCTTCCGCCTCCGCTCCCGCCTCCGCGGGAGCGACGGCGTGACTTCGTCGTGCACTTCGTGCGCGTGCGGCGCGCGCGCCGCTACATTCTGCGTCTGCGTCCGGACGGCGATCTGCGCGTGACGATCCCGCGCGGCGGCTCGCGCGCGGAGGCGCTCCGGTTCGCGGAGCGCCATCTCGAGTGGGCGGAGAGGCAGCGCGCGAAGCAGCAGCTCCGGCCCGCCGCGCCGCCCGCGCGGTGGACGGACGGGACGACGATCCTGATCGACGGCGAGCCGGCCGTCATCCGGTGCGCGCGCGAGAACGGCCGAATCATCGCGAGGGCCGCGTCGATGGCCGTGCCCATCCGAGCGTTCGAGGAGGACGTCCGCCCCGCGCTCGTCCAGGCGATGCGAACGCGCGCGCGCGACGAGCTGATTCCGCAGCTCCACGGCCTCGCGGCGCGCCTTGGCCTCGAGGTGGCCGCGGTGTCGATCCGCGATCAGCGATCGCGCTGGGGCTCGTGCTCGACCCGCGGGCACATCGCGCTCAACTACCGGCTGATCCAGATGCCGCCGGACGTGCGCGAGTACATCCTGCTGCACGAGCTGATGCACCTGCGGCAGCCGAACCACTCGCGGCGCTTCTGGTCGCTGGTGGAGAAGGTGTGTCCGCGCTTTCGTGACGCGGAGCGATGGCTGAAGACGATCGGACAGGGACTGCTCTGATGGAGCTGCACGGCGAGCGCTGTCTCGTGCGTCCGTGGCGCGCCTCGGACATCGACGCGCTCGTCCGGCACGCGAACAACGTCAACGTCTCGCGCCAGCTGCGCGACCGCTTTCCGCACCCGTACACGCCCGCCGCTGCGCGCCGCTTCATCAACTCGTTGAACGGCCTCGTGCCCGTGACGAACTTCGCGATCGTGGTCGAGGGGGAGGCGGCGGGCGGCGTCGGCTTCTCGCCGCTCGCGGACATCGAGCGCTACTCGGCGGAGATCGGCTATTGGCTCGGCGAGCCGTTCTGGGGGCGCGGCATCGCGGCCGAAGCGCTCGCGCTCGTGACCGACTACGGTTTCACGAAGTGCAACCTGCTGCGATTGTTCGCGCTCCCGTTCGCCGACAACGGCCAGTCGATCCGGGTGCTGGAGAAGGCCGGCTACACGCGCGAGGGGATTCTTCGCGCCAGCAGCGTCAAGTTCGGCGAGCCGCGCGACCAGGCGTTGTACGCGCGGATCAACCCCCGCTGGAAGGCCCCTGCGTAATTGTCCGGAATCGGGATCCGGCTGTCGCGGGACGAACAGCGTGGCCGTCACCACGCGCGAAATCCGGCCGAAATCGGCCGGTACGCTTCTCGCTCTTACCGATCTTTGCCATGCGCCAAGACGTGCTGTATGCGTTCCGCCGGCTGCTGAAGAGCCCCGGCTTCTCCCTCGTCGCGATTCTCACGCTCGCTCTGGGCATCGGAGCCAATAGCGCGATTTTCAGCGTCGTCTACGGCGTGCTGCTGAAGCCGCTGCCGTATCCCCAGCCGGATCGTCTCGTCGGCGTCTATCACGTCTACGACGGCAAGCGCGCCGTCATGTCGGGGCCGAACTTCATCGACACCGCGCACATGGCGAAGAGCCTCGAGAACGCCGCGGCGATTTCCACGACGCGGTTGATTCTCACGGGCGAGGGTGAGCCGGTGCGCCTGAACGGCGCCGAAGTCAGCGCGTCGCTCTTCAACGTGCTGCGCGTGCGTCCCGTCCTCGGCCGCACGTTCGAGGCGGACGAGAACACGCCCGGCCGGACGAACGTCGTCGTTCTCAGCTACGGGCTGTGGCAGCAGCGATTCGGCGGCGCGCGCGACATCATCGGCCGAAGCATCCTGCTGGACGACGTGAAGCGTGAGGTCGTCGGCGTGATGCCGGCGGGCTTCGACTATCCGCGCGAGCGTCAGCTCTGGGTGCCCATCGAGTACGACGAGAACTTCGTCTCGAAGCAGCGCGGCGGCTGGTATCTGCAGGTCGTCGGCCGGCTGAAGCCCGATGTGACGCCGCAGCAGGCCGCGGCGGAGATCCAGACGATCGGCGCGAATCTCGCGCGGCAGTACCCGGACATGAACGAGGGGCTCGGCTTCACGGCGGTGCCGCTGCAGGAAGCGATGGTCGGCGACATCCGGCGCGCCGTGCTGATCCTGTTTGCGGCCGTCGGCTTCGTGCTCCTCATCGCGTGCGTGAACGTCGCGAACCTGCTGCTCGCGCGCGCCGCGTCGCGCGAAACCGAGATGGCGGTGCGCACGGCGCTCGGCGCTGGCCGCTGGCGCCTCGTCCGCCAGCTGCTGACGGAGAACGTGATCCTGGCGTTCGCGGGCGCCGGCGTCGGCCTGCTGTTCGCGGTGTGGGGCGTCGAATCCCTCATCGCGCTGGCGCCCCAGGGCCTTCCGCGGCTCGACGAGGTGCGCATCGACACGACGGTCATGCTGTTCACTGTCGCGGTCGCGCTCGTCACCGCCGTCGTCTTCGGGATCGTCCCCGCGTACCAGTCCGCGCGCGGCGCGCTGGCCGGATCGCTCAAGGAAGGGGGACGCGGCGCCGTGTCAGCCCGCGCCGGACGCGTACGCGGCGTCCTCGTCGTCGTCGAGATGGCGCTCGCCGTGACGCTCCTCGCGGGCGCGGGGCTGCTGATCCGGAGCTTCTCGAAACTTCAGTCGGTCGATCCGGGCTTCCAGTCGGAACGGACGCTGACGTTCGAGCTGTCGCTGCCCGAGACGCGCTACAAGGAGGAGCCGCAGCAGGTTGCGTTCTTCGATCAGCTGATGCCTCGGCTGCGCGCGCTGCCCGGTGTGCAGTCGGCCGGCGCCGTCATGGGGCTGCCGCTCAGCGGGCTCGCGTTCAACATCTCGTTCGAGGTTGCCGGCCGTCCGCCGGTGCCGCCGTCACAGCAGCCGGCGATGGAAGTGCGCGTGACGACGCCGGAGTACTTCTCGACCGTCGGCATTCCGCTGAAGCGCGGACGCCTGTTCACCGACCGCGATCGCGCCGGCACGCCGCCGGTCGTTCTCATCACGGAGAGCGCCGCGCGCGAGTATTTCAAGAACGAGGATCCGATCGGCAAGACGATCAACCTCGGATGGGGGCGCGGACCCGGCAAGCCGCGCGCCGGCGGCGAAGTGGTCGGGATCGTCGGCGACGTGAAGGACGCCGGACTGGCGGAGGCGGATCCGCCCGAGATCTATCTGCCGCTCCAGCAATGGCCGGTCCGGTCGATGAGCGTCGCGCTGCGGACGTCGGTCGCGCCGGAGACGCTGACGTCGGCGGTTCGCGCCGAGGTCGCCGCTGTCGATCCGAACCTGCCCGTGTCGAACGTGCGCACGCTGGATCAGATCGTGTCGCGGTCGATCTCGCAGCCGCGCTTCTACATGACGATGCTGGCGATTTTCGCCGCCGTCGCGCTGATGCTGGCCGCGGTCGGCATCTTCGGCGTGCTGTCGTACGCCGTCGCGCAGCGGACGCGCGAAATCGGCATCCGCATGGCGCTCGGCGCGCAGGAGCGGACGGTGCTGACGCTCGTCGTCCGCCAGGCGATGCTGCTGGCCGGCGCGGGGATCGTGATCGGCATCGGCGTCGCGCTGGCGCTCTCCAGCACGATGGCGTCGCTGCTCTTCGAGATCACGCCAACCGACCCGTCCACGTTCGCGCTCGTCGCCGCCGTCCTGGCCGTCGTCGCGCTCGCCGCCAGCTACCTGCCCGCCCGCCGCGCGACGCGTGTGGATCCGATTGTGGCGCTCAGATCGGAGTAGAGGTCGGAGGTTGGAGGTCGGATGTTGGCTTGCCCACCGTAGCGCGGAGCGCGAAGGCGGGATGTCGGAGGTGACGGGATCACCCGTCCTCCCGCGTCACCAGCCTCCGGCTCCGGTGTGCATCCAGCACGTGCTGGCCGAGGCGCTTGCTCATGAACACCTTCGACTCGCCCGGATCGACGGGGTGCGGCACGAAGCGGATCACGTCGAACCGGAGCTGGTCGAGCGTGCCGCGCATGTCGTAGAACTTGTTCTTCGTCTTGACGATGATCTCGTCGAAGCCGTTGGCCAGCGCCCAGACTTCCTGCTCTTCGGTCAGCGCGCGGAAATGCCCCTGGCCGCGCCAGTCCTTGCGCGTGCCGCCGATCCACTGATAGAGGACGCGCCGTCCGTCGAACTCGACGCAGTCCTCGAGCTGCGCCACCAGATCCGCGAGCTTCGGGTCTGATTCCTGGGCGCGCAGTTCGTGCGCCACCTTGAACGACACCGGCACCATCGTCCCCAGGCCGTCCTGCAGCCGTGCCTCGGCCATGAGGATGTGGTGGTCGCGATTCGACAGGCGCTGCATCACTTCCGAGGCGGATTTCTTCCGCGGAAAATCCAGGAAGAACTCCTCGATGTACTGGATTTCCAGCGCGCCCTGTTGGAGGCCGTACTGCTTGATGAGGTATTCCACGCGGAACCTAATATAACAGGCCGATGGGTCAGGGCTTCTGCCCTGACGACGGACTCGGCAGCAGGTCCGCCGCCTGCTGGACCTGTTTCGCGAGCGCCTCGATCGCCGACGCCACGATCGGCACATACCGCCGCGCCTCGTCCCACTCCTTCTGTTCGATCCCTTCACGGATGCCGGGCAGGGTCTTCACGCCGTATCCCGTGTAGAACCCCGGCGCATACGCGAGGTGCTTGAACCATTCGCGCTTCGGCAGTCCCTTGTCGTAGCGGAACGCGCGCTCTGATGTGTAGAGCAGTTTGTTCAGCTCGGCGAGCTTCGCTGGGTCGAGAGCCATGTCCGTGTTTTTCTGTGTTTTTCTGCGGCTGTCATATTCGGCGGCTGCTCGCTGCAGGTGGCCGATCGCGTCGCGCACGGGCGTGAGGTCCACCGCCTCCGCCCCCTTCATCTTCGCGCGGGCCTTGTCGATCTCGTCGACGTATCCCTTCAGCGTGCGCGCGGTCGCGGTGAACTCGAAGGGCAGGATGTCCGCGCTCGCGAGCCGCATGATGGCGGTGCCGACCGTCTTCGACAGCGTCGCGCCGTACGTGAAATCCCCGTCGGAAAAGTGCGTGTACCAGTAGAACGAATCGTAGACGGAGTGGTACACGCCGCCGCCGTCGTCGCCGCCGAAGCCGAGATTGAGCGACGCGATCGTGAGGTAGTCCAGAAACGCGGTGTAGTCGGAACCCGAGCCGAGCGCGCCGAGCGGTTCGTCCTTGCGCGATTCAATCTTCTTGCGGTCCTCGTCGGTCTTCGCGTCGTCGAGCTCGTGCGCGCGCTTCGCCTCGAACAGGCTCTTCCCGGACTTCGGATCCTTGATGT
>DASSOM010000269.1:0-3482 GCA_035700625.1 Vicinamibacterales bacterium
GCATCTGCAGCGCCATGACGCGTGGCTTGCGGGTGCTGCCGGGATGACCGGCTCGTGGCGGATTGCGGGCGTGTGCTTCGTGATGGAGGGACGTCAGCCCATAAAGGGCTGACCCACAACTCACATGTGTGGGTCAGGGCTTCAGCCCTGACAGGGGTGATCACTGATGAAAGGCATCTCGGGAACGCTTCTCTCCCCTGACGTTCTGACCCGACTCGCCACCACCGGGCAACCGGAGGTCGCCGCGCGCGTCAACTCGCTGCGGCGCGTGCTCACCCATGCCGAGGCAGCACTCGGGCCGGCATCGGGCGTGCGTCACGTGCTCGACGGTCTGGCGTCGCCGCTGTTCGATGCGCTCGATCTGAACGTGACCGTCGAGCGCGACGCCGGTGACTGCCTGCTCGGATCGGCGCAGTCGTCACGCGGCCGCGCCGCGCTCGTCGTCACGCCCTGGGGAGCGGACCCGACCGTCCGCCTGCGCGACGCCGTCCGGGTGGCGATGAATGCGCGCTGGTGTTTCGCGGTGAACGGCCCGACGCTGCAAATCATCGATCTCGATCGCACGTACGCGCGTCGAACCTGCGAGATCGATCTTGCGGCCGCCGCGGAAGATGAATCCGCCTTGAGCGCCATCGCCGCACTGTTCGGCGCCGGAGCACTTCCGGATTCGCTCGCGAGAGCGGTTTCGGAAACCGATGCGCATCGCGCCGCGGTCAGCACGTCGCTCCAGGCGGGCGTCGATGCGGCGCTCGCGCAGCTGATGATCGGCTTCACCCGCTCGCGCCGACACGGCCGCCGGCCGGATCTCGACCGCGCGTTCGCCGACGCGCTGACCGTCATCTACCGGATTCTGTTCCTGCTCTTTGCGGAAGCGCGCGGTCTGGTGCCGCGGTGGCATCCCGTGTACCGCGACAGCTACACGATTGCCGCGCTGCAGCCGCGCATCGAGACCGAGCGGCGTCCCGCGGGGCTCTGGGAAACGCTTCGCGCGATTACGCGCCTCGCGCACCGCGGCTGCCGCGCCGGCACGCTGCGCGTGACGCCGTTCAACGGCCGGCTGTTCGCGCCCGCCTCCGCCCCGCTCGCCGAAACGATCGTGCTCGAAGACGGACTGGTACGCGAAGCGCTCGTCGCGATGACGACGCGCCCCGGGCGCGATCGACGGGAGCGGATCTCGTATGCGGAGCTCGGCGTCGAGCAGCTCGGCGCCGTGTACGAGCGCGTGCTCGACTACACACCGCGGTTCGCCGAACCGGCCGGCCGCCGTCCGCCGCCCGTCGCGTTCGTCTCATCGGGCCGCCGGAAAACGACCGGCACGTTCTACACCCCACGGTCGATGACGGAGTACCTCGTCCGACGTACGCTCGCGCCGCTGGTTCACGAGCGATCGCCGGATGAGATCCTCGCGATCCGCGTGCTGGATCCCGCGATGGGGAGCGGCGCGTTCCTCGTCGCGGCATGCCGCTATCTCGCCGTGTCGTACGAGCGCGCGCTCGTGCGTGAAGGCGTTGTCGCCCACGCGGACCTCGGCCCGCGCGATCGCGCCGGCTTCCGCCGTGCCATCGCGCAGCGCTGCCTCTACGGCGTCGATCGCAATCCCACCGCAGTGCAGCTCGCGCGGTTGTCGCTGTGGCTCGCGACGCTCGCGGCCGATCGTCCGCTCACGTTCCTCGATCACCGGCTCTGCGCCGGCAATTCGCTGGTGGGCGCCACGCCGCAGGACGTCCTTCGGCAGCCGCCCGGGCGGACGTCGACGCGCGCGGCGCTGCCGCTGTTCGACACGCTCGACCTGTACCCGGGCATGGCGTCGAGCGTGGGCGCTCGGATCTCGCTCGCGTCGCAGCCCGACGACACCGCCCAGATCGTCCGTGACAAGGAGCGTGCATTAACCCGGCTGCAGGGGTCCGCCGGCCCGCTCGCGCGCTGGCGGACGCTCGCCGACGCGTGGTGCGCGGGATGGTTCTGGCCAGAGGACGATCCGCTCCCACCGCGAGCGTGGCCCGACTTCGCGGACGCCGTGCTCGGGCGGACGTCCGCGCTGCCCGGGCCGGTCGCAGAACGCTGGCGGGCGCACGTCGACGCGGCGGCCTCGCAGCAGCGCTTTTTCCACTGGACGCTCGAGTTCCCGGAAATCTTTCATGCCGCCGACGGGACGCCGCTCGAGCGCGGCGGGTTCGATGCCGTTATCGGCAACCCACCGTGGGATGCCCTGCGCGCCGACGAGCGCGGCGCGGACCAGGCAGATGTGCGGACGGAGGCGAGGCAGCTCACCACGTTCACGCGCGCCGGCGGGTGTTACCGGCTGCAGGCGCGCGGCCATGCCAACCTCTATCAAGTGTTCCTCGAGCGGATGCTGCAGCTCGTCCGCCCCGGCGGACGTCTCGGCGCGATCCTTCCGGGCGGACTTCTCTCCGACGCCGGCGCCGCGCCGCTGCGCCGCGCGCTGGTCGATCGCTGCGGGATCGACGCGCTCCTCGTGTTCGACAACCGGCAGCGCATCTTCCCGATCCACCGCAGTCTTCGCTTCGTGCTCCTGACGGCGACGGAAGGCGCGCCCAGGGCCGCGCTCCCCTGTCGCTTCGATCTGCACGCGCCCGCCGCGCTGGACGAGGTGCCGGACGAGGGACGTGTGCCCGACGCGCTGACGCTTCCGCTCGATTTCCTGAAGCGCGCCGGGGGTGCGGACCTCGCGATCCCCGACCTCCGGTCGCCGCTCGACCGCGACATTCTCGGCGCGATCATCTCCAACGTGCCGGCGCTCTCCGATCCGGCCGGATGGCACGTCAGCTTCGGCCGCGAACTCAACGCGACCGACGATCGCCGGCACTTCGGTGCTGACGGCCTGCCCGTGCTCGAAGGGAAACATCTCCAGCCGTTCCGCGTCGCGCCGGAGGCGGCGACACAGCGCATCGAGCCGGAGACCGCCGCGCGTCTGCTCGGCGATCGCGGTTCGTTCACCCGGCCTCGGCTCTGCTACCGCGAGGTCGCCTCCGCGACCAACCAGCTCACGCTCATCGCGGCCATCGTCCCCGCCGGCACCGTCACCACGCACACCGTGTTCTGTCTGAAGCAACCGCTGGACCCGGACGCGCAGTCGTTCCTCTGCGGCGTGCTCAACAGTTACGTCGCCAACTACCTCGTCCGCCTGAGAGTGGGCACGCACGTCACGGCGGCCATCATGGCGCAGCTTCGGGTCCCCCGTCCGCCCGCGACGTCAGCAATCTCCGTCCGCATTGCCGCGGCGGCGCGTCTGCTTGCGCAGGCAGACGACGAGGAGGTCCACGCGCGCCTGCAGGCGGACGTCGCACGCTTGTATGGATTGGACCGCGATCGGTTCAGCCACATCGTCTCAACCTTCCCGCTCGTCGACCGCGTCCGCCGCGACGCCGCACTCGCCGCTTTCCAGGAACGCGGAGGGAATGGGTTATAGTGGCTTCCTTCCGATGGCCAACTACGGGTTCGCAATTGATCTGCGCAAGTGC
>DASSOM010000270.1:0-11537 GCA_035700625.1 Vicinamibacterales bacterium
GATGACTTCCGCGAGGTCGCACGCGGCAATCGCCAGCTCGCAGAGCAACCAGAGGAAGATCGTCGTCGGGCGCGAGTAGTGATCGCGGCACGCCTGCGCGAGATCCCGGCCGCTGGCGATCCCCAGCCGCGCGGCCAGCGCCTGCAGCAGGATCGCCATCAGATTCGAGATCATGATGACGCTGAGGAGCGTGTAGCCGTAGCGCGCGCCGCCGGCGAGATCCGTGGCCCAGTTGCCCGGGTCCATGTAGCCGACGGCGACCAGGTAACCCGGCCCCGCAAACGCGAAGAGTTTGCGCCAGAAGCTGCCCGTCGTTGGCACGGCGACAGTCCCGTGCACTTCGGGCAGGCTGACGCTGGACCGCTCCTGCCGCCAGCCGGACGCACGGGTAGCGTCAACGCGCTCGGACATGGACAGCCCGATTATAGCGTCAGGAGCCGATCTTCCCCGTCTCTCCCTTGCCCATGCGCGGCCCCTTGTTGTCGCGTGCCGGGAAGTGATCCAGGTTCGCGACCCGCGTGCCGGTCGTGTAGACGAGCTGGGCGATGTGAGCGAGCTTCGGGAATTCGATTTTGCTCACTTCGTCGGTAAGCCAGTGGTAGTCGGGGTGCAGACCCGTCGTATAGAAGATGATGGGAATCCCCTTCGAGGCGTAGCTGTAATGATCGCTGCGCGTGTAGATCGATTCCGGATCGGCGGGATCGTTGAACTCGTAGTCGAGCGTCATCGGCTTCGAGAGCGACGCATTCGCGTCCTCGTTCACGTTGTGCAGCTCGGTGCTGATCCGATCTGAACCGACGACGTAGACCGTGTTCGACTCGCTGGCCTTGTCGTCGCGATTGCGGCCGATCATGTCGATGTTGAGCTGCGCCGACACCTTGTCGAGCGGCACCTCTGGATAATCGGCCATGTAGCGCGAGCCGTAGAGTCCTGCTTCCTCGCCCGCATGCCACACGAACATGAGCGACCGCTTCGGCTTCGGCCCGAGCGCGAACGCGCGCGCGATCCCCATCAGCGCCACCGTCCCCGAACCGTCGTCGTCCGCGCCGTTGTTGACGATGTCGCCGGGACGCGGCGTCGGCCGTTCGCGTCCGCCGCCGAAGCCGCCGCGGCCGGCGGTGACCGGCGTCTGCCGATAGCCGATGTGATCGTAGTGCGCGCCGAACAGCACGTACGTGTCCTTCAGCGCCGGATCGCTTCCCTCGATGATGCCGACGACGTTGCGCGTCAGCCGCGTCTGGACGACCTTGTAGTCGGCGTCGATGTTGATCGTGATCGAGGCGTTCTTCAAGGAGAACGCGGGCAGCGCGCCGCGCTCGTCCGCCTTGGCTTTCAGCGCCGTGTAGGCCTGATCGGCGCCCGAGAACAGGAACTCGAAGAACGCGTCGGACGCGGTGATCTGCGGCGGCGTCTTCGTGTCGAGCCGCTGCACGGTGGTGAAATCGCCGAGCGTGCCGCCGCGGCCGAAGCTGCGCGCCGGTGCCGCGGCCGGCTGCTGACCGCGACCCGCGGCCGCGGGGTTGCCGCGCCCTTCGACGGGACGCGCTGGTGGTGTATTCGCACGCGGCGCCGTGCCGTCGCAGTCGCCGCGTCCGGCGCGCGGCGGCCCGAACACCGCGGCCGCGTGCCCGAGTTCGATCGCGCTGCGCGAGCGGCCGGCGATCAACCGCCGGGGGGTGTCCCCCGCCGGACCGCAGGCGCCGAGATAGACGACCGCCTTGCCTTCGAGGTCGCGTCCCGCGAGATCGTCGTGACCAGGGACGCTGAGGCCGTAGCCCACGAACTCGACGCCCTTCAGCGTCAGCGTCTGCTTGCCTCCCTGGTTTTCGGGAAACGTCACACCCTCGCCGTCCTTGAACGTTTTCGTGCGGCCGTTCACCGTGACCGTCACGCTGGAGCGGCTCGTCGCATCGACGCCGAGGACCTTCACTTCCTGGAAGTACGTCCCGTCGTCTCCCGCGGGCTTCACGCCCCATTCCTTCAGGTGATCCGCGATGTAGCCCGCCGCGAGACCGAGGCCTTCGGTGAAGACCTGGCGTCCCTCCAGCTCGTCGGACGCGATGTACGAGAGCCAGCCTTTCAGCTCGTCGGGGGTGATGGAGGCGGCGCCGCCTGCCGTGGTGGTGGTCGATTGCGGGGCGAGCGGGCCCGCCGCATTCAGCGAAAGACCGCAGCACAGTGCGGCGACGAGGAGCGTGAACAGACGACGGCGATGCATGAATCCGGCCTCCAGTACTCGCGCATACGACGCGGGAGGCTCGAGCGCTTACTCGTGCGGTGCGGTCACGGCCGTCCAATTGAGCAGGAGGTGAAGGATGCTGTCGGCGCGACCCGACGACTCCGGCGAGTACTTGAGCCCGATGAAATGCTTTCCATCCGGCTCGACGTCGTATTGGGCACGCTCGGGAACGCTGTCGGGAGCGGAAAATTGAAACAGCGGGAGCGGAGAGGCGACGTCCAGCGCACCTTGACCATCAGTGGTCACGGCAACCGACATCAGCCGGCCGTCGAGCGCCACGAAAAAGAGTTCGCGGCCGTCGGCGCGCCAGCGCGGCTGCGTGCCGCCGTCCACCGATACCCGCTGCGGAGCGCCGGGCCGTCGGAACGGACGGATCCACACTTCCGGCGCGCCCGTCTCGTTCGATTGGTACGCCACCCAGCGTCCGTCGGGCGAGAACTGACCGTCCTTCTCGTCGAAGGGGGTTCGCGCGACGGGTACGGGCTCGCTCTTTCCGTCGGGCGCAATCGCCGCGATGTCGAGACCCGTGACCGGGTCGACGGCGGTGTACAGGATCCACTGGCCGTCGCGCGACCAGTCCGTGGCCAGCTTGTCGTGCGCGCTCGCGATGAGCCGGCGGACGCCGCCGTCCGCGAGCCGCTCGATGTAGAGATCCTGGGCCGCGCTGCGATTCGAGCTGAACACGATCTGCGTCGCATCGGGCGCCCACACGACCATCACATCGTCGGCCGGGTCGAACGTCGCGCGCGTCGCGACGCTCCGATCGAGATCGAACAGCCAGATGTCGACGTTGCCTTCGCCCAGCCGCTGGGCCGCCAGCCGCCCTCCGTCCGAAGACAGCGAGGGGCTCTGGCCGACGAAGCGCACCGGTGACTCATGCCCGGATCGATCGTATCGGGCGATCTCGAACCCGCCCGGCGACGAACGCGCGGCCGACTCGCCCGAGCGAAATGCGACGACACCTGTGTCGGACGCGGCCACGGGCTGCTCGCTCATCACGTCACGCGCGAGCGGCACCGGGCGCTCCCCGGCGACACGCCGCGTCATATCGAACGGGACGCTGAACAGCGTGCGATCCCGCACGAACACGATGTCTCCTGGCGGCGCGAAGGACGCGCCGGGGTCCGCATCGAACAGGCGTCGCGACGGTTCCTTGTCGAGCGATCCCACGTAAATCCCGCGCACCGACGGATCGCCGCGGACGTAGTACAGGAAGTGCCGGCCGTCGGGCAGGAATGAGGGCGCGAAGTGTCCTGCGTGACGAGGCGCAATTCCGTTCACCGGCGACGCCACGCCCCCCGTCGCCGCGACCTGCTGCAGAGACTTGCCGAGCGATGAGAACAGGATGATCCCGTCGCGGTTCCACGATCCACCGGTGCCGAGCGGCGCCGGCGTCAGCGACTGAGGCGCGCCAGCGTCGACGTCGAGCCGATAGAGTCGGCTGTCGATGAAGAACCCGATTGACCGGCCGTCCGGGGACCAGAAGGGAAGATAGCCGCGCGCGGTGCCGGCGAGCGGCCGCGTGTCGCCGGTCGTGAGCGTGCGAAGCCACAAGACGGACCGGCCGTGATCCTGCGCGGCGTACACGATGCGTTGCCCTTCGGGCGACAGCGCGAAGGAGTACCGATCCGCGGTCGGCGGCGTGACCAGATCGAGGCGCATCGGCACGAGCGCTGCCGGCGCACGGCTCCACCAGGCCTTGCCGGCCACGAGCCCGATCGCCACGAGTGCTGCGGCTCCCACGAGGGCGAGACCAGTCCACGCCATTCGCCGCCGCGGCGCCGCATGGAGCGCGTGCATGGCAGTGGACGCGGAGAGCCGGCCCGCGTCGAGATCGTCGCGCAGATCCTCGAGCGCCGACCGCACGTCCACCATCGACTGCAGCCGCGACGCCGGGTCCTTGCGGTGGCAGTGCGCGATCAGGCGCTCCAGCTCGCGCGGCAGCGCTGGGTTCACGTCGCTCAGGCGCCGCGCCGGCTGGTGGATGATCGCCGCGAGCGTCGACATCGACGTGTCCGCCTCGAACGCGCGCTGCCCCGTCGTCATCTCGAAGAGGACCGAACCGAACGAGAACACGTCCGACCGCGCGTCGACAGGGCGCCCCGCGGCCTGCTCGGGCGACATGTACGCGACGGTGCCGAGCACCAGGCCGGCATCGGTCTGCGGCGCTGTCGCGGTCGCCTGCGTGGCCGCCGTCGGCGCGATCGACTTGGCGACGCCGAAGTCCAGCACTTTCGCCACGCCGCCGTCCGTCACGACGACGTTCGCCGGCTTGAAGTCGCGGTGCACGATGCCGCCGGCGTGCGCGGCGGCGAGGGCGTCCGCCGTCTGAATCGCGAGCGGCAACGCCTCGCGCAGCGGCAGGCCTTCGGAGCGGATGAGCGCACTGAGCGGCCGCCCCTCGATGAGTTCCATGACGAGCGCGGGCGGATCCTCGATCACGCCGTAGACCTGCGCGACGTGCGGATGGTTCAGCGACGCGAGCGTCTGCGCCTCGCGCTCGAACCGCGCGAGCCGATCCGGATCCCCGGCAAAGAGCGCGGGCAGGACCTTGATGGCGACGTCGCGCCGCAGCTTCGTGTCCCGCGCGCGATACACCTCCCCCATGGCGCCGGAACCGAGAGAGCCGATGACGTCGTAAGCGCCGAGACGCGTTCCCGGTGTGAGAGACATGTGGACGAGCGGCGCCTGGATTATACGCGCGCCGTTCAGCACCCGGCTCTGACTGTTGACAGCCGTCGAGCACCGCGGCTACTCTCCTATACAGCTTAGGAGTGACATGCCTGATCGCGCCGACCTGCTGCCGGGGACCCTCGACCTGCTCATTCTCAAGGCCGTCTCGCTCGGACCGCTGCACGGCTACGGCGTGCTGCTGAGGATCAACCAGATCAGCGGCGGGGCGCTCGCCATCGAACAGGGCGCGCTGTACCCGGCGCTCTACCGGCTCGAGCATCAGGGGCTCGTCGCCACCGAATGGGGCACGTCGGAGAACAACCGGCGCGCGAAGTTCTATCAGCTGACCGCCGCAGGCCGCCGGCGCCTGCGCGAGCAGACCGAGAGCTGGAACCGCACCGCCGCCGCCATGGCCGCCGCGCTGCGCGCCCGCACGGGAGAGGTCTGACATGCTCCGGCGTCTGCGCTCGACGTTGGCGGCGCTGCTCCGTCGCACGCGCTTCGAGCACGACATGGCCGACGAGATCCGCTTTCATCTCGAGGCGCGCACGAGCGACCTGATCGCCGCGGGAGTGGATCCGAAGGAAGCCGCGCGCCGCGCCCGGATCGAGTTCGGCTCGATGGAGCGCTATCGTGAAGCCTGCCGCGACGCCCGAGGCATACGTCCCATCGACGATCTGCGCGCGGACATCGCATACGCGGTACGCGTTCTGCGCCGCGCGCCGGGCTTTGCGGTTGTCGCGACCCTCTCGCTGGCGCTCGGCATCGGCGCCAACGCCCTCGTCTTCAGCGTCGTCAACGCGCTGGTGCTCCGGCCGCTGCCGATCGAGCATCCCGAACAGGTGTTCACGGTGCAGTCCGACGGCGACATCGCCTCGCAGTCCTATCCCAACTACCGCGATCTCAGAGATCGCAACCAGACGCTGGCTGGCCTCGCGGCGTATCGCATCTCACCCGTCAGCCTCGAACAGGGGGCGACGGCTGTACGCGAGTGGGGATACCTGGCGACGGGCAACTACTTCGACGTGCTCGGGATCGAGCCCGTGGTCGGACGGTTCTTCCATCAAGCGGACGACCTCGCCCCGGGCGTCAGTCCGTACATCGTTCTCAGCTACGACCAGTGGCAGGCGCGCTTCGGCGGCAGCCGCGACGTTGCCGGCACGAGCGTGCGAGTCAACGGCCGGCCGTACACGATCATCGGCGTGGCGCCGCCCGGATTTCGCGGAACGGAGCTGTTCTATCAGCCGGCGTTCTGGATTCCGATGATGATGCAGCCGCTGGTCGAGCCAGGCAACCCGTGGCTCGATCGGCGGCAAACGTTCAACCTCATCCTGGTCGGACGCCTGAAGCGCGGCGTCAGCGCGTCGCAGGCCGAAACCGATCTGAACACGATCGCCGCCCAACTCACCCGCGACTACCCGACCATCAACGCCGGCATGCGGCTCCGGCTCACTCAGCCGGGCCTGTTTGGCGACATGTTCGGCGGTCCCGTCCGCGCATTCGCGATCGCCGTGCTCGCCCTCGCCGGGCTCGTCCTGCTGACCGCGTGCGCGAACCTCGCCGGACTGCTCGCCGCGCGCGCGTCGGATCGACGTCGGGAGGTCGCCATTCGGATGGCGATCGGCGCCGGCCGCGGCCGCGTGCTCAGGCAGATGCTGACCGAGTCGATGGTGCTGGCGACGGCGGGTGGGATCGCCGGCGCGGTGCTGGCCGCCCTCGGCGCGCGCGGGCTGACAGCCTGGCATGCGCCGGTGGACCTGCCAATACAGTTCGACATCATCGTCGATGGCCGGGTCCTGCTGTTCTCCTTTGTCGTGACGATGGCGGCCGGCGCGCTGTTTGGCCTGCTCCCCGCGTTACACGCCTCGCGATCCGACCCTCAATCGTCGTTGAAAGGCGAGGGCTCGACGCGGTTCGCCCGGCGCCGATGGCCGGTGCGCGACGTGCTCGTGGCGGTCCAGGTCGCCCTGTGTTTTGTGCTGGTCGCCGGATGCGTGCTCGCGGTGCTTGGACTGCAGCGCTCCGTGACGACACCGCTTGGGTTCGAGCCGGACGACGCCGCGATCGCGTCGGTGGATCTCGGTCTCGCCGGATACGATCAGGCGCGGGCGGCGGCGTTTCGGCGCCGCGCGGTGGCCATGCTCTCGGGTGTGCCCGGCGTGAAAACGGCGGCGTTCGCCAACTCGGTACCACTGAGCATCGATCAGTCGACGACGACCGTCTATCCCGACGTGCCGTCGGGCAACCCCCGCGCCGATCGGCGAAGCGTTATCTACTACCAGGTCTCGCCCCGCTTTTTCGACGCCATCGGCACGAGGCTTCTCGAGGGTCGCGGATTCGACTGGAACGAGGATCCACACGTCCCGGGACGGGCGGTCGTCAACCAGACGTTCGCGAAGCAGATTCTGCGAGGCGCGCCGTCGATCGGCTCGCACTTCCGCTACGCCGCGAGCGGGCCGCCGATCGAAGTGATCGGCATTGTCGAGGACGCCCGGTATCGATCTCTGACCGAATCACCGCAGCCGGTGGTGTTCATCCCGATGCTCCAGTCGCCGAATCTGACGACCGTGTTCGTCGTCCGGTCGGCGCGCCCGGCGCGACAGATGGCCGCCGAGATGCGGCGCGTGCTGGCCACATTGGATCCATCGCTGCCGGTCTACGACGCCGAGAGCCTGCACGACATGCTCGGCCTGGCGCTGTTCCCCATGCGCGCGGCGGCGGTGGCGCTGAGCCTGTTCGGACTGCTCGCGATCGCGCTGGCCACGAGCGGATTGCACGGGCTCGTCTCGTACGCGGTCGCGCGGCGGACGCACGAGATCGGCATCCGGATCGCGATCGGCGCCGGTGCGCGCGATGTGCTGGCCGCCGTGCTCACGCGCACGGCCTGGCTGCTCGGCATCGGCGCCGTTCTCGGCGCCGGCACGGCGCTGCTCTCGGGACGTCTGCTGGCGACGATTGTGTCGGACGTGTCACCGCACGATCCGGTCGTGTTGATGGCGACCGCCGCTCTCCTCGTGCTCGTCGGATTCGTTTCGTGCTGGGCGCCGGCCCGCCGCGCTCTGCGCGTCAGTCCGGTGACGGCGCTCAGAACCGAGTAAGGCGGCCGCTTGACCCAGCCGGTGGGGTCGTTATATATGTTCTGACAACATATGTTCCGGCCATCTACCGATACCGACTTGAAGCGCAGCAGCGCGACCGTGCTCGTCCTGGCCCTCGTCGCCGAAAGCCCGCGCCACGGCTACGAGATCGGCAAACTGATCGAAAGCCGCTCCGGCGGAGCCATCACGTTCAACATGGCGTCGCTGTATCCCCTCCTCTACCGCATTGAACGCCGCGGCTGGATCAGCGGCGACTGGCGCGAACGCGCGGGCGAGCGGCGCCGGCGCTTCTATCGCATCACGCCCGAAGGCCGGAAGGTGCTCGCCGCGCAGCGCGGGTTATGGCGCGGCTTCGTGCGGGCGCTGGATCAGGTCGTCCGGTTCGAGGAGCACTGACATGGACTGGCGCGCGCGTGTCAGCGAAGCACTGCCCGCCATCACCGGCGAGTTCCGGCGCGACGCCGACATCCAGGCCGAGCTCGCGGATCACTGCGCAGCGCGGGAAGCGGATCTCCGCGAGCAGGGGGTCGATCCGCGCGAGGCGGAACGGCTGGTGCTTCGCGAGCTGCACGAGACGGCACGGCGACGCGCCGCGCTGCAGCGCGAAGCGCGAGCGATGCACTCGACGACCGGCGCGCTCCACCGCTCGTGGCTCGGGGACGCGTGGCAGGACGGTCGGTATGCGATCCGCGTCCTCCGCCGCACGCCCGGCGCGACGACCGCCGCGATCCTCACGCTGGCCCTCACGATTGGCGCTGCGACCGCGATCTTCAGCGTCGTGCAGGCCGTGCTGCTGCGGCCACTGCCGTATCCCGACGCCGGCCGCCTCGTGCGCGTGTGGGAAGTGCGGCCGCGCGACACCGATCACAACCCCGTGTCGGCCGGCAACGTGCTCGCCTGGAGCGAACAGGCGCAATCGTTTTCGGCGATGGGCACGGCGCAATTCGGCTTCCATGCGGCGCTGACGGGCGACGGCACGCCTCAAAAGGTGGACGCGGCCGCCATCACGCCGTCCACGCTGGACGTCCTGCAGGTACGCCCGGCCCTCGGCCACTCGTTCGCACCTGGCCTGATGGTGGCGGGGCAGCCCGCGGAAGTCCTGATTTCGGATGCGCTGTGGCGCGAGCGCTTCGGCGCCGACCGCGGCGTCGTCGGGAAGGTGCTTCATCTCGACGGCGATGCCATCGCCGTCGCCGGTGTCATGCCGCGGGGGTTTGCGTTCCCGAGCGCGGACGTCGACGTGTGGTTCCCGCGCCGCTTCGTCCCGGAAGACCGCGACTCGTGGCGTTCGCACAACTACCAGGTGTTCGCACGCCTGGCGCCCGGCGCGACCGTCGCCAGCGCGCAGACGGAAATGACCGGCCTCGCGGCCAGGCTCGCGCGCGACCACCCGACCGACATGGCGGGCTGGGGCGTGAATGTCGTCCCCGCGCACGCCGACGCCGTGCGCCACGTGCGTCCGCTCTTGCTCGTGCTGCTCGGCGTCGTGATCGTCGTGCTCATCATCGCCTGCGCGAACCTCGCGACGCTGCAGCTCGCGCGCGCGAGCCGGCGCGGCGTCGAAATGGCGGTGCGCATCGCCGTGGGCGCCGGACGCGCGCGGCTCGTGCGTCAGCTGCTTACGGAAAGCCTGATCGTGGCCGCCGCAGGCGGCGTGCTCGGCGCGCTGCTGCTCGCCGTGTCGCTTCCCGCGATACTCGCCGCTGCGCCGGCGGACATTCCGTTCCTCGAGACGGTACGGCTGGACGGTGCCGTGCTGAGCTTTGCCGTCGTGGTGACCATCGTGTGCGCGGTGCTCGTGGGCCTTGCACCCGCGATGCAGGCGTGGCGCGCCCGCGTGCAGCCGTCGCTGGCGTCCGCGCGGACGGCGGGCGGCGCCCCGGCGCGAACGCGCCAGGTCCTCGTCGCCGCGCAGCTCGCGCTGACGCTCGTGCTCCTCGTCGGCGCGCTGCTGCTGGTCCGCAGCTTCTGGAAGCTGCAACAGGTGGACTACGGATTCGATCCGGATCAGCTCCTGACCGTGTCGATCGACCTGCCGCCGGCGCGCTACCGCGAGAACGCCGCGCAGGTCCGCTTCTACGACGCGCTGCTCGAACGCCTGCGCGCGCTGCCGGCCGTCCGCGCCGCCGCCGGAACCACCGCGTTCCCCGGCGAAGGAGCGGACATGACGTTCAGCTTTGCCATCGCCGGCCGCCCCTCGAGCAATCCGAGCGGACGCGAGGATCCCGTCGCGCTGCAGGGAGTGACGCCCGGCTACTTCTCGACGCTGGGTATTCGTCTGCTGGAGGGTCGCGCGATCGAGCTTACGGACACGGCCGATACGCTGCCCGTCCTCGTCATCAACGAAGCGCTCGCGAGAAAACACTGGCCGGCGGGGGACGCGCTCGGCGCGCGCATCCGCTTCAATGCGGAGGACCACTGGCGCCGCATCGTCGGCGTGGTCGCCGACACGCACGATGACGGCCTCGATCTGCCGCCGCCGCCCACGATCTACCTGCCCCTTGCGCAGCGCGCCGCCAACTGGAACTGGATGACCTGGCAGACGCTCGTCGTCCGGACGACGAGCGATCCGATGACGGCGCTGCCGTCCGTGCGTGCGGCGATCTGGAGCCTCGATCGCGACCTGCCGCTGCTCGAGGCGAGGACGATGACGGCCGCGTTTGCGGAAAACGACGCACAGCGTCGCTTCGCCACGGCGCTGGTGGGCGCGTTTGCGGTGCTCGCACTCGCACTCGGGATGGTTGGCGTGTTCGGGGTGTTGTCGTGCGCGATGTCGGAACGGCGCCGCGAAATCGGCGTGCGCCTGGCGCTCGGCGCCCAGCCGGCGCGGGTTGCCGCCGCGATGATCCGATCCACGCTCGTATTCGCCGCAGGCGGCGTGGTGGCCGGCCTCGCGGCCGCCGTTGCCGTGACGCGTTTCCTGAGCGCGCTCCTGTTCCAGATCGATCCGATCGATCCCGTGACGTTCGCGCTGGCGACGATCCCGCTGGTGGCCGTCGCGGTACTCGCCGCGTGGGTGCCGGCTCGCCGCGCGGCGCGCCTGAATCCGCTGACCGTCCTGCGAGAAAGCTGAACGGCTACCCGCCGAATCCCCACCCGAGCTGCGCGATCGCCTGACGCATCGCGCTTCCGATCGCGTCCGGCCCGCCCGCGTCGCCGCGTCCCGTCGCGACGACCTCGCCGGTTGCGGCGTCGACGGTGCGGACGGTCACGCGCGTCGTTCCGCCGGACTCCTGCACGGCGCCCACCAGCAGGTGCTCCGCTCCGATCAGCGTCCCCTCTTCGATTTCGCCGGCGTCAATCCGCTCCTGCAGGCACGCGCGGTTTGGCAGCGGGACGTGACCCGGCCCCAGCCGGACGTTGAACTCCAGGATGGACGATGCGCCGATGCCGACGATCTCGGGACCCGTCGCGCCGCCGCCAGCGTTGAGCGCGCCCGCAACCGCCTCCCGCACGGACTCGGAACGGGCATCGTCTGGTCCCTCGCGGAAATCGGTGCCCTCGCAGGCGTCCAGCACGCGCAGCGT
>DASSOM010000271.1:0-20648 GCA_035700625.1 Vicinamibacterales bacterium
TCTTGGCGTCGAGCGCGAGCAGACTGCCGTCGGCGGTGACGATGAGCGGGTTGATCTCGATGAGCGACGCGTCGGTGGCCTTGAACGCCTCCCAGACGGCGGACATGAACTTGACGGCCTGCGAGACCTGCTTCCCCTCGAGACCGAGCGCGAACGCCAGCGCGCGCGCCTGATACGCGCTCAGGCCGACGCCGGGGTGGATGTACGCCTTGAAGATCCGCTCGGGCGTTTCCTCGGCGACCTTCTCGATCTCGACGCCGCCGTCGGGGCTCGCCATCAGTACGGGCCGTTCGGTGGATCGATCGAGGACGAGGCCGAGATACAGCTCGCGCGCAATCTTCAGCCCCTGCTCGACGAGCACGCGGCCGACCTTCTGCCCGCGCGGGCCGGTCTGGTACGTCACCAGGTTCATGCCGATCATCCGGCCGGCCGTCTGCTGCGCCTCATCGGGGCCGTTGACGACTTTGACGCCGCCCCCCTTGCCGCGACCGCCCGCGTGGATCTGCGCCTTCACCACGACGGTGCCGCCAAGACGGCGTGCGATGGTGGCCGCGTCGGCGGCGTTGAAGGCAACGTCCCCCTGCGGCACGGGCACACCGTAATGCGCAAGAATCTGCTTGGCCTGGTACTCGTGAATTTTCATCTTTAGTCGGGGCTCCGCCCCGAACCCCGGCTCAGTCGCTCGCGGGGACCCCTTCGCCCCGCTCCGCTCCTTCGCGGGCGCGCCGTGCGCGCCTCCGTCATGCGCGGGATCGTCTGCGCATGACGGCCTTTGAGTTCGGACGCCTTGCTTTCGGTGCGCGTCATCAGCGCACGCACAACCTGTTCATCATGTGCCGGGCGCGCGCGGCGGATCAAGAGGCCGCCTTGCACATCAGGAAACGCGGCAAGTAAAATCGTTTAGATCGGAGCGCTGGATGTCCACCTTCCGTCGGGTGTTCTCTTCGTCAGTCGGGACCAAGCTGCTGATTGGGGTCACGGGGCTTCTTCTTTTCCTCTATCTGATTCTCCATGTCGTCGGCAATCTCCTCATCTTCCTCGGGCAGGACACCTTCAACGAGTACTCGCACCGGCTGATCTCGAATCCGCTGATCGTCCCGATCGAAATCGGGCTGCTGATCATCTTCCTGCTGCACGTCTACAAGACCGTGCGCAACTGGATTCACAACCGCGGGGCACGGCCGCAGGCGTACGAGCAGAAGCATTGGGCCGGCTATACGAGCCGCAAAAGCGTGGCCTCGTCGACGATGATCTACACGGGCATCGTCACGTTCGTGTTCGTCATCGTCCACCTCGTGCAGTTCAAGTACGGCGCGTGGTACGACATCGGCAACCCGCCGATCCGCGACCTGTACCGCACGGAACTCGAGGTGTTCGCGTCGCCCGTGTGGGTGGCGATCTACGTCGTCTGCGTGCTGCTCGTCGGCCTTCACCTGCGGCACGGCATCGCCAGCGGCTTCCAATCCCTCGGCGCCGACCACCCGGTGTATACGAAGCGGCTGGTCATCTGGGGCTCGGTGATTGCCGTCATCATCGGGATTGGCTTCGCCATCATCCCGATCTGGGTCTACTTCACGACATAGCGCATGATTCTCGATTCACATACCCCGTCGGGGCCGCTGGCCGAGAAGTGGGACCGGCACCGCTTCGAGCTGAAGCTGGTGAACCCCGCGAACCGCCGCAAATACACGATCATCATCGTCGGGACGGGACTGGCCGGCGCGTCGGCGGCTTCGTCGCTCGGCGAGCTGGGCTACAACGTCCACAGCTTCTGTATCCACGACAGCCCGCGCCGCGCGCACAGCATCGCCGCGCAGGGGGGCATCAACGCCGCCAAGAACTACCAGAACGACGGCGACAGCGTGTACCGGCTCTTCTACGACACGGTCAAGGGGGGCGACTACCGCTCGCGTGAGGCGAACGTGTACCGTCTCGCGCAGGTCAGCGTCAACATCATCGACCAGTGCGTCGCGCAGGGGGTGCCGTTCGCGCGCGAATACGGCGGCCTGCTGGACAACCGGTCGTTCGGCGGCGCGCAGGTCTCGCGGACGTTCTACGCGCGCGGCCAGACGGGCCAGCAGCTCCTGCTCGGCGCCTATCAGTCGATGATGCGGCAGGTCGATCGCGGTACGGTGACGGTCTTCCCGAATCGCGAGATGCTCGATCTGGTCATCATTGACGGACGCGCGCGCGGCATCGTCTGCCGCAACCTCATCACCGGCGAGATCGAACGTCATGCCGCGCACGCGGTGCTGCTGTGCACCGGCGGCTACGGCACCGCGTATTACCTGTCGACCAACGCGGTGAACTCCAACGTCACCGCCGCCTGGCGCGCGCACAAGCGCGGCGCGTTCTTCGCGAACCCGTGCTACACGCAGATCCACCCGACCTGCATCCCGGTCTCCGGGACGCATCAGTCGAAGCTGACGCTGATGTCGGAGTCGCTGCGCAACGACGGACGCGTGTGGGTGCCGAAGAAGGCCGGCGACACGCGGCCGCCAAAGCAGATTCCGGAATCCGAGCGCGACTACTATCTCGAACGCCGCTATCCCAGCTTCGGCAACCTCGTGCCGCGCGACGTCGCATCGCGCAACGCCAAGATGGTCTGCGACGAGGGGCTCGGCGTCGGCGAGAGCGGCCTGGCCGTGTATCTCGATTTCAGCGACGCGATCAACCGTCTCGGACGCGACGTCATCCGCGCACGCTACGGCAACCTGTTCGACATGTACCGGAAGATCACGGATGAAGACCCGTACGAGGTCCCGATGCGGATCTATCCGGCGATCCACTACACGATGGGCGGGCTGTGGGTCGACTACAACCTGATGAGCAACGTGCCCGGCCTGCACGTCCTCGGAGAGGCGAATTTTTCCGATCACGGCGCGAACCGGCTCGGCGCCAGCGCGCTGATGCAGGGACTCGCAGACGGCTACTTCGTCATCCCGTACACGCTGGCCGGATATCTCGGCAGCACGCCGCTGCCGCCGGTCTCGACCGATCACGACGCCTTCAAGGAGGCGCATGCGTCCGTGCAGGCGCGCATCGATCGGCTGCTGAAGGTCAGGGGCAAGGAAACGCCGCGTCAACTGCATCGCCGCCTCGGACAGATCCTCTGGGACGACGTGGGCATGGCGCGCACGGATGCGGGGCTGCGCCGCGCGCTCGAGAAGATTCCGAAACTGCGCGAGGAGTTCTGGCAGAACGTGTCCGTGCCCGGCGAGCCGGACAATCTGAACAAGAACCTCGAGTACGCCGGCCGCGTCGCCGACTACCTCGAGTTCGCCGAGGTGCTCACGCTCGACGCGCTGCACCGCACGGAATCGTGCGGCGGGCACTTCCGCGAGGAGAGCCAGACGCCGGACGGCGAGGCGCTCCGCGACGACGAGCACTTCTCGTACGTGGCCGCGTGGGAGTTCACGGGCGTCGGCTCGCCGCCGGTGCTCCATCAGGAGCCGCTCGAGTTCGAATACGTGCACCCGACACAGAGGAGCTACAAGTAAGCTGCCAGCCTTCAGCTTCCGGCTTCCAGTTTTATAAGGAAGACGGTCCTCCTTTTCGAGCTGGAAGCTGGCGGCTGGAAGCTGGCAGCTACAGGTTCACAGATGCGCATTAATTTGAAGGTCTGGCGGCAGGCGGGGCCTGACACGCGGGGACGGCTCGTCGATTACGTCGCGAAGGACGTGTCGCCCGACATGTCCTTTCTCGAGATGCTCGACGTCGTCAACGAAGGGATCATCGCGAAGGGAGAAGATCCGATCGCGTTCGATTCCGACTGCCGCGAAGGGATCTGCGGCGCGTGCGGTTTTCTGATCAACGGGCTGCCGCACGGACCGATGCGCGGGTCGACGGTGTGTCAACTCCACATGCGGTCGTTCAAGGACGGGGACACGCTCACGCTCGAGCCCTGGCGCGCGAAGGCCTTCCCCATCGTCAAGGACCTCGTCGTCAATCGCAGCGCCTTCGATCGCATCATCCAGGCCGGCGGCTACACGTCGATTAACGTCGGAGGCGCGCAGGACGCGAACAACATCCTCGTCCCGCAGCACACGGCGGAACAGGCGATGGACTCGGCGGCGTGCATCGGCTGCGGCGCCTGCGTCGCGGCGTGCAAGAACGCGTCGGCGGTCCTGTTCACCTCGGCCAAGATCAGCCATCTTGCGCTGCTGCCGCAGGGTCAGGTCGAACGCTACACCCGCGTCGTCCGCATGCTCGACCAGCACGATGCCGAGGGCTTCGGCAGCTGCTCCAACGAAGGAGAATGCGAAGCGGTCTGCCCGAAGGAAATCCCGATCACCAACATCGCGCGGATGAACCGGGAGTACCTGAAGGCGGCGCTGCTCCGGGGCCGCTGATCCGTCGAAGCGAAATCCGCCGATCCTTCGTCTAAACAGCCCATGAGCCTCCGGGCCGTCGCGGCGCTCGCGGTGATCGCCTGCGTGACGGGGGGTCCTGCCGCCGCTCAGGCGCCCACGCCCGGCCCGGCCATTCAGATCACACGCGCCACCGGACGGATCGACGTCGACGGCCACCTGACGGACGAGGGCTGGCGGACGGCGGCCGTCGTCCGCACGTGGTACGAAATCAGCCCGGGCGACAACACGCCGCCTCCCGTCAGAAGCACCGCCTATCTGACGTACGACGATCGGTTCCTTTACGTCGCGCTGGACTTCAAGGATCCCGATCCCTCGCACATCCGCGCGCCGCTCGGCGATCACGACGACATCAGCGGCATCAGCACCGACTTCGGCGGCGTCTTCATCGACGCGCTGAACACCCGCCGCTCGGGCATCGAGTTCTTCGTGACCGCCCGCAACGTCCAGTACGACGCGGTGATGGACGACGCGACCGGCGAGAACGCGTCCCCGGACTTCTTCTGGGACTCGGCGGCGCGAATCACGGCCGAGGGGTGGACGGCCGAGATGCGCATCCCCTTCTCGACGCTCCGCTACAAGCCGGCGGACCCGCAGCAGTGGGGGATCATCCTCTTCCGGAACTATCCCCGCCGGTTCCGGCACCAGATCCTGTCGGCCCCCATGCCGCGCGGCGGCAACTGCACGATGTGCCGCGCGAACACGCTCACCGGCCTCGCGGGACTACCGGGAGGCGGCCATCTCGTGGCGGCGCCGTACGCGAGCGCCAGCCAGACCGCCGCCCCGCGCGGCGGGACGCCGGGCGCGCCGCTCGTGAACGACAACGTCAGCGGCCGCGTCGGGCTCGACGTGAAGTTCACGCCGAACGCGAACAACGCCATCGACGCGACGGTGGAACCGGACTTCTCCCAGATCGAATCGGACACGGCCCAGATTTCCGCCAACGAGCGCTTCGCGCTCTTCTTTCCCGAGAAGCGGCCGTTCTTTCTCGAAGGCGTGGACCTGTTCCAGACGCCCATCGAGGCGGTCTACACGCGGACGATCACGTCGCCGGTCTGGGGCGGACGCGCGACCGGCAAGGCCGCGGGCGTGCGCTACACGGCGCTCGTCACCGAGGACAGTGGCGGCGGCACGGTGATCCTCCCGGGTTCCAACGGCTCGGAATCGGCGCCGCAGGATTTCCACTCGATCGTGCTCGTCGGCCGCGCCAAACGGGAGATCGGCCGATCCTTCATCGGCGCGCTCCTGACGGATCGGGAAGTCTCGGACGACGGCGCCTACAACCGCGTGTTCGGGCCCGACTTCGAACTGCGTCCCTCCGCGGCGGACGTCTTCACGGGGCAGCTGCTCTACAGCGAAACGGTAACGCCGACCCGTCCCGACCTGGCGGCGGAGTGGACGGGCGACCATCTCACAGGCCGCGCCATCAAGACGTCCTGGAGCCACAGCACGCGCCATCTCGACTGGTTCGGCCAGTACAGCGACTTTTCCGACGGATTCCGCGCGGACACCGGCTTCATTCCGCAGGTCGACTATCGCGACTATCTCGCGGACACCGGATGGACCGTGCACCCGAAGCGCATCGTCTCCCGCCTGCGCGTGTTCGTGGGAGCGCAGTATCAGGCGGACACCGCGGGCGAGGTCATCACGAAAGGGGTCGAGCCGGGGGTGGGGATGGACACCATCTGGAACGGGTTCGTGCAGGTGCGCGTCAACGACGACCACAGCCGGGCGGGCGCCATCGTCATCGGACGCCGCATGGTGAACTACACGCTGCAGTTCAGCCCGTCGCGCCGGCTCGCCTACATCTCGATGCGCGCCACGACCGGCGGGGACATCGACTTCGACAACGCGCGCCCGGCGACGGGCCTGACGTTGAACCTGCAGGCGACGCTCCGACCCACCGACCACCTCGCCCTCGATCTCGTGGAGAACACGCGGTCACTCGACCTGAAGGAGGGGGGGCCGGAACGGCGTCTGTTCAAACAGCGGGTTTCGCGCGTGAAGGGGACGTACACGTTCAACTCCCGCATGTTCGTGCGCGTCATCGGCCAGTACGTCGACACGACCCGCAACCCGGAGCTGTACACCTTCGCCGTGGATTCCCGTTCCGGCGAATTCAGCGGCTCGGCGCTGTTCGCCTACAAGGTGAACTGGCAGTCCGTGCTGTTCGCGGGCTTCGGCGACGACCGCGAGCTGGCCGAGACGGGCCACCTGCGGCCGTCCGGCCGGCAGTTCTTCCTCAAGTTGTCGTACGCGTTTCAACGGTGACGGGGTTACACCCCGATCACGTCGACCAGCTCTTTCACCGCTGCGGCAGACTTCTTCAGCGCCGCGTCCTCTTCCGGGGTCAGCTTGATCTCGATGATCTGTTCGACGCCGCGCGCGCCGAGCTTCACGGGGACGCCGACGTACAGATCGCGAATGCCGTACTCCCCCTGCAGGAACACCGAGCACGGCACGATCTTCTTCTTGTCCTTCAGGATGATCTCGACCATCTCGGCGGCCGACGACCCGGGCGCGTACCACGCGCTGGTCCCGACCAGCTTCGTAATCTCGCCGCCCCCCTGCGCGGTGCGGGCGCAGATCGCCGCGATCTTCTCCGCGGTCAGGCCCGGATACTCCGGCAGGGGAATGCCCGCGATCGTCGAGTAGCGCGGCAGCGGCACCATCGTGTCGCCGTGCCCCCCGAGCACGAACGCGTGGATGTTCTCGACCGAGACGCCCGTCTCCATCGCGATGAACGTCCGCATGCGGGACGAGTCGAGCACGCCGGCCATGCCGATGACGCGCTCGCGCGGGAACTTGCTGATGCGCAGCACCGCCTGGCACATCGCGTCGAGCGGGTTGGCGACGGGGACGATGATGGTGTTGGGCGAATGCCTGATCACCTGCTCCGTCACCGACTGCATGATCTTGTAGTTCGTCTGCAGCAAATCGTCGCGGCTCATCCCCGGCTTGCGCGGCACGCCGGACGTGATGACGACGACGTCGGAGTTGGCGGTCTGCTTCCAGCCTTCATCGGTCGCGCCATACCCCACCACGCGCGCATCCGATCCTTCGATCGGGCAGGCCTCGAGCATGTCGAGCGCGATGCCCGCCGCCTTCTGTTCGGCGATATCGATGATGACCACATCGGCCAGTTCCTTGTCGGCAATCGCCCGCGCCACCGTCGCGCCGACGTTCCCGGCGCCTCCTACCACTGTCACTTTTCGGTTCATGTTCGTAACCCCGGAGCTCGGAAATTGGTGAATTGGTGAGATGGCGAATTGGTGAATGGAATCGGTGAACCTCAATTCACCAAGTCACCAATCCACCAACTCACCAATTACATGTTTCTGATCACGGCGTCGGCAAACTCGGACGTCTTGAGCTCGGTCGCGCCCGGCATCTGCCGCGCCAGATCGTACGTGACCTGCTTCTGGCCGATGGTCTTCTCCAGCGCCGACTCGATCAGGTCGGCCGCCTCCGGCCATCCGAGATAGCGGAACATCATGACGCCCGAGAGGATGACGGAGGACGGATTGATGACGTCCTTGCCGGCATACTTCGGCGCCGTGCCGTGCGTCGCCTCGAAGAAGCCGATCTCGTCGCCGATGTTCGCGCCAGGCGCCATGCCAAGTCCGCCGACCTGCGCCGCGCAGGCATCGGACAGGTAGTCACCATTCAGATTCGGCGTCGCGAACACGTCGTACTCGGACGTCCTCGTCAGCACCTGCTGGAAGACGCTGTCCGCGATGCGGTCGTTCACCAGAATTTTGCCGTCGCGCGACGCGCCGGCGGTCACCTCGTCCTCGGTCACGATCTGGTCGCGGAACTCGGCCTTCGCCAGCTCGTAGCCCCAGTCACGGAACGCCCCTTCGGTGAACTTCATGATGTTCCCCTTGTGGACGAGCGTGACGGTCTTGCGCTTGTTGTCGACCGCGTACTGGAGAGCCATCCGCACGAGCCGCTTGGATCCCGTCTCGGAGATCGGCTTGATTCCGATCCCGGAGTCCGGCCGGATGCGCTTCCCCATCTCGGTGGACAGGAACTCGATGACGCGCTCGGCCTGCGGCGTCCCCTTCGCCCATTCGATCCCGGCGTAGACGTCCTCGGTGTTCTCGCGGAAAATGACGACGTTCATGCGCTCGGGGTGTGTGACCGGCGCCGGCGTTCCTACGAAATACCGGACCGGACGCACGCATGCATAGAGGTCGAGCACCTGGCGCAGCGTGACGTTGAGGCTGCGGATGCCTCCACCCACGGGCGTCGTGAGCGGCCCTTTGATCGCGACCTTATACGTGCGGACGGCCTCGAGCGTGTCGTTCGGCAGCCACTCGCCGTACTTCTCCTTCGCCATCTCCCCGGCGGGCACCTGGAACCAGACGAGGCGTCGCTTGCCGCCGAAGGCGCGCGCGACGGCGGCATCGAACACGCGCACGCTCGCGCGCCAGATGTCGGGCCCGGTGCCGTCTCCTTCTATATAAGGAATGATCGGATCGTCGGGGACGACGATCCGTCCCCCCTTGCGGGTGATGGCCGTCCCCTCGGACGGCGGTGTGAGGATCGTAAAGCTGGGCATTAGGTCACGTCCCCGTTTCGGTCACGCGGGATCTTCACAGAAACTGTGGAAAAGTTTGTGGAAAACACCGGCTCGATGCGGCGTTGGGCCGCATCAAATCGGCTGTTTCAAGCGGTTTGCACCACGATGGTGCGTCGCATGTTCCCGTGGACGCGCGTGACGTCCCGGGCGCAACGCGTCATTATATGCCACGGAAAAAGCCACGGAAAAACGCAGAAGAACACCGATCGTCAGCCACAGAAAAACACGGAAGAACACAGATCAGACGGCCACAGAAGAACACGGAAGAACACTGATCATCTCATCATGCATATTGTCGTCGCCGATCCTCTCTCTCCGTCCGCCCTCGACGTGCTGCGTCTGCCCGGGTGGACGATCGATGCGCGTGGCGGGCGCGCCGCGTCCGATCTGGCACGCGATCTCGTCGAGGCGGACGCGCTCGTCGTGCGCAGCGCGACGCAGGTGACGGGCGACCTGCTCTCCGCCGCACCGCGGCTCCGTCTCGTGGCGCGCGCTGGCACGGGCGTTGACAACGTCGACGTGCCGGCGGCGACGGCGCGCGGCATCGTCGTCGTGAATGCGCCGGGGGCGAACAGCATCAGCGTCGCGGAACACGCGATCGGACTGATGCTGGCGTTGGCGCGATCCGTGCCGGCCGCGGACGCCGCGATGAAGAAGGGCGTCTGGGACAAGAAACGCCTCACCGGCGTGGAGCTGCGCGGAAAAGTCCTCGGCATCATCGGCCTCGGCCGGATCGGCCGCGAGGTCGCCGCGCGGGCGCGCGCGTTCGGCATGGAAGTTGTCGCGCACGATCCGTTCATCCCGGCCAGAGCGGCAGCCGACGTGCCGCTGCTCGCGCTCGACGACCTGCTCGCGCGCGCGGACTATCTCACCCTGCACGTGCCGTCCACGCCGGAGACGCACCACCTGCTCGACGCGGCCCGGCTCGGGTGCTGCAAGCGCGGCGTCCGCATCGTGAACACGGCGCGCGGCGATCTGGTCGACGAACCCGCGCTGATCGACGCGATCGGCGCCGGCGTCGTGGCGGGCGCGGGTCTCGACGTGTTCGAAACGGAGCCCCCGATCGATCGCCGGCTGGTCGATCTCGCGCAGGTCATCGCGACGCCGCACATCTCGGCATCGACGGTGGAGGCGCAGGAGCAGGTCGGCCAGGAGATCGCCGCGTGCGTGCGCGATTACCTCCGCGACGGCATCATCCGCAACGCCGTCAATTTTCCGACCATCCCCGCGGATGCCTTTGCCCGCGTTCGCCCGTTCCTTGCGCTCGCCGATCGCCTGGGGGCGCTGGCCTCGCAATTGCTACGCGGCCGGCCCGAGTCGCTTGGCGTCCGCTACTACGGTCCCGTGCCGAGCGCGCACGAGGACGTGCTCGGCAGCGCGGTCATCGCCGGCGCGCTTCGCGGCGTCACCGCGGGCGTGACGGTGGTCAACGCGCGCGCCGCCGCCGCCGCGCGCGGACTCGAAGTCGTGGAATCGCGCAGCAGCCGCCGCCGCGAGTTCGCGAACATGCTCTCGGTCAAGCTGCGCGACGGCGCCGGGGAGCGATGGGTCGAGGGACCGGTGTTCGAGGACGGCAGCGCGCGCCTGCATACCCTTCAGGGCGTGCCCGTCGAGGCGCCGCTCTCGGGCACGCTGCTGGTGATCGACAACGAGGATCAACCGGGCGTGATCGGCGACGTGGGGACCGCGCTCGCGCGGCACGGCGTGAACATCGCCACGTTCGCGCTCGGACGCGGAGAGGACGGCGCGGTCGGCGTGATCAACGTCGATGCCGCCCCCGGCCTCGACGCGGCCGTGGACGCGATCCGCGCGCTCCCGTCGATTCGCGACGCGCGGGTCGCGCGGTTGTAGCGCTCAGCGCAGCGCGAGACGCCGTCGGCCGCCGGTGAGCCGATCCTCCAGCTCCACGGCGTCCGCGCCGATAGCCGTCACCCGGTACCGGCTGCCGACCGCCTGCCCTTCCCCGACGATGAAGAGCGCATCCGCCTCGCCCGCGATGATCGCGGTCCGTCGCGGTCCGCCGGGTGTCGCGTCTTCGGCCACGCCGATCAGCGACAGCATCGGCACGGGCGGCTCGCTCGGCGCCGGTTCCGGCGCGGCCGCCGCCGCAATCATGCCTGGAGGCGGTAACTCGGGACGCGGAACATCGAAGGCGAAGGGATTCCGGAGGGGGGTCTGCGGCACCGGCGCGCGCGCGAGCCGCTCGCGGAGCCGCTCCGCCTGCGCGTGCACGTCGGCCGCGATGGCGGTGAGCTGATCGGACGCCTGGGACGCGGGCTGCGGATCGCGCGGCGGGACCGTCGCAGGACGAGGCGCACCGACCGCTGCCGCGAACCAGGCGACGAGAAGAACGCCGCCGCCGATCCACGCCGCCGCGCGTGTGTTCGTCATGTTCGCTAGCCGATGAGCCGCCGGACGCGGCTCCATCGTAGCACGAGGGGCGAGGTGCGAGGCGCGGGATCCGGAACGCGCGCTCCGCGTACCGCATCACGCATCCCGCGTACCGACGTGTGGTAATATTGCCCGTGCCCCCTGTCTCGCACTCCGGGCCACTGTCCGTCGTCGCCATCATCCCCGCGAGGTTCCACTCCACCCGTCTCCCGGCCAAGGCTCTCGCCGAGATCGCCGGCCGGCCGATGATTCAGCACGTCTACGAACGCGCGGCGATGGCGCGGCGCGTGGCGCGTGTGATCGTCGCGACCGATGACGAGCGCATCGCCAATGTGGTGCGCGCGTTCGGGGGAGACGTGCGGATGACCGCGGCGTCGCACCGCAGCGGCACGGATCGGCTCGCGGAGGTCGCGGCGTCGCTCGAGTGCGATCTCGTCGTGAACGTGCAGGGGGACGAGCCGATGGTCGAACCCGGCATGATCGACGAAGCGGTCGAGCCGTTTGCCGCCGACCCCGATCTGCAACTGAGCACACTCCGACGGCCGGCGGGTGCCGCGGATCTCCAGAACCCGCACGTCACGAAGGTGGTCGTCGATCGCGACGGGTACGCGCTATATTTCTCGCGCGCGCCGATTCCGTTCGTGCGGGAGGGGGCGGCGCCGCCGCCCGTCTGGCGCCATGTCGGGCTGTACGCGTACCGGCGCGCGTGTCTGATCACGCTCGCGGCGCTGCCGCCGACGGCTCTCGAGCTCGCGGAATCGCTCGAGCAGCTCCGCGCGCTCGAATACGGCATCCGAATCAAGACCGTCGAAAGTGCGTTCGACACGATTGGTGTGGATACGCAGGAGGATCTCGACCGAGTCCGGCGTCTCATGGGCGCTCCAGCGCAGGCTTGAACACGATGGATCAGCGGGTCAAATACATCTTCGTCACCGGCGGGGTCGTTTCTTCCCTGGGCAAGGGGCTCGCGGCCGCCTCGATCGGCGCGCTCCTCGAAGGCCACGGCTACAAAGTCGCCCTTCAGAAGTTCGACCCGTACATCAACGTCGATCCCGGGACGATGAGCCCGTTCCAGCACGGCGAGGTCTACGTCACGGACGACGGCGCCGAGACGGATCTGGATCTCGGACACTACGAGCGGTTCACGAATCAGGTCACGACGCGCAACAACAACTGGACCACCGGCAAGATTTATCTCTCGGTCATCCAGAAGGAGCGCCGCGGCGATTATCTCGGCCGGACCGTGCAGGTCATCCCGCACATCACGAACGAGATCAAGGACAGCATCCGCGCGGTGGCGCACGACGTCGACATCGTGCTCGTCGAGATCGGCGGCACCGTCGGCGACATCGAGAGCCAGCCGTTCCTCGAAGCGATCCGCCAGATGCGCCAGGACGTCGGCCGCGAGAACACGCTCTACATCCACCTGACGCTGGTGCCGTTCATCGGCGCGGCCGGGGAGCTGAAGACGAAGCCGACGCAGCACAGCGTCCGCGACCTGCGCGCCATCGGCATCCAGCCCGACATTCTGCTCTGCCGCACCGATCGCTTCCTCGATCAGGAGCTGAAGCGGAAGATCGGCCTGTTCTGCGACGTCGACGAGGAAGCGGTCATCACCGCCAAGGACGTGTCGAGCATTTACGAGGTGCCGCTCGTGCTCGCGGCGGAAGGGCTCGATCGCATCGTCCTGCAGCGGCTGCATCTGCCGCAGACCGAAGCGCGGATGGATGCGTGGGTCGATCTCGTCGATCGCATCCGGAATCCGAACGACGAGGTCACGATTCACGTCGTCGGCAAGTACGTCGGCTACGAGGATTCGTACAAGAGCCTCAACGAGGCGCTCTATCACGGCGGGTTCAAGCATCGCCTCCGCGTGAACATCCGCTGGGTCGAGGCCGAGGCGCTCGAACAGCCCGACGGCGATCAGATGCTCGACGGCGCCGACGGCATCCTCGTGCCGGGCGGGTTCGGCGATCGCGGCACGCGCGGCATGATGCGCGCCGCGGAGATCGCGCGCGAGCGCGGCATCCCCTACTTCGGCATCTGCTACGGCTTCCAGTGGGCCGCGGTCGAGTACGCGCGGCACGTCTGCGGCATCCACGATGCCGATTCCACCGAGTGCGCGCCCGAGACCAAGAGCAACGTCATCTACAAGCTCCGCGACCTGCTGGGCGTCGATGACCTGGGCGGGACGATGCGGCTGGGATCGTACGCGTGCCAGCTCAAGTCCAGCTCGAAGGCGCGCGCGCTCTACGGCGCCGACGTCATCCACGAGCGGCATCGCCACCGCTACGAATTCAACTGCCTCTTCGAGCGCACGCTCACCGAACGCGGGCTCGAGATCGTGGGACGTTCGCTGGACGGCAAGTTCGTCGAGATCATCGAGCTGCCGGCGCACCCCTGGTACATCGCGGTGCAATTCCACCCCGAGTTCAAATCGAAGCCGCTCGAGCCGCATCCTCTCTTTGCCGGCTTCGTGGACGCGAGCTACCGGCACAAGCAGGCGGTGCGCACGCAGCCGGCGGCCTCCGTGGTAGGGTAAGCGCGTGCTCCCGATCGAGTTCGGAGGCGTGAGCCTCGGCGGCGACCCGCTGGTGCTCATCGCGGGCCCCTGCGTCATCGAAAGCGAAGCGCACGCGGTCGAGATCGCCCTCGCGCTTCGCGAGATGGCACGCCGCGCGGGCGTGCCGTTCGTATTCAAAGCCTCGTACGACAAAGCCAACCGCACGTCGGGCGGATCGTTCCGCGGCCCCGGCCTCGACGGCGGCCTGCGCGTGCTCGCGCGCGTGCGGGAAGCGGCCGGCGTCCCGATCCTCACCGACATCCACGAGCCGCCGCAGGCGGCGCGCGCCGCCGAGGTCGCCGACGTCCTCCAGATTCCGGCGTTCCTCTCGCGGCAGACGGATCTGCTCGTCGCGGCGGCGCGCACCGGCCGCGCCGTGAACATCAAGAAAGGACAGTTCCTCGCGCCGGCCGACATGCGCCACGCGATCGACAAGGTCACGGGCGCCGGCAATCCGCGCGTATTCGTGACGGAGCGCGGCGTGAGCTTCGGCTATCACAACCTCGTGGTCGACATGCGCGCGTTCCCGATCCTCCGCTCGCTCGGCCATCCCGTCGTGTTCGACGTGACTCACAGCCTGCAGCTGCCGGGCGCCGGCAACGGCGTGACGGCTGGTCAGGCGGAATTCATCGAGCCGCTCGCCTCCGCGGGCGTGGCCGCCGGCGTCGACGGCGTCTTCCTCGAAGTCCACGAACGCCCCGAGCAAGCGAAGAGCGACGCGCAGAACGCGCTGCGGCTCGACCGCCTCCCGGCGCTGCTCGACCGGCTGACGCGCATCCACGCGATCGCGCGGCAGACGGGCGTACCGGCGGAGGCTCCCGCGTCATGACGTCCGACACGGCCACCGCGCTCGAGCTCGCGCGCAAGGTGCTCCGGATCGAGTCGGCCGCCATCCTCGGCCTGATCGACCGTCTGGACGAGACCTTCGAACGCGCGGTGCAGCTCCTGTTCGATTGCCGCGGCCGCGTCATCGTCACGGGCATGGGCAAGTCGGGGATCATCTGCCGCAAGATCGCGGCGACGCTGTCGAGCACGGGGACGTCGGCGTGGTTTCTCCACCCGGCCGAAGCGATCCACGGCGACCTCGGCGCGATCCGCGAAGACGACGTCGTGCTCGCGCTGTCGCACAGCGGCGAAACCGAGGAGCTGCTGCGGCTGCTCGAATCGATCCGCCGGATCGGCGCGCGCCTCATCGCGCTGACGGGCAATCCCGCGTCCACGCTCGCGCGCGCGGCGGACGTCCGGCTCGATTGCAGCATCGCCGAAGAGGCGTGTCCAATGAACCTCGTCCCCACGGCAAGCACGACCGCCGCGCTGGCGATGGGAGACGCGCTGGCGATGACGCTGCTCGTGCGCAAGGGCTTCCGCGAGGAACAGTTCGCGTCGCTGCATCCGGGCGGCAAGCTCGGCAAACGTCTGATGCGGATCGAGAACGTCATGGTGACCGGCGACGCCGCGCCACGTGTCACGACGTCCGCGCGGATGCCGGACGTGATTCACGAGATGTCGAGCAAACGCCTCGGCATGACCGCCGTCGTCGGCGAGGACGGCCGCCTCGCGGGCGTGTTCACCGACGGCGACCTCCGCCGTCTCATGGTGTCGCGCGGCCACGACGTGCTCCACCTCACCGCGGGCGAGGTGATGACCTCCAATCCGCTGACGATCGGGCCCGAGGTGCTGGCCGTCGAGGCGCTGCGGATCATGGAAACCCACAAGATCACCTCCGTCATCGTCGTGGACGGCGATCGGCGCGTCCACGGGGTCGTCCACCTGCACGATCTGTGGCGGACCCAGATGTTCTAGCGGGTCATGACGCTCGCGACACGGCTCTCATCCATCCGTCTGCTGCTGCTCGACGTCGACGGCGTGCTCACCGACGGCACGATCCTGCTCCACGGCGACGGCAGCGAGTCGAAGACGTTCCACATCCGCGACGGGTCGGCCATCGTGCTGGCGCAGCGCGCGGGTCTGCAGGTCGGGCTGCTCTCCGCGCGCGTCTCCGACGCGACGGCCCGGCGCGCGGCGCAGCTCGGCATCCGTACGGTCGTGCAGGGCGCGTCCAACAAGATGCAGGCTTACGAGCAGATCCTCCGCGAGGCGTCGCTGACGGATGCGGAAGTCGCCTACATGGGGGATGATCTGCTCGACGTCCCCGTGCTGCGGCGCGCGGGGCTGCCGACTGCCCCCGCGGACGCGCCGGCCGAAATTCGCGCGCATGCGGCCTGGGTGAGCGCTTCGCCGGGCGGCCGCGGCGCGGTCCGGGAGCTCGTGGAGCTGATTCTGAAATCGCAGCGGCGCTGGGAAGACGCGCTGCAGGAGTTCTGCGGCCCCGTATGACCACGCTCGCGTTTCTCGGCACGCTCATCGCGCTGCTCGTCGGTCTTGCGACGGGCAAGGCGTGGGAGCGCTACAAGCTCCAGGACGGCCGCTGGATCGATCGCCGCCGCGCGCGCGAATCCCCGCACTACATGCTCGGCCTCAACTTCCTGGTCGCGAATCAGATCGATCCGGCGATCGAGGAATTGAGCCGCGCCGCGCACGCCGCGGGCGACCCGCTCGAGATCCACCTCATTCTCGGCAACCTGTACCGCGAGAAGGGGCAGGTCGGGCGCGCTATCCAGGAACATCAGAGCCTGCTCCAGCGGCCGAACCTCCGCAAGCTGGAACACGCGAACGTGCTGCTCTGCCTCGGCCTCGACTACCGCCGCGGCGGCTTCGTCGACCGCGCGATCGAAGCGTTCACGGAAGTGCTGCGCCTCGATCCCGCCAACCAGTACGCGCTGGCCAATCTCGAGAAGCTGTACGAAGACCAGCATCAGTGGGCGGATGCCTACAGCGCGCGGCAGAAGCTCGCGGCCGTCCGGCCCGATGGCGACGACCCGAGCCGGCACCACGAGATCCTCGCGTTCCTCGAGAACGAACTGGGGCAGGACGCGCTCAAGCGGATGGAAGAAGCGGACGCGGCGCGGCGGTTCCAGGCGGCCATCGATCTCGATCCGCGCAACGTGCCCGCGTATCTGAACCTCGGCGACGTGCGGCTCATCAGCGGGGACACGGCGCAGGCCGCGGCGACGTGGGAGCGGCTGATCGACGTCGCGCCGGAGCGCGCGTATCTCGCGTTTTCCCGTCTCGAGTCGGCGTACGCGCAGCTCGGCGCGTCCGAGCGGTTCGCGGCGCTCTGCGAGCGGCTGATTGCCGCCAATCCGCAGGACTGGCGCGCGCGGCTCGCGCTGGCGCGGCACCTGTCGGGCAGCGGCCGCGCGGCGGACGCCCTCGAGCTGCTCTTCGAGGCGCTCGTCCACAACCCGCACGCGCTCGCGCTGCATCAGGCGATCTGGCAGACGCTCTCGGCGCTCGACCTGCCCGGCGATCTCGTCAGCCGCTACGTCCACCTCACGCGCGACAGCATCTTTTACCTCGATCCGCACGTGTGCGTCCGCTGCCGCTATCGCAGCACCGAGCTGCTCTGGCAATGCCCGCACTGCCACGAGTGGAACACGTTCGTCGAGGAGCGGATCGCGCCGGCGAAAGAAGCCGAGACCTAGTCTACGCGCCGGCCCGCAGCGCCTCGAACGTCCGCTTCACCTGGGCGTCCGTTTCCGCGTAGCCGCGATCCGTCCAGATGACGTAATCGGCCCGAGCCACCTTCTCCGCGATCGGCCACTGCGCCGCCAGCCGCGCGCGCGCCTCCTCGTCCGTCAACGCGTCGCGCGCGATGATGCGCCGCACCTGCTCATCGGGTTCGCAGGCGGCGACGATGACCGTCTCGAAGTCGTGGTTGTGCCCCGTTTCGAACAGGAGCGGGATGTCGGCGATCGCGACGTGCGTGCCAGCGGGCAGGTTCGCGAGCCAGACCCGTATGCGCCGGTAGACTTCCGGGTGGACGATCGCTTCGAGCGCGGTCCGCGCGCCGCGATCCGCGAACACCAGGCGTCCGAGCGCCGCCCGGTCCAGCGACCCGTCGCCGTGCAGCACGCCGCCGCCGAACCGCGCGGCGATGGCGTCGAGGCCCGGCGTCCCCGGGGCGACCGCCTCGCGCGCGAGGACGTCCGCGTCGATCACCGCGGCGCCGAGCGCCGCGAACCGCCCGAGGCAGTACGATTTGCCTGTTGCGATGCCGCCGGTCAGTGCGGCGCGCAGCATGCGGTCAGGCGCGCCGGCGCTCCGCCGCCGCGAGCGTGTTCGCGAGCAGCATCGCAATCGTCAGCGGCCCCACGCCGCCGGGCACCGGCGTCAGCGCCCCCGCGACCTCCGCCGCGGACGGGTGCACGTCGCCGACGACAATCGACCCGCGGCGCGCGAATGCCTCGAGGCGCGGCGATCCCGCGGGATACAGCCGCTCGACGACGGCGCGATCCGACACCGGCGTGGTCCCGACGTCGATGACCGTCGCGCCCGGCTTCACGAAGTCGCGCGTGACGAACCCGGGCCGGCCGATCGCGGCGACGAGGATGTCGGCGCGGGCCGCCACGGACGGCAGGTCGGGCGTCTTCGAGTGGCAGATCGTCACCGTCGCGTCGCGCTGCAGCAGCAGCATCGCCATGGGCTTGCCGACGATCTCGCTCCGGCCGATGACGACCGCATGACGGCCGCCGATGGGGATCTCCGAACGATCGAGCATCTCGATGATCCCCGACGGCGTGCACGGCTTCAGGTGCGCGCGTCCCTGTACAAGCTTGCCGACGTTCACCGGGTTGAAGCCGTCGACGTCCTTGTCGGGATCGATCGCGTCGAACACCCGCTGCGACGCCCCCTTCCCCATCGCCTCCGGCAGCGGCGACTGCACGAGGATGCCGTCGTGCACGTCGGATCGATTCAGGCGGTCGACCAGGCGCAGCAGATCGTCCAGCGGCGCCGTCGCGGGCAGCCGCTGCAGATCGACGAACAGCCCGGCGTCGCTTCCCGCCTTCACCTTGTTGCGGACGTAGACTTCCGACGCGGGATTCTCGCCGACGAGCACGATGCCGAGGCCCGGCGGCCGTCCGGCGCGCGCGGTGAACGCCTGCACGCCGGGGATCGCCGACGCGCGGATCGCCCCCGCGATCGCCGTTCCGTCAATGATGCGTGCGGTCATGAAGCGCTGTGGGACCCGGCCGTCCTTCCGGGACGGTCCGGGTCAGGATGTGAAACGGCCGAAGGTCACCGTCCGCCGGCGGCGGCGACGCGCTGGCTGCCGCTCGTCCGGCGCAGCACGAGGCCGATCGCCAGAACGACGATGCCGATGCCCAGAATCGCGAGCCCGAAGCGGTCCGCGATCTCCGCGGAGATGCTCAGGCCGACGTACTGAAGTATCGCGTCCAGCTCGTGCCACTTCGCCAGTTCTTCCGTCGTCACGCCGAACGTCGTGAGGAACCCGAGCAGCGCGATCGCGAACCCGTTGAACGTCACCAGCGCGCCGAGGATCGTCACGAGGTTGGCGAACCCCTGGCTGGCGGTGCGCGCCGCGGCTTCGACCGGATCGACGAGCATGCTGTGCGTCCGTCCGTAGAACCAGTAAATCAGCATGCCGATGTCCAGCCAGCCGAGGAACCGCACCCAGGTCATGACCGACAGGCTGACCATCAGGTAGACGCAGGAGAGGACGCCGAGCACGGGAATGACCATGCCACCCGGCACCTTGAAGGAACGCGGCGCGTCGGGACGGCGGCGCCGCAGCACCGGCACCGCAATCGACACGATCACGAACGCGAACAGCGTGCCGATGCTCGTCATCTCACCGAGGATCTGGATGGGCACGAACCCGGCGACGAGCGCGACCGCGACGCACGTGATGATCGTCGTGATGTACGGCGTGCGGAACCGCGGATGGACCTTGCTCACGCCGGCCGGGAGCAGCTGGTCGCGGCTCATCGAAAAGAAGATGCGCGGCTGGCTCATGAGCATCACGAGCAGCACGCTGGTCAGCCCTGCGACGGCGCCGGCGGACACGAGGCCGGCCGCCCAGTTCTTGCCGAGATACGCCATCGCGAAGCCGACCGGCGCGTTCAGGAACTGCACGTTGGTCTTGTATTCGACCACCGGCAGGATCCCGCTGAGCACGCCGGCGACGATGAGGTAGAGCACCGTGCAGATGACCAGCGACGCAATAATCCCGATCGGCAGATCGCGCCGCGGGTTCTTGGCTTCCTCCGCGGTCGTCGAGACCGCGTCGAACCCGATGTACGCGAAGAACACGACGGCGGCGCCCGTCATGATGCCCGACCAGCCGTACGGCGCGAACGGCGACCAGTTCTCCGGCTTCACGTACGCGATGCCCATGATGATGAAGAACAGGACCGCGACCAGCTTCACGCCGACGATGATCGCGTTGAAGCGGGCGCTCTCGCGGATGCCGATGACGAGCAGGAACATGATGCCGATGACAATCAGCATCGCGGGCAGGTTGAACACCGCCGTCGCCATGCTTCCGTCTGGCATCAGCACCTGCGTGCCCGGCGCCGCGCTCATCCAGGCGGGCAGGTGCACGCCGAACCCGGCCAGAATCTGCTGAAAATATCCGCTCCACCCGACCGCGACCGTCATGGAGCCGACCGCGTACTCGAGGATCAGGTCCCAGCCGACCATCCAGGCGAACACCTCGCCGAGCGTGGCATACGAGTAGGTGTAGGCGCTGCCGGCGATCGGGATCATGGCCGCGAACTCGGCGTAGCAGAGCGCCGCGAAGCCGCAGGCGGTGCCCGCCAGCACGTACGAGAGCACGATGCCCGGGCCGGCCTGGTTGGCGGCGGCCGTGCCGGTC
>DASSOM010000272.1:0-7676 GCA_035700625.1 Vicinamibacterales bacterium
GCGGCACTCTCCGCCGAACTGCGCAGCGTCGCCGCCGTCCTGGACGTGCGCGCCGGCGATACCGTCGAACCGGCGGTCCTCGTGGCGCAGGACGTCCGCCCCGGCGAGTCGACCGTCCTCATGCCGCTCGACGAGTCGCCCGATCGAGCCGCCACCACGCTCCTCGCCGGCGCCCTCGCCGCCGGCGCCGCCGCCGCCGCGATCGTCTGGTGGTGGCTCAGCCACCACTAACCCCCGGGGGTCAGGTCTGCCGACCGGCACCTCGGGGTCAGGTCTGCTGACCGGCGCCTCGGGGTCAGGTCTGCTGACCGGCGCTTCGGGGTCAGGTCTGCCGACGGGCGCTTCGGGGTCAGGTCTGCCGACCGGCGCTTCGGGGGTCAGGTCTGGGGACCGGCGCCTCGGGGTCAGGTCTGCCGACCGGCGTCTCTCAGCACCTGCAGCAGGCGATTGCGGTCGACGTTGGCTCCCGTCAGAACGGCCGCGACATGAGCCCCCGCGAGCTCCGCGCGGCCGGCGGCCAGAGCCGCCACGCCCGTTGCCGCGGCACCTTCCGCGATTACGTGCTCATGGTCGGCGAGAGCCGCCATCGCCGCGGCGACTTCAGCTTCGTCGACGACCACGATTCGATCGACGAACTCGCGGACGAGGTCAAACGTCATCGTGTCCGGATCCAGGTTTCCCGTGAGGCCGTCCGCCAGTGAGTCACCGACCGCAATCTTCACGATCCGGCCCGCCTCGAGACTGCGCGTGAATGGACACGATGCCGCGACCTCGACGCCGGTGATGCGCACGCGGGACGCGAGCGTCTTCAGGGCGATCGCGATGCCGCTGATGAGTCCGCCACCCCCGACTGGCACGACCACATCGGTCAACTCCGGAAACTGTTCCAGGAGCTCCAGTCCAATCGTGCCTGCGCCCGCGATGACGTCTGGATGCGCGTAAGGCGAGATGAACAAGTCGCTGCTCTGGGACGCGTGTCTCTTCGCATCGTGCTCCGCGGCATCGTAATCGACGCGCATCTCCAGTGCCGCCCCGCACGCGCGAATCGCATCGACTTTCGCGCGCGGTGCGTTGCGGGCGACGTAGACCGTCAACGGCAGCGACAGCGCGCGCGCCGCGTACGCCAGCGCACGGCCGTGGTTACCGGCAGACGCCGTGACCAGCGGTGGCGCGGCATCTCCATAGCGCTCGCGCAACACGAGTGCGGCGTTGAATGCGCCGCGGATCTTGTATGAGCTCGTCGGCTGGACGATTTCGAGTTTGAGCCAAACGTCCCGACCAGCGGCATCCGACAGCCATTCGGAGCGCCGGCACGGCGGATTGAACATGCGGCCGCGCAGCCGTTCGGCTGCGCGTCGAATGCGCGCGAGATCGAGGAGATCCTCGTTCGGCATGCGATCAGCGCGCGCCTGCTGACATCAAGATTTCGGGAAGGCGCGCCGCGAACGCCGATCGCGGCAGGACCTGATCGGCGCCCGCGTGCTGGGCGGCCTCGATCACGGCGACCTGAACGTGCGACACGAATCCAATCACCGGGACGTCGGACGTCGTGGGATCCCGTTTGAGCGCTGCGATCGTAGCGATGGGATCCGTCTTGCCGCTGTTCAGATCGAAGATGGCGAGCGCGGGCCGGAGTTCACGCGCCCGTTCCATGATCGCTTCAGGCGTCCGGGCGAACTGCACTTCGATGCCCACCTGTTTCGCGGTCGCGCGGATCTTCGAGCTGAAGAGGAGATCATCGACAGCGGCGAGAATCATTCGAAAATCATAACAGGCTGCTGGCGGGCCGATGCGGGCAGATGGAGACCTGACCCCGTTTCGCGCATCGGGAGACCTGACCCCGTCGCGCGCGCACGGAGACCTGACCCCGAGGCGCGCGTTACCAGACCTGACCCCGTCGCGCACGCCGGCAGACCTGACCCCCGAGGCACGCACGCCGGCAGACCTGACCCCCGTCGCGCACGCAGGCAGACCTGACCCCGGGGAGCCTGTCGGCAGACCTGACCCCCCGAAGAGGGGGAATCAGACCTGACCCCGGCGTGACCCCCGAAGAGGGGGAATCAGACCTGACCCCGGCGGGGCTCGAGGCGGTACAGTTCGCGGCCGTTGCGAAGGGCGGAGAGGACGAACGTTAGCGTGAGGAACACGATCGCGACGGTGCCGCCGACGTCGAACAACAGGTACGAGCGGCCGAGGAGCGCGACGGACGGGGCGCGCAGGAGTTGCACGGCGCCGGCAGCCAGCGCGATGCGCAGTTCCGTCGGACCCATGCGCCAGAACGACATGTGGAATCGCCCAAGCGTGTGCGCCGTGAGCGCGATCTCGATCATCAGCAGGTAATACGCGATCAGGAACGCGGCGCCGATCGCGGCACTCATCCAGCCGCCGAGCACGAGGCCGGCGACGAGCGCAAGAATTCCGGCCGCGTCGAGGACGTGATCGACGTAGAAGCCGTATCGCGGCCGCTCTTCATGCCGGACGCGCGCGAGTGTGCCGTCGAGACTGTCGCCGAACCAGTTGACCGCCAAAAATCCAATCGCGGCAGGCAGCGCGCCGGGGTAGGCACCACCGACCCAGAAGCAGGCGCCGGTCGCCGCCATCGACAGCGCGGCCAGAGCGGTCAGATGATCGGAGTGGACCGATCGCGGCAGCCGGCCAGCGATTCGCACCAGCAGCCGCTTCTCGGCCCCCGCCAGCAGGCTGGTGTGGACCCGTACCGCCGTGTCACAGGTGGTCGCCATGGGTTACCCTCACCTCGTAATGCGAAAATGGAGGGGGGCCCGGCTCACGGAGGCACGATGATTCTGGTGCAGCATGCCGTCGCGCCGTTCTTCACGAACGGATTCGTGCTCGGCTGCGAGGAGACGCGCGAGGGCGTCCTGATCGATCCCGGCGATAACGTCGAAGATCTGCTGGCCGCGGTCTGGCAGCATGCGCTTGCGATCAAATACATCCTGCTCACGCACGCGCACCTCGATCACATCAGCGGCGTGGGCCATGCGAAGACGGCCCTCGGGATTCCGGTGGCCCTTCATCGTGACGATCTGTTCCTGTACAACGCCGCGCCGCAGCAGGGCTTGATGTTCGGCCTGCGCGTGCCGCAGCCGCCGCCCGTCGATCTCTTCTACGACACCAGCGTGTCGCTGCGCTTCGGGAAGTACGAAGTCCGTGTGCGCCACACGCCCGGGCACTGCCCTGGCGGCGTGTGCCTCGCCGCAGGCGTGGCGGGTGAGCAGAAACCGGAGCTGTTCGTGGGGGACACGCTGTTCGCGGGTTCGATCGGACGTACGGATCTGCCGGGCGGCGATCTCAACATCCTGCTCGATTCGATCCGCAACGTGCTGTTCCGCTATCCGGACGACACAGTCGTGTATCCGGGCCACGGGCAGCGGACGACGATCGGCCAGGAGCGGCGAACGAACCCGTTCCTCGTCAGTCCAGTTTGAGCCCTTCGATTGGCGCGACCCGCGCCGCACGCCGCGCCGGTGCAAGGCAGGCGACCGCCGCCGCCACAAGCAGCACTCCTCCCGCACCGGCCAGCGCGACCACGTCCGTCGTCGGCGTCTCGAACAGGACGCGCCGGAGCAGGCCGCCGGCGAGCTGCGCGCCCGCGAGGCCTGCCGCGATGCCGACCGCCGCGATCGCGAGCCCCTGCCGCGTGACGAACGCTGCAAGCGCCGACGGTTGCGCGCCGAGCGCCAGGCGGATCGCGAGCTCGCGCCTGCGGTCGTTGACGAGGCAGGCCATGAGTCCATACACGCCGACGGCCGCGAGGGTGGCGATCACGACGGCGAACGCCGTCAGGATGAACATCAACAGCCGCGGCGCCGCCGCGTTCTGCACCACACGATCCGTCATCGTCGAGAGGTCGCTCACCGGCAGCGAGGGATCGAGCGCGCGCACCGCATGCCGCACGCCGGCGGCGACCGTCGCGGTGTCCCGCCCTCGCGCGACGATCGTCATGGCACGAAACGGAAATTGACGTGCCGTGTGATAGATGACGGGCTCGTTGGATTGCGAAAGGGGCGTCTGACGGATGTCGGCGACGACGCCCACGATCCGAAACGGGACGCGGCCGGGAAGATTGCGGCCGAGCGGCCCGATATACATCGCGGTCGAAACGATTCGTTGTCCGACGGCGCGCTCGCCTGGAAACATCTGCCGCGCGAACGTCCGATTGACGACGACCACCGGCTCCGTGTTGGCGCGGTCGTCGCGCGTGAAGAGGCGTCCGTCGACCAGCGGCGCGCGGAATGTCTCGAAGTATCCGTTCGTCACGCTCACGTGCTGCGCGACGGATTCGTCGCCGGCGCGCGCGGGCGGGCGCCCCTCGATGCCGAACGGCAGTCTCCATCCCGCTTCGAGCGGCACCATCGTGGCCGCACCTGCCGCGTCGATGCCGGGCTCGCGACGGATCCCCTCGATCACCGCGTCGTAGAACTGATCGACATCCGGCCAGTCCGGGTAGCCGGCCGAGGCGATCTGCACACCTCCCGTGACCACGCCTGTGGTGACGACGCCGAGATTCGCGGTCAACATGCGGCTGACGCTTCGAACCAGCAGCGCGGAGGAGACGAGCACCGTGGACGCGAGCGCGACTTCTCCGACGACGAGCGCCCGGTTCCAGCGGTGGCCGCGCGCGCCGGTTGCGCCGCGGGCGCCGTCCTTGAGCACCTCCGACGCGTCCGTCCGCGCGAGCACAATTGCCGGCAGCAGACCGAACAGCAGCGCGGTCGCCGCGACGACGGCAAGCGCGAACCCGAGCAGGCGCACATCGACGGTAACGCCCGACAGCCGTGGAACGTCGACCGGCATCGCGGCGATCGCGAGTTTCACGAGCACGACGGCGGCGGCCCCGCCGGCCAGCGTTCCTGCGGCCGCCAGTGCAAGACTTTCGACGAGCATCTGCCGCACGAGCCGTCCGCGCGACGCGCCCAGCGCGGATCGCACCGCGATCTCGCGCGCCCGTGCCGTCGCGCGCGCGAGCAGCAGGCTCGCGACGTTGAGGCAGGCCGTGACGAGCAGGAGCGCGACAGCGCCAAGCAGGACGAAGAGCGCCGGGCGGTAGTAGCCGAGCATGTCGTCGAGCAGCGGCACTGCGCGCGCGATCCAGCCCCGGTTCGTGGACGGGAACTGGTCGCCAAGGCGCGCCGACAGCTGCGCGAGCTCGCGCGAGGCCTGCTCCGCGGTGATGCCGGGCTGCAGGCGCGCGACGGTTTCCATGAAGTGCGCGCCGCGGCTGTGCTGCGTCAAGTCCCACTGCAGCCGCAGCCAGATGTCCACGTCGTCCGGAAACGAAAACCCGGGCGGCATAACGCCGACGATCCGGTAGTGGTCGTCGTTGACGTCGATCAGCTGCCCGATGACGTCGGGGCGTCCGGCGAATCGCGTCCGCCATAGACGGTCGCTGATGACCGCAATGGGATCGACCGCGAAAAACGGTCCGTCGACCGGGAAGCCGGGGCCGAACGCCGGGGACACGCCGAGCACCTGGAACAGATTCGCGCTCGTCTCGATCGTGCTGACCCGAACCGGTTCCGTCCCCGGCTGAACGAAGTTGACTTCGGGTCGCCACCACGCCGCGGCGTCGGTGAACACCGCCTGCAACGCGCGCTCGTCCATGAACGTGACGGGGGACACGCGCTCACGAGGCAGCGCCTTTTCGGCGTTGCTGTCCCAGAGCGCGACCAGCTGCTCCGGTTCGCGGTACGGCAGCGGCCGCAGCAGCACGGTGTCGACGATGCTGAAGATGGCGGTCGCCGCGCCAGCGCCGAGGCCGAGCGTCAGGATCGCCACGGCCGCGAAGGACGGCGATCGACGCGCCTGTCGCCAGGCGAACCGAAGGTCGCCCGCGAGTCCAACGATGCCGACCCGAGACGACTCGAGATGGGACTCGGATGTGCGCGTGTGCGGACGGCGGAGCGGCGCGAGCGGCGACTCCGTCAATGCACGCGAGGCCTTCGCCCGCGCATCCTCGGGCGTGAGCCCGGCCTCGAGCGCCTCGAGGTACAGATCCTCGAGGTGCGCGGCCAGCTCCTCGATCGCGTCCACCGGCAGATGGTCCGCGTTCGTGGCGCGGGCGTGATCGACGATGATCTGCTTCCAGTCCGGCTGTTTCGTCATCGTCCTGCTCCGTGGGGCGTGTCAGCCCCGTGCGACGCCGGCGACCTGGCAGAGCGCGCCGACGAACCGCTCCCAGTCGCCGCGCTGCGCGGCGAGGGTCTTGCGGCCCGCGCTCGTGAGGCGGTAGTAGCAGCGGCGGCGCCGACCGGCCTGCTCGATCCATCGGCCCTTGATCCAGCCGCGCTCTTCCATGCGGTAGAGCGTTGCGTACAGCGACGCGAGCGTGAAGCGCAGGGCGCCGCCGGAGCGCTGCTCGATGAGGCGGGCGATTTCGTATCCGTGGTGGCTCTGCTGTTCGAGGACGGCGAGGATGACGATCTCGGCGCTCCCCCGCTTGGCTTCGTCAATCGGTCGCTTTGGCGGCATCAGGGTTCCTATATGAAGGGACGCTATATATAGCACGGTTGGACGGTCCCCGGGGAGGAAAGGTTGCGCGGGGACGGACGGAGGGACGAACGCCGGGGCCCTTCAGGCCGCCGTCGGCGTGAATTCGATCTGCAGCTCGACCCGGCCGATGCCGAGGCGGTCGCCGCTCTTCAACAGCGCGCGGTCGATGCGGCGTCCGTTGACGAATGTGCCGTTCGTGGAGTCAAGGTCGACGACCTCGAGTTCGGTCGCGCCGGCGCTGAGGCGGCAGTGCAGCCGCGACACCATGGCCGCGTCGACGATGAAGTCAGCGCGCGCCGCACGCCCCATCGTCTTGATCCCGCCGGGACGGATCCGGAACGTGAACGGATCGTCGGCATCTTCCGGTGTTCTGAGCACCCACATGACTTACGCTGCCTTGATCGCCGCGATGAGATCGGTAACCGCCTTCTTTCCGTCCGCGAAGTACATCAGCGTGTTGTCCGCGGCGAACAGCGGATTGGGAATTCCGGCAAAACCAGGGCTCAGGCTCCGCTTGATCACGACGACTGTCCGCGCCTTGTCCACATCGAGGATCGGCATGCCGGCGATCGGGCTGTTCGGATCGGTGCGCGCGAGCGGGTTGACGACGTCGTTGGCGCCGATCACGATGGCCACGTCGGTCTGCTCGAAGGTCGGATTGATCTCGTCCATTTCCTTCAGCTTGTCGTACGGGATGTCGGCTTCCGCGAGCAGCACGTTCATATGTCCCGGCATGCGTCCCGCGACGGGGTGAATCGCGAATTCCACTTCGGCGCCGCGGCTCTCGAGCAGATGCGTGAGGTCGCGGACGGCGTGCTGGGCCTGCGACACGGCAAGGCCGTAGCCCGGCACGATCACGACGCGGTTCACGTCGTCGAGCACCATCGCCACTTCCTCGGCCGACGCCGATTTCACGCGCCCGGCGTAGAGATCGTCCGCCTTCGGGCCCGTGTCGGACGGCCCGATCGCGCCGAGGAGCACGTTGGCCAGCGATCGGTTCATCGCCCGGCACATGATCTCCGACAGGATGATGCCGGACGCGCCCACGAGCGAGCCGGTGATGATGAGGACCTCGTTGTTCAGGACGAACCCGGTTGCCGCGCCGGCCAGCCCGGAGTACGAGTTCAGCAGGGCGATGGCGACGGGCATGTCGGCGCCGCCGATCG
>DASSOM010000273.1:0-25048 GCA_035700625.1 Vicinamibacterales bacterium
GGGCGGACATCTGGGACACGGCCGACGCCTTCCGCTTCGCGTGGCAGCCACTGTCGGGAGACGGCGAAGTCGTCGCGCGCGTGCGCAGCGTGCAGGCGATTCGATCGTGGTCGAAGGCGGGCGTCATGATCCGCGAGGCGACGGATGCGGCGTCGCCGCACGCGTTGATGCTCGTCTCAGCGGGGAAGGGGCTCGCGTTCCAGAGGCGCGTCACACGCGGCGGCCTCAGCGTGAGCACGAGCGGCGGCACCGGGACGGCGCCCGTCTGGGTGCGGCTGACGCGCCGCGGCAACATGTTCTCCGCGTACACGTCGACCGACGGCCGCACGTGGCAGCTCGTCGGAAGCGAATTGATTGCGATGGGGAGGGACGTGTATGCGGGCCTGGCGGTCTCCAGTCATTCGGCGACCGCCAGGTGCACGGCCGTGTTCGAGTCCGTGGCCGTCCGATAGCTACTGCTTGGAGGCCTCGATCTTCGACACCGTGATCGTGTCGTCCTTCATCTCACCCGTCAGCGTGACCTTCTCGCCGGCGTGTGCCTTCAGGTCCCCGAAATCCTGGTTCTCGATCTTGTAGATCTTGTCGCCGCTGACGAACACGTAGTCGGAGCCGCCCTTGACGCACTCGGTGGTGCAGTCCTTATCGGACATCTTCGTTCCGTGTTCGCCGGATCCGTGCTTCACGCCGCACATGGAGTCGCTGATCACGCCGGTCCACGTGCTGGCCGCCAGCAGCGGGGTGGCCGAGAATACGACCGCCGCTGCGAGCAGGCTGAGGGACTTCTTCATGAATAACCTCCTGAATGACGCATAACAACGGGCTTCAAGAGTTTATTCCAGTACCGAGACAGAAACGGCACCGGGCCCGACGGACCCGGTGCCGCACCATCATGCCGCGTTCAGCCGTGGCCTACCGGCCCGACTGGCGGAGCAGCTCCTGGATTTGATCCAGGTGCGTCTTGATCTGCTCGAGCTGCGCGCGATCCAGAGAGATCGTCTGGTTGCCGCTCGTGCCGGTCGGCTGTCCCGGTTCGGTCGTGGACGGCTGCGCCTCAGACGGCGCGGAGGACCCGAGCGCCTGGTTCACGATCGACGCGATCGCGTCGAGGTGACGCTGGATTTCGGCCTGCTGGCCCGCGCCTGCCTGGCCGGTCTGTGCCATCGACGGATCCGTCGCGCTCGGCGGCGTCGCCGACGGGCTGGTCGGAGACGGCTCGGACGGCGACGGCTCGGACGGCGGCGTGGCCGACGGCGTGCCGGCCGACGGATTCGGAGTGGCCGCCGGCGTGCCGGTGGCTCCGCCCGCCGCCTGCTTGAACTGCGTCAGTTCCTGACGGACTTCCTGCAGCTTCGCGCGGATCTTCGGATCGATCTGGATCGCGCCGCCGCCGGTCGTCCCGACCGCGCCCGACTCCGGCGCCGCGGTCGGAGCCGATGGCTGCTGCGCGGACTCGTCGCTTCCGCTCGCGCCGAGCAGCGTCGTCAGATTCGCGTCGACCTTGGCGTAGGCCGCCGGCCAGTTCGATTCCGCCGTGATCAGCTCGTTGAAGTTCGAGATCAGCTGCGACACCTGCGTGCGCGCTTCACCCTGAAGCTGCTGCGCTTCCGGCATCGACGTCACCTGGCTGAGCGCCTCGCGCGCCGCGCTCAAGTGCTGCCGTGCGGCCTGTTCGTCAGCCTGCGGTGCGGCGCCCGCGGGCGGCTGCGCGCCAGGCTCGGTCGTCGGCGGTTGCGTGGGCGGCTGGGTCGCCGGCGGCTGGGTCGCCGGCGGCTGCGTCGGCTCGGTCGTGGGCGGCGTCGACGGCTCCGTGGTGGGCGGCGTCGACGGCTCGGTCGTCGGAGGTGTCGTCGGCTCGGTCGTCGGCGGCTGGGTCGACGGTTCCGTCGTCGGCGTCGGGCTCATCGCCGAGGGGGCCGACTCCGGCTGCGCCCCGCCATTCATGGCCTCTGCGAACTTGTTCAACTGCTCGCGCACCGTGCGGAGATTGTCCTTCGTGGCTTCATCGATCGTCGCGGCGCCTGTCGTGCCCGTCGTGCCGGTCGGCTCGGGGGCCGCGGCGCTGTCCGGTCCGATCAGATCGTCGAGGACCTGTTTGGCGGACGCCAGGTCGGTCTGCCACTTCTGGGTTTCGGTCGCCGTCGCACTCGTTGCGGCGCCACTCGAAGCTTCGTCTTCGAGGGAGTCGAGGTGGCGATCCAGTTCATCGATCTTCGACCGCGCATCGGCTGGCAGCGACTTCTTCGACACACTGTCGAGCGCGCTCTTCGCCAGCTTGAGATGATCCTTCGGTGTCTGCGCGGTACTTTCCGTCTGCGGCGTAGCGGTGGCGGGCGTTTGCGCGGCCGGGCTCGGCGGCTGCGCCGGGCTGGGCGGCTGCGCGCTGCCCACGGCCGGCAAGGCGATCAACGCGGCCGCCGCCATCGCGGTGGTCCAACGGGTCGTGGAACGTTTCATCAGTGATTCCCTCCTGCTTCGCATCACGATCAGTTCGCAGGTCTATCGAGCAAGCAGGGTGCCACGGCGAGCTGGAGCACAAAAATAGCCGGAAATCAGGAGATTTCCGGCTCAGGTCGGCCGAAACCGGGTCATTTTTACCTAGTCGACGACCTTCTTGACGATCGTCAAGCCGAGCACGAGGAAGATCACGAAGAGCACGAGGAACAAGCCCGCGATGAACTTCGCAATCGCGAACGCACCGCCTGCGATGTTGGTGAACCCGAGCGCCGCGGCGATCAACCCGATGACGAGAAAGATGAACGCCCAATACAGCATGGCTGCCTCCTCTCGTGGTGTGCTGCGAGAGGTGTGCCGGATTTCGGGGTTCGGGGTTCAGGTTCGAGGTTGAAGGTCAGCTGCGATCACGATTCGCGGTTGACGTCGATCTTCGGCCGCCATCCTTGGGCTCGCAGCAGCATCTGCTGACGCAAGTACGTCTCGATCAGTTTCGTCGGTGATTCGAAGTGATAGGTGCGCGCCGGCTCGTTCGCGGGCGCGATTTGAAACTCCCACGCGGCCACCAGTTCCGACCGGCGGATTTCACAGACGACCCGATCCTGCTCGCGCTCGAGAAACCAGACCATGCGCACGGACTGAGCAATTCGATTGCCACGGTCCATCTGCGAAATACCGCGGAATTCGCGTTGGCGCATGTGCGCCGCGCGTGCGCCTGCGCCCCCGCCGCCCACGCACTCCGCTCCTCGCGCCCCGCTCCTCGAACCTCGCTCCTCGAACCTCGAACCCCCCGCGTCCGCCGCTGACGCGGCTACGGCGAGGCAGGCTACCCCGGAATCACATAAAACGCCGCCGCGAGGATCAGATACACCCCGAGCAGCTGCAGCCCTTCCAGCCAATTGCTCTCGCCGTCGAACGCCACCAGGGCTGCGGTGCCGACCGAGAGCGCGATGGCCGTGATCTCGAACGCATTGAAGACGAGCGACATGGGGCGGCCGAACAGCGGCGAGATCAGGACGAGCACCGGCGCCACCATCAACGCGATTTGCGCGCTGCTGCCGACGGAGATTTCCAGCGCGAGCGTCATATCGTTGGCTGCGGCCGCGGTGAGCGCGCTGTAATGCTCGGCCGCGTTGCCCACCAGCGCGATGACGATGACGCCGGCGAACAGCTCCGTCATCCCGAAGTGATCGAGCGCGGGCTCCAGCGCGCCGACGAGCAGTTCCGCCTGGATGGCCGTGAGCACGGTCGCCGCACCAAGCAGCGTGAGCGCCCCGGTCTGATTTGCCCGTCCACCCGCGTGCGCGCCGCGAAACGGATCCTTGTTCGTGCGAAACGCGAAGATCAGGCCCGCGACGTACACCGTCAGAAGGATGACCGCCGTCCATTCGCTGAGCCGATCGATCGTCGGCGGATGCGCGCCGAGCGATCCGAACGCGACCAGATCGACGATCGCCGGCATCACCAGCGCGACGACGGCGAGGACGAGCATGATGGCGACGCTCCCGGCGGATGTTCTGTTGAAGCGCTGCTGGCCGTGCTTCAGGCCGCCGACGAGACACGCGCCGCCGAACACCAGCAGCACGTTTCCCAGCAGGCTCCCCGTAATCGACGCCTTGACCACTTCGACGTGTCCGGCGCGCAGCGCCACGATCGCGATGATCAATTCGGCGGCGTTGCCGAACGTCGCGTTCAGGAACCCGCCCAGCGTCGGGCCGGAACGGCTCGCGAGTTCTTCGGTTGCCCTGCCGATCAGGCCGGCGGCGGGGATGAGCGCCACGGCCGCGAGCACGAACACCCACAACGACGATCCGCCCGCCAGCGAGAGCCACCAGCTCGCGGGCGCCGCGAGCAGCAGCAGGTTCAGCCAGCTGCCGGTGACATCGTCAACGAGCTGTCGCGTCCAGCGCATGGACGGAAATGATACCTGTCAATGCTGAATGCTGGAGGCTGGCAGCTGGAAGCCGGCCGCTGACCGCTGTAGAATCGCGCAGTTGCCCGCCTGAAGGAGGTTGCTCATGCGTCGCCTGTGCGTGCTCACCTGCCTCGTCGTCCTCTCCGTGCCGATGGTGTCGGCGCAGCGGACCGAGAAGCCTCCGCTCCACGGAAAGCACTGGATGGCGATCACGGGCAAGCCGCTCGGCGCGACGGCGGGCGCGATGATCTTTCAAAAAGGGGGCAATGCGGTCGATGCCGCCTGCGCGATGCTCGGAGCCGTGTCGACGATGTGGGACACGCTCAGCTGGGGCGGTGAAACCCAGGCGCTGATTTACAACCCGCACACCGGCAAGGTGATCGGCATCAACGCGCTGGGTGTGGCCCCCACGGGTGCGACGCCCGAGTTCTTCCACAGCAAGGGCATGCAGTACCCGCCGGCTTACGGGCCGCTTGCCGCCGTCACACCGGGCACGCCCGGCGGGCTCATGACGATGCTCGCGGAATACGGGACGATGAGCCTCGCCGACGTGCTCGCGCCGGCGATCGAAATGGCCGACGGCTACCCAATCGAGGCGCAGGCGGCGAACGCGATCGAGCGCGACAAAGCGGAAATCAAGAAGTGGCCGTACTCGAAAGCCGTGTTCCTTCCGCACCTCGGCGAGAAGCGCGAAGCGCCGTACCCGGGTGAGATCTTCCGCCAGGCGGATCTCGCCGCCACGCTGCGCAAGCTCGTGGAGACGGAGAAGCAGGCGCTCGCGGCGGGGAAGAGCCGCAAGGAGGCGATCTACGCCGCCTACGATCGCTTCTACAAGGGAGACATCGCCAGGGAGTTCGCGCGCGGCTCGCAGGAAATGGGCGGGCTCCACACGGTCGAGGATCTCGCCAACTGGAAGGTCCACATCGAAGAGCCGGTGATGACCGACTACAAGGGGATCCAGGTCTACAAGCTGAACGTGTGGACGCAGGGGCCCGCGCTGCTCGAAGCGCTGAACATTCTCGAGAACTTCGATCTGAAGTCGATGGGCTACAACAGTGCGCGCTACATCCACACCGTGTATCAGGCGATGAATCTCGCGTTCGCCGACCGCGACTTCTACTACGGCGACACGTACGTTCCGCCGGAGGAGCCGGTGCAGGGCCTGTTGTCGAAGGCGTACGCCAAGGCGCGCGCCCAGCAGATCAAGGACGACGAGAACGACGCGAAGGCGAAACCCGGCGATCCGTATCCATATCAGAACGGGACCAATCCCTTCAGCGATCTGCTGCGCAACTGGGGCCGGCCGGCGACCGATTCGCAGGCGTACAACGACGGCCGTACGTTCGAGGAAGGGTTCATGGCGGGGACGACGTCGATTCAGGCGGCGGACGAGGAAGGCTGGGTGGTTTCCGTGACGCCGAGCGGCGGCTGGATCCCGGCGTCCATCGCGGGGCACACCGGCATCGGCATGAGCCAGCGGATGCAGAGTTTCGTCCTCGATCGCACGCAGAATCCGTACAACGTCCTCGAGCCCGGCAAGCACCCGCGCGTGACGCTGACGCCGAGCCTCGCGCTGAAGGACGGCAAGCCCTACCTGTCGTTCGCCGTGCAGGGAGGGGACACGCAGGACCAGAACCTGCTCCAGTTCTTCCTCAACGTCGTCGAGTTCGGCATGACGGTACAGCAGGCGACCGAGGCGGCGAACTTCAACAGCTACCAGATGCACAGCTCGTTCGACGATCACAAGTCGGAGCCGGGGCGGATCACGCTGAACGATCAGGTGCCGGACTGGGTGAGGGGGCAGCTGCGGTCGATGGGGTATCGGATGGATTTCCGCCGGTCGACGTCCGGCCCGATCAACGCGATGTTCTTCGACCGCCCGCACGGCTCCATCTGGGGCGGGTCGAGCAACAACGGCGAGGACTACGGCATCGCGTGGTGAAGTCGGCCTGCCCACCGTAGCCGCGTAGCGGCGGAGGTGGGATGTCGGAGTCGGAGGTCGGATGTTGGAGGTCGGATGTGACGGGACGGGGCGCCCCCGCCGTCGTATTCACCTGGCGCCGTACGTCCCGATCGCCTGACTGATGATCGCCGACGCGTAGAGGACCCCCAGCGCGACGACCGCGGCAAGTTCGAGCAGACGCGCCACCCGCGCCTGGGTACGGTGTGCGCTTTCGGCGTGCGCGCCGCCACGGGCGAGCGCGGCATGACAGCGCTCGCGCACGGCGACGGTGCGGGATTCGTCCGGCACCGCGCGCGGCAGATCCGCAAGCCGGCGCAGAAGTGGATCGATCGCTGGATCGGTCATGACACCGCCTCCTTCGGGACCGACACGCGCAGGATTGTGGTCTCTTCCATCCGCCGGGCGAGCAGCGTCCGGGCGCGGTGAAGCCGCTGCCGCAGCGCCTCCGGGCTGATGCCGCAGACGACCGCGGCGTCGGCCGGCGCGAGCCCCTCGATCCCGACCAGCAGCAGCACCTCGCGGGCGTGGGCCGGCAGGGCAGCGAGTGCGGATTCGAGCCGCCGGTCGGCCTCGTTCGCCGCCGTTTCCTCGAACGGCGACCGCGCCGGTGATCCCGCCGGCCACAAGCCAATCAGATCTGACATCACCGATTGCTCGAGCAGGCGCGATCGGCAATAGCTGTAGAACAGGTTGCGCGCCACGGTGAACAGCCACGGCTCCAGGCGCGTGTTTTCGCGCAGGCGCGCGGCGCGCCGCACGAGCCGCAGCCACGTTTCCTCGACCAGATCCTCGGCGACGTCGCGGCGGCGCGACAGGCGGACGAGAAAATTGAACAACCGTGCGTGGTACGCCGCGTAGACGTGATCGAACGCGGCGGGATCGCCGGTCCGCAGGCGGGCGACGATCGCCGGCTCCCCGGTCGGGTCCATGACGACATAACGCGCGAGGACGCCGGACGTGACGCGTCACGCCGCGCGGGTGCGAGCGTTATATCAGATGGAACGGGATGCCGGGAGGCGTACTTCGATGCTGCAGGATCTGTCCGCGGCCGGCGTGGTCGCATTGTTCGGAATGGCGCTGAGTCTCGTGCCGCCGGCGGTGGCCGCGGCATATATGGTGCGGCCACGGGAGCGGCTGCTCGCGATCATGCGTCCGCTTTCGCTTGCGACCATCTTCGCGGCGCTGAACACGCTGCTCTCCGGGCTGGCCGCCGAGCTGCGGATTGTCGGTGCGACGCCGCCGGGTGCCGCCTACGACATGCCGCGGATCATGCACGGCCTGAGCGAGTCCATCACGCCGATGTTCGTCGCGTTCGGCTTTCTCACGCTCGCGTGGCTGTTCGTGGCGGTCGGGATGCGGCGCACCGCGTAAGCCGCACGGCGCGCGGGACGCCTACGCCGGCAGCGACGCCGGCGTCCGGTGATGCCCGAAGAATCGCACCGCCAGCGGGATGGTGGTCACCGCGCCGACGGCTACCAGCGTGCGTCCGACCGCCCGGCGCGTCTCCTCGCTGAGCTTTCCCGCGATGAGCAGGCCAATGCCGGCGCCAAGCATGCCGCGCGTCATCGCGAGCATGATGATGTCGGACGTGTTCAGCTGGCGATCCAGTTCGTGCATGGTGCCTCCTCGAAGAGGGACGCCAATGCATCGCGCGTGCCCGGCTTACCGCTGTGGCTCTTCGTACAAGCCGAACTCGTTGCCCACTGGATCGACGAAGGCGGCGAATGCCCCCATGCCCGGGCCGATTTCCGTGCGCGGCGTGAGAGTCCGGCCGCCGGCGGCTTCAATTTCGGCGAGCGCCTCGTCGATCGCATCGACCATGATGTAGACGCGCGTCCGCTCATCGGGCGTGCGGTCGCTCTCCTTCACCCACGTGCCGCTCACGCCGGCGGGGTCGTCGAACGCCAACTCGCCATCGCCGCGCGTCCTCACCGTCCAGCCGAAGATGCTGCTGTAGAAGTCCGCGGACGCTGCAGCGGTCGTGGCCGGGATTTCGAGATAGCAGATCTTGCCGTGTGGCATGGGCAGCTCCAGGTGATGCGAGTGTACGCGACCAAGCCCGCGGTGCGCAGGGCAAAGAGCCGGATGCGGCGACGATGGTTCGGAAACTCTCGGCAGCGGGGCAAATCCGGACGGCGTCACAGGAGGACAAGAGAACAGGAGCGCTCTTGGATGGGTGACCTGCTGCGCCATGCCGTCCCAAACGGCGACCCGGCGGAGATCTTCGATCGCGCTCTGACACTCCTGATCGAGCGGCTGGAGACGGCGAAGCTGGGGCGGGCGCGTCGTCCGCGGGCGTCCAAGCCTGTTTGGTCGGCTTCTCGCCGCATTCCGGTCGCCGTACGCCGCGCCGTGTGGGAGCGCGACGCCGGCCGATGCGCGTTCGTCGGCGGCTCCGGCCGCTGCACGGAGCGGGGTTTCCTGGAATTCCACCACGTCGTCCCATATGCGCGTGGTGGACCAGCGACGACGGCCAACATTCAGCTGCGGTGTCGCGCGCACAACCAGTACGAAGCGGAGAAGGATTTCGGGGACGTCGTGCGCGAATGGGCGGCGGTCGCGTTGGTGCCGGAGGTGGGAATCGAACCCACACGGGGAGTGAACCCCACGGGATTTTGAGTCCCGCGCGTCTGCCAGTTTCACCACTCCGGCCGAACGTTCAGTATACCGCCGCCGAGTGTTGAACCCGGCCGCGCTTTCGGTTACCGTGTAGCCTCTCATGACCTTTGCGGCGTGGGTATTGGCGGCCGCCGTGAGCTCCGCGCCGGGCATCGTCGTGCCTGCGCCGACCGTTGCGGATGCCCCGGCGCTGGCGATCGTCCCCCTGTCGGCGCTGCCCGGCACGGCCGTCGATGTCGATCAGGAGCCGCCGCCGGCCGACCCGCAGCAGATTCCGCCGCAGTCACCGCAGAAGAACCCGGCGAACCCGCAGCGCCCCTGGTGGCGGATCTTCAACGACATCGGATCCGACTTCGCGCACCTGCCGTCGAAGGACAACGCCTCGTGGCTGCTGACGGGATCAATCGTCACCCTCATCGCCTCACCGGTCGACAAGGCGATCAATCAGCGGTTCCATGGGGGCGGCTTCGTCGACGTGTTCTTCGACCCGGGCAAGTTCATCGGCTACGGCGTGACGCAGTTCGCCGTCGCCTTTACCACCTGGGAATGGGGCCGGGTGCACAAGCAGCCGCGGGTGGTCCATCTGGGCGTGGACCTGCTGCGCGCGCAGGTCGTGGCGCAGGCGCTCACCTATGGGTTGAAGTACGCCGTCAGGCGCGAGCGCCCAGACGGGACCGGCTACAGCTTCCCGTCAGGCCACGCGTCGGTGACGTTTGCGTCGGCGACCGTCCTGCAGCGCCACCTCGGCTGGAAGTACGCGCTGCCGACGTACACACTCGCGACGTACGTGGCCGTGTCCCGTCTCCACGAGAATCGCCACTACCTGTCGGATGTCATCTTCGGCAGCACGGTCGGGATCATCTCGGGCCGTACCGTCACCCGGCACGGCCGCGACGAATGGGGCATTATCCCGGTGACCGAAAAAGGGACGACCGCGCTGCTGATTACGCGGACCTGGTAGCCCTCAGTCCGCCGACCGCGCCGCGGCCGGCTGCGGCAGATCGCTGCTCCACATCGTGTACTCGTAGCGCCACTTGCCGCCCATCTCGCGCAGCACCATGAGGAACTTGCCGCGATCGCGCCGCGGCGTGCCCGCGCTCCCGGCCAGCCGCATTTCGTAGCGTCCCGTCTGGTACGCGATTGGTCCGTGGCCGGCCACCTCGTCGAGCGTCATCTCGAGCGCCGTCGCCCCTTCGTCGTTCACGAGCTCGTTGTAGAACGTTTTCACGGACGCCTTGCCGCGGATGATCGGCGCGTTCGGCGGCATGAAGACCGAACTCTCGGCGTATAAGTCCATGAGGCGATCGAGCTGCTTCGCGTTGAACGCCTCGACGTACTGCTGCATCTCCTGGCGGATGCTCGCCGCATCCTGCTTCGTGAATTCGTCCGGCGCCGGGCCTCCGCACGCGCTGACCGCGAGCGCCGCGGCGGCCAGCACGCCCATCGCTGCCTGTCTCATCGTTCTCCTCTCGTTAGGCGAGCGATTATAATGCGCTCGCGTGAGCACGCTCAACATCGTCGTCCTGTACGATCGGTGGGAAGAGCCCGAGGACGCGGCGGCGGTGCCCGACAAGGCGCCGCTGACGCGCACGCTCGACCGGAAGGAGGTCGAAGACGAAGTTGCCGAGACGCTCGGCAAACTCGGGCACCAGCCGACGCTGCATTGCCTCGACGGATCGGTCAAGAGCCTCCATGCGGTGGCCCGCATGGACTGCGATCTGTTCTTCAATCTGGCCGAATCGTTCGGCGGCAACGACACCGCCGATTACTGCATCGCCGCGTACCTGGAGCTGCTCGGCAAGCGGTTCACCGGGTCGGGCTCGCACGGCCTGCTGTACGGGCAGGACAAGGCGAACGCCAAGAAAATCCTCGAATTCCACGGCATCCATACGCCGGTGTTCGCGCGATCGTACCGCGGCCGCCTCGACTTCTCGCACGACCTCGAGTTTCCGGTCATCGTGAAGCCCGCCCGCGAGGACGGGTCGATCGGCATCGAGTTCAACGCCGTCGTCAATTCCATCCGCGAGCTGATGGAGCGCATCGACTGGCTCCACGCGAATTTCGATTCCCCGGTGCTGATCGAGGAATACGTCGAGGGACGCGAGATGTACGTCGCCGTGATCGGCAACGACAACCCGTCGGCGCTGCCGGTCGTCGAACTGGATCTGTCGCGCCTGCCCGAAGGCATGCCGCGGATCGCCGGCGCGGAAGTGAAGTGGGGCAAGGGCACGCGGGCCTACCGCGACACGAAATCAGCGCCGGCCGACGGGCTGTCCGAGGAGACGACGACGCTGCTCCAGCAGACGGCGGTGGCGGTGTATCAGGCGCTGGAACTCCGCGACTACGCGCGCATCGACATGCGCCTGCGTCCCGATGGGCGCGTCGCGGTCATCGAAGCCAACCCGAATCCCTGGCTGGCATCGCGCGCGGAATTCGCGATGGCGGCGCGCCGCGCCGGCCGGACCTATACCCAGCTCATCGAGGAGATCGTGGGCCTCGCCGTCGCGCGCTACGGCAGCTGGTAACCGCCTCGGGCATTCAGCCGCAAGTCGTTTCGACGTAGCTGGTTACGTCCCCCTGAACGGTCCCTCCTGGAGCCCCCTGCTGGACGGGCATCGCCAAAAAACCCCGATTTTACCGGGGTTTTCGTTGCCTGACCGACCGCTTCACGGTATACTGAAGGGACTGCTCGTCGGTCGCACTCCTTTCCGACTCACCTTAGCTGTGGGGGATATGTGACATTCCAGGTTGGTGACAAGGTCATTTACCCAAATCATGGACTCGGCGTTGTTCAGTGCATTGAAACCAAAACCATTCTCGGCACCACCTGCGGGTTCTATCATCTCCGCATGGTGGCCAACGAAACCACCGTGCTGGTGCCCGTCGACAATGTGGACGGCGTCGGCCTTCGGCGCGCCATCAGCGACGAAGAGGTCGAGCGGTTGTTCACGCTCCTGAGCGACGGCAAGATCGACAATCATCAGAACTGGAAAGGACGCTTCAAGGACAATTCGGATCGCATGCGCACGGGCTCCATCTACGACGTCGTCGAGGTGCTCAAGAGCCTGACGTTCCTCGCGCGCTCCAAGAACCTGTCGTTCCGCGAGAAGCGCATGCTGGATCGCGCGAAGTTTCTCGTCGTGTCCGAGTTGTCAGAGGTCTCGCACGAGAAGATCGATGCGGTGGAGGAGAAGGTGGACCGCGCGCTGGAGCGCTGCTTTGCGACGAAGGCGCGTTCGGCGGCGCGAGCCAAGGCCGCCAAGGCTGTCCCGACGACCCGCGTGAGCGCGCGGCGGACGGCGAAGGCGTCGTAGCCGCGTCGCGGCTGATTTCCAGGCCGGGCGTCCGCCGCTGACGGCAGCGGGCGGACCCCGGCCTTTTTTTGTCGATGCGCGATGCCCTCGCTGCGCTCCGTTCGCTGGCCACCTATGTCGCCGTCGGCGCCTACGTGCTGCTGGCCGGCCCTCCCGTCCTGCTGATTGCCCTCGTCACCAGACGCGCCGGGCTGCTGTATCGCGCAGGGCTCATCGGCGTGCGTCTCGGCCTGTGGTTGAGCGGGATCCGCTATCGGGTCGAAGGGGCGGGGCACATTCAGCACGCGCGTGCCGCCGTGTACGCCGTCAACCACACGAGCAACGTGGAGCCGCCGATCCTGTTCGCCGCGCTGCGCGATCTGTTCCCCCGCCTCCGCATTCTCTACAAGGCGGAGCTGCGCAAGCTGCCCGTGCTGGTCCGCGCGTTCGACCTGGCGGGCTTCGTCCCGCTCGAGCGCGGCAATCCGGAGCAGAGCCTCCCGGCCATCGATCGCGCCGCGGACGCGCTCCGCGCCGGCCACTCGTTCCTGATTTTTCCCGAGGGGACGCGCAGCCGCACCGGCGCGCTGCTGCCGTTCAAGAAGGGGGGATTCATCATGGCGCTCAAGGCGCAGGCCCCGATCGTCCCGGTGGCGATTGCCGGCGCACGCGAGGCGATGCGGAAGGGGAGCGTCATCATCCGTCCCGTCCTCGTCACGGTGCGCATCGGGTCTCCGGTCGAGACGTCGGGCCTCAGCATGGAGGACCGCGACGCCGTCGTAACGCGCGTCCGCGGCGCGGTCGCATCGATGCTCGAAACAGCGTGCGGAACGTCCGGTCCACGACATGTCGTCAGCCCGTAAAGGGCTGACCCACACGACATGTGGGTCAGGGCTTCAGCCCTGACGGGGCCGCCGTATACTGCACTCATGGAACTGCTGGCCGCCCTCGGCCGGACGCTCGGCTTCTCCTTTGCCGCAGGAATCAACCTGTATGCGACGGTCGCCATCCTGGGGCTGGCGAGCCGCTACCACTGGGTCGACCTGCCTCCGCAGTATCAGGTCTTCGACAACAACATCATCATCGCGGTGGCGCTCACGCTCTACGTGGTGGAGTTCTTTGCGGACAAGATCCCGTGGGTCGATACGATGTGGGACGCCGTGCACACGGTGGTGCGCCCGATCGGCGGCGCGGTCATCGCCGTCGCGACGCTCGGGCACGCCTCGCCCGCCACGGAAACGCTGGTCGCGCTGCTCGGCGCCGCGCTCGCGACGAGCACGCACGTGACCAAGACCGGCACACGCGCGATCGCCAACACGAGCCCCGAGCCGTTCTCGAACTGGATCCTCAGCCTCGGCGAAGACGGCTTCGTGGTCGCGCTCGGCGCGCTCGCCCTGGCCTATCCGGCGGCCGCCGCGATCGTCGTCCTCGTCTCGCTCGGCCTCCTGGCCGCGCTCAGCATCTGGCTCTTCCGCGCGGCGAGACGGCGGCTGGCGCGGTAATCAGTTGCCAGTTGCCAGTTGCCAGTTGCCAGTTGCCAGTTGATTGAATGTGGGTCAGGGCTTTAGCCCTGACGACATCAGCCGCCGGTCGTGAAGGTCATCGACCACGGCTGCAGCGGCTGGTGATCGACGGCGGAGAGGATCCCGTCCGTCAGCTCCACCTTGACCTGGCGGAAGCGGGCGAGCGGGGCGCTGAAGCGGATCTCGATGCCGTGCGCCCCTGACAGATACCGCACCGTGAATGCCGGCGGGGTTTCGTTGGCGCCCGGAGGCGCGGCGCCCACGTAGCTGACGTGGACGCGGGCGGGGATCGTGTCCGGGTCCATGTCGCGCGAGAACTGGATGCGGACGGCGGCGTCCACGGCAACGCCCGTGTCGTCGGCGACCGGCGCCGTGAAAACGATCTCGGGCGGCGGCTGCGATGGCGCGACGGGGACGCTCACCTCGACGGCTGTCTCGGTCGGCGCCGTCGTCAGGGCGACCGACGTCGCGTCGATCCAGGTTGCCCGGCCGGCATGGCGGACGGTGCCGGCCACCTGCAGCCAGCGATTCGTGTCGACGCGAGCGTCGGGGTCGAGGTCGAACCCCTTGCCGCGCGGCCGAACGCCGCTGACCCAGACGGCGCCGTCGGCCGACTGCAGGACGAAGTCCCACTTGCTCTTTCCGATCGGCTGCGGCACGTCGCCGTACAGGTTGTTGCCGCGGAAGCGGCCGGTGACGGTCACGCCGCGATCGGCGTAGTGCTCCGGCGCGAGGGCGATCGCGCGAATCGACGGCTCGGCGGGCAGCGGCGCTTCGACGAAGGATGCGGAGACGATCACGAACACCTGATCGCGTCCGGGCCAGACGCCGTTCGACGTTTCCGCGACGACGCGATCCAGGTCGATGCCGCTGAACCGCGGGTCGTCGCGCTGAAGGCGGCCGACGTCCCAGAACTCGCCGCGGATTTCACCGTCGCGCGCACCCGCCGGGCGCGTGCTCCAGAACACGAAGATCGGGCGCGGCGCGCCGGCAAGGGCGGCGAGGCCGCGCTGCTCTTCCACGGTGCCGCGGATCGCGATCTGCCGCCCGTGGAAGAACACGGGCGAGCCGACGAGCGCGTCCACGTTCGTCGCCAGCCGCGAGGGCGTCTGGGCGGCGGCGGCGGAGGCCGCGCCGGCGAAGATGACCGCGAGCCGCGCGCTATTCCAGCTTCTTCTGAGCGGCACGTCCCAGAATAATCCCGAGCGCGACGAACAACAGGGCGCCCGCAATCAGCCCTCCCGTCCCTTCGTGCAGGAACGGAACGAGCCCGGTGACCGAGTCGGCGTCTTCGATGATGTTCCGGCCGTACAGGACGGCGTAGAGGATGCCGGCGAGCGACCCGCCGGCGATCAGCCCCGAGCTGAACAGTGTGCCGGAGCCGACCTCCGATTCCTCGGCCACGCCCGTCTTGCGCTCGACGAGCGCCCGGACGACCCCGCCGGCGAAGATTGGCGCGGTCGTGGCGATCGGCAAATACGATCCGACGGCGAACGAGAGCGAGTGGATGCCGCAGAGCTCGAGCGTGATCGAGATGAAGACGCCGACGAGCACGAGCCCCCACGGCAGGTTCTGCCCGAGCAGCCCCTTGATGATCGTCGCCATCAGCGTCGCCTGCGGCGCGGGCAGCGCGGGCGACCCCACGCCCATCACATTGTGCAGGTACAGGGTCGTCAGGCCGATGACGAGCGACGAGGCGACGACGCCGATGATGAGACCGGTCTGCTGATAGATCGGCGTCGCGCCGACGATGTAGCCGGTCTTGAGGTCCTGCGACGTGCCGCCGGCCTGGGCGGCGGCGATGCACACGATGGCGCCCACCGTCAGCGCGACCGGCGCGTAGGCGTCTCCGGTCCAGCCGAGCGCGACGAAAATCGTGCACGTGAGGATCAGCGTTGCGATCGTCATGCCCGAGATCGGATTCGACGACGTGCCGATCAGCCCGGTGATCCGCGAGGAGACGGTCACGAAGAAGAAGCCGAAGATGACGATCAGCACGGCGACCAGGAAGTTGCCCTGGGTGGCGAGGCGCGGCGCGAGCGCGAGAAAGAGTGCAAGCAGCAGCGAACCAGCGAGGACGACCGTCACGGGGATGTCGCGTTCGGTGCGGGCGCGCCCCTCGCGGCTGGCGCCCGCGCTGAAATCCTTCACGCTGTCGCGGAACGACGAGACGATCGTCGGGATCGTCCGCGCGAGGGTGATGATCCCCGAGGCGAGCACCGCCCCCGCGCCCGTGTAGCGGATGTACGCGCTCCACAACTGGCTCGCGCTCATCTGATCGATCCGCAGGCCGCTGGGGGGCACGGGCGGAAAGGGCACCGTCATGTAGTTGCCCATGATGCTGAGCAGCGGCAGCAGGACGAGCCATGAGAGCACGCCGCCGGCGAACATCACCCCCGCGATCCGCGGGCCGATGACGTAGCCGACGCCCATGTACTCGGGGGAGATGTCCACGTTGAGCGTGGCATTCGGAAAGATGCTGGTGCGGGCGAGCGTGTAGCCGACGCTCGTCCGGAAGATCTGGAAGATCCACGACAGCGACTTCCACAGCGCGCCGATGCCGAGGCCGGTAAAGACCGTCCGCGCCAGCGCGCCGCCGCGCTCGCCGGCGACGAGGACGTCCGCGCACGCCGCCCCTTCCGGATACGGCAGCACGCCGTGCTCCTTCACGATCAGCGCGCGCCGCAGCGGCACCATCATCAGCACGCCGAGGATGCCCCCCGCGAAGGCGAGCATCAGGATCTGGAAGTAGTTGAAGTAGGAAGGTCCGGGCGGCGCGAGAAAGATGAGTGCCGGGATCGTGAACACGACGCCGCCGGCCACCGACTCGCCGGCCGATCCGATCGTCTGGACGATGTTGTTTTCCAGGATCGTCGAGCCGCCGAGTTTCTTCAACACCGAGATGGCGAGGACGGCGATTGGAATGGAGGCGCTGACCGTCAGGCCGGCGCGCAGACCGAGGTACACGGTGGACGCGCCGAAAATGAGGCCGAACACGACGCCGAGCAGGACCGCCTTGACGGTGAACTCGGCGGGCGATTGGCTCGCCGGGACGTACGGCTGGAAGCCCGCGCGGGTCCTGGCCGGCTGCGACGAGGTCGAAGTGTGCGCCATAGGAGCCTGATATTAGCGCACAGTTATAATTCTTCGCTTGTGAAGCGACCGAACAAGGGGGCGGGCGCGGCGCGGCCGTTGGCCGAGCCGGTGTCCGAGGCAACGACCAACCGTCTGTCCGTGTATCTGCGGTGTCTCAGTGCGCTCGACGCCGACGGCGTCCGCACGATTTCGTCCCAGGGGCTCGCCGAGGCGTTCCACCTGAACGCGGCGCAAATTCGCAAGGATCTGGCGTATTTCGGCGAGTTCGGCGTGCGCGGCGTCGGGTACTACGTGCCGGCGCTGCGGCGTCACCTCTGGGAGATTCTGGGGAAGGACCGGGGCGTCAAGGTGGCGATCATGGGCGCCGGGCACCTCGGGCTCGCGCTGGCCGACTACCCGGGCTTCCGCATGGAAGGATTCTCCGTCGTCGCGCTGTTCGACACGGCGCGCGAGAAGATCGGCCGGCGCTCCAGGGGCGGCGTGCCGATCCGCGACGGACGGGAGCTCGCGCGCATCGTCCGGCGCGAAGAGATTTCCATCGCGATGGTGGCGGTGCCGGCGCCCGCGGCGCAGCAGGTGGTGAACGCGCTCGCCGCCGCCGGCGTGAAGGCGATCCTCAACTTCTCCCCCGGCGCGATTCGCGCGCCCGCGGGCGTGAAGATCAAGAACATGGATCTGACGGTGTCGCTCGAAGGGTTGTCGTTCTTTCTCGCCCAGGAGCAGGGAGGGCATGGCAAGACGCACGCCTCGTAGATCGACCCGGCAGACGCTCACGCATCTCGATCGCGCGGGCCGCGTGCGTATGGTGGACGTCAGCGCGAAAGCGCCGACCGCACGGCAGGCGACCGCCCGCGGGCGGATCCGCATCGCGCCGGCGGCCCTCCGGCAGATCCGGCGCGGCGGGCTGACGAAAGGAGACCCGCTCGAAACGGCGCGGCTGGCCGGCATCATGGCCGCCAAGCAGACCGCGTCGCTCATCCCGCTGTGCCATCCGCTGCCGATCTCGCACGCCGACGTGCGGCTGACGCCGGCACGGGGCGGCTACACCATCGAAGCGACGGTCCGGACGACGGCGCCGACGGGGGTGGAGATGGAGGCGTTGACGGCGGTCGCCGTCGCCGCGTTGACGATCTACGACATGGCCAAGGCGGTCGACAAGGGCATGATCATCGACGAGATCAGGCTGATCGAGAAGCGCGGCGGCCGAAGCGGCGTGTATCGCGCCCCTGCGCGCCCCCGATGAAGATCATCGTCGGCATCTACTCGTCGTTCGTCGCGTGGCAGATTCCCGAGGCGCAGGTCGAGTGGCTCCGGCGCGAGTTTCCGGAGCACACGTTCGTCCGCGTGGACGACGACGAGGCGATGCAGGAGGCGATCGTGGACGCGGAGGTCGCGTTCAGTTCGCTCGTGCGGCCCGCGCACTTTGCCGCGGCGCGCGTCCTGCGCTGGATTCACAGCCCCGCCGCCGGCGTGGGCGCGATGCTGTTTCCCGCCATGGTCGCCAGCCCGATCGTCCTGACCAACTCGCGCGGCAACAGCGCCGTCTCGATCGCGGAGCACGTCATGGCGGTGGCGCTGGCGCTGTTCCGGCGGCTCCCGCTCGCGTCGGCGCGGCAGCGCGAGCGCGTGTGGGCGCAGGACGAGCTGACGCTCGATCCGCCGATTCGGACGCTGCGCGGCGCACGGGTCCTGGTCGTCGGACTGGGCGCGATCGGCGCCGAGACGGCGCGGCTCGCGCTCGCGTTCGGCGCTGACGTCGCCGCGATTCGCCGCCATCCCGACACGCCGCGTGAGGTGCCAGTGGCCGAGGTCGTTGCGCCGGAGCGCCTGCACGACCAGCTTCCGCGCGCCGACGTCGTCGTTGTTGCCGCGCCGCAGACGGCGGAGACGTGGCACCTGGTCGGCGCGCCCGAGCTGGCGCTCATGAAAGAAGACGCGGTGCTCGTGAACATCAGCCGCGGGCGCCTGGTCGACGAGGCGGCGCTGGCCGCCGCGCTCGATCGCGGACGGCTGCGCGGCGCCGCGCTCGACGTGTTCGAGGAGGAGCCTCTTCCCGCGGACAGCCCGTTGTGGCAGCATCCGCGTGTGATCGTGACGCCGCACATCTCCGGGCTCCACTCGCGCTACTGGCCGGACGCCGCCGCGCTGTTCGCCGAGAACCTGCGCCGCTTCCTGTCGGGACGTCCGCTCATCAATCTGGTCGACAAGAGGGCGGGGTATTGAGCAGCGTCGAGCCGGCGCCGTCGCTCTCGACGATCGCGGATCTGCCGTTCCACGTCCTCGGACGGCATCCCAAGCCGCTCATGATCGGGCGCTGCCGCGGAAACGACATCGACGGCCTGTCGACGCGCGACTTCTTCGATCGCGTGCGCGACCTCTCGTTGGGGCTGCGCGCGCTCGGTCTCGAGCGCGGCGATCGCGTCGCGCTGCTGAGCGAGAGCCGCCCGGAGTGGCTCATCGCGGATCTGGCCATCATCACGACCGGAGCGGTGACGGCGCCAATCTATCCGACGCTGCCGGTGTCGCAGGTCGAGTACATCCTGCGCGATTCCGGCGCGCGTCTCGCGGTGGTCTCGGACGCCGTCCAGCTCCAGAAAGTGCAGCAGGTGCGGCACGAGCTGCCCGCGCTCGAGGCGGTCCTCTCGCTGGACGCTGGCGCCAGCGGACCGTCCGTGTTGACGGTGGCCGACGTCGCCGCGCGCGGCCACGCACGGATGATCGCGGAGTGGGGCGTCGCGCGCGAGTATCACGACCACGCGCGCACGATCGCGCCGTCCGATCTCGCGACGATCATCTACACGTCGGGGACGACCGGCGAGCCGAAAGGGGTGATGCTCACCCACGGCAACCTCGCGTCGAACGTTCTGGGTGGTCAGGCCGCGCTCGAGGTCGGCGACGACGACGTGGCGTTATCGTTCCTGCCGCTGAGCCACTCGTTCGAGCGGACGGTCGCGTACCTGTATATGGCGGCCGGCGTGACCATCGTCTTTGCCGAGTCGATGGACTCCATCGCTCGCGATCTCGCGACGGTGCGGCCGACGGTGATGACCGGCGTGCCCCGCGTCTACGAGAAGTTCCAGGCGCGCATTCTGGAGAAGGGGCGCGCACTCGGGACGGCGCGCCGCGTGCTGTTCGACTGGGCGATTCGCGCCGGCGTCGCGCGCGCTCGCCGCGAACTGCGGGGGCGCCGCGCCGGATCCGCCGCGCGCATGCAGTCGTCGCTCGCCGACCGCCTCGTCTTTCGGACCATCCGCGAGGGCGTCGGCGGACGCATCCGGTATCTCGTCTCCGGCAGCGCGCCGCTGCGGGTCGACGTCGGAGAGTTCTTCGCCGGGATCGGCCTGCCCATCCTCGAAGGGTACGGTCTGACGGAGACCGCGCCGATCCTGGCGGTGAATCCGCCGGAAGCTCCGCGAGTCGGGACCGTGGGGAGAGCGATTGCGGAGGTCGAGCTGCGGATCGCGGAAGACGGCGAAATTCTCGCGCGCGGTCCGAACATCATGCTCGGCTACTGGAACAAGCCCGAGGAGACCGCGGAGGTCCTGCGCGACGGCTGGCTGCACACCGGCGACATCGGATCGCTCGACGCGGACGGCTATCTCACGATTACGGACCGCAAGAAAGACCTGCTCGTGACCTCGGGCGGCAAGAACGTGGCGCCGCAGCCGATCGAGGCGGTGCTGAAGCGCAGTCCGCTCGTGGCGGAAGCCGTGCTGCTCGGCGATCGGCGGCGGTTCGTCGCGGCGCTGATCGTGCCCGATTTCCCCGCGCTCGAGCGCCGGCTGCGCGAGATCGGCCGGCCCGCGGACGAACGCGACGCGCTCGTCGTCCGGCCCGACGTCGTGGCGCTCTATCAGGAGATCGTCGACGCACTCAACGCGGAGCTCGCCCCGTTCGAGCGGATCAAGAAGATCGCCCTCCTCCCTGCGCAGTTCTCGGTGCCCTCGGGCGAGCTGACGCCGACATTGAAGGTGCGGCGCGGCGTGATCGAAGAGCGCTGGCGCGAGGTGATCGACGCGCTCTATGCCTGACGCGTGTCACGGGCCCGGCGGCGGCTCGAGGTGGATCACCGCGTCGGCGATCTGCGGGTAGCGCTGCATCAGCCGATCCTTGACGATGTGCGACAGTTCGTGCGCATCGGTGAGCGGCGTCTCGCCCGGAAACCACACGTGCAGATCGAGGAAGACGTGGTCCGCGGACCCGCGCGTCCGGATGTGATGACAGCCGACGACGCCGGTGACGCTCATCACCACCTCGCGGACTTCGTCTTCGCTCATGACGACCTGATCCGCCAGGATGCGCGAGGTATCGCGCGCGATTTCGAAGCCGGTGCGCGCGATGAAGCCCGCGACCACCAGCCCCGCCACCGGATCCAGCAGCGGATATCCGAGCCGCACGGCGATGAGTGACACGATGACGGCCATCGACGTCAGGACGTCGCTTCGGGTGTGAACCGAATCCGCGAGCAGCAGTTCGCTGTTCAGCCGCCGCCCCTCTCCCGACTCGTGCCGGACGACGAAGAGATTGACGACCAGCGTGACCAGCATGACGGTGAAGCTCATCATCGTCACGTCCGGTTCGCGAGCGGCCGTGAAGCTGCGAATCGCCGCGCGGCCGACCTCGAGGACGGTCAGGAGCAGGAAGATGAAGATGCCGACGGCGGCGAGCGTTTCGTACTTGCGGTGGCCGTACGGATGGTTGGCGTCCGGCGGCATCCGCGCGGCGCGCATCCCGACGAGCCCGACGATGTTGGAGGCGGAATCGCTGAGCGAGTGGAAGCCGTCCGAAACGATGCTGACCGCGCCGGTCGCGTAGCCGAACACCAGCTTCGCGATCGCGACCGCGAGGTTGAGCGCCAAGACCCGGCGCAGCACGCGCGCGACGGCCGCGTAGCGGACCTGCTCGTTCTTCAGAACACTCGGGCGTGCGCGAGCGGCCACCACCGCAGCTGCACCTTGCCGATGATGTACTTCTTCGGCACGAATCCCCAGTGGCGGCTGTCGGAGCTGTTATTGCGGTGGTCGCCCATGACGAAGTAGTAGCCCTCGGGCACCACCTGCGGGCCCCAGTCGTCGTGGCTGCGGTACTCGGGCGGCACGTAGCTGTCGTCGAGCAGCACGTCGTTGCGATACACCCGTCCGTCCACCACGCGCACCTGATCCCCTTCTTCAGCGATCACCCGCTTGACGAACGACTTTTCCGGCTTCAGAGGGTAGTACAGCATGACGATGTCGCCGACGTGCGGATCGCCGAGGCGATACGCGAGCTTGTTGACGATCAGGCGATCCTGATCGTGCAGCGTCGGCGCCATGCTCTGTCCCTCGACGCGCGCGACCTGAAATCCGAACGTGACGATGAGCGTCGCGTACACCGCCGCCGACGCCAGCGTCTTGAACCAGGCGATCAGCTCCTCGCCGAGGCGATTCAGCCAGACCGCGGTCTTGTCCAGCGCAATGCGGCCGTCGGGCGCCGGCATGGCGGCCGCTTCCGCCGAGTCCCCCGACACCATCGGCTCCGGCGCGATGGAGTAGGCCTCCAGCGGTTCCTCGAACCGCGCGCGCTCGCCGGCGTCTCCCGTGGATTCGTTCGTCATAGCTTGAGGTACTCCCGCAGCCGGCGGGTCTGGGATCGGCTCACCGGGATTTCCGTGCTCCTGGGGTCCTTCATCTTCAGGATGTAGTTGCGACTGAACCAGGGGACGATCTCCTTGATCTTGTTGATGTTCACCAGGTGCGACCGGTGCACTCTCCAGAATACCCCAGGGTCGAGCCGCGCCTGCAATTCATCCAGTGTCCGATAGTTGGACGTTCCCGACAAGCTGTTCGTTACCACCCGGATGGCGTCCGCGTCCACGGAGGCGAACACCACCTCGTCGGCCTGGACCAGCAGGAATCGTTCCCCGACCTTGATGGCGAGCTGCTCCCGCCGGACCTGGCGTTCGGCGAGCATCTGGAGGAGCCGGTCGAGCTCTTCCGTCCCGCGCGGCCGCGCGGCCGACCGGTCGGAGGCAATGCGCCGACGCACCCGATCGACGGCCGTGGCCAGGCGCTCCTGTTCCACGGGTTTCAGCAGGTAGTCGACCGCGTTCACCTCGAACGCCTCGATCGCGTACTGGTCGAAGGCGGTCACGAACACGAACTGCGTGTCGACACCGGCCGCGATCAGGCGCCGCGCGACCTCGAAGCCGGTGATCCCCGGCATCTGGACGTCGAGCATGGCGAGATCCGGCTGGTGTTCTTCGACCACGCGAAGGGCCTCGATCCCGTTGGCCGCCTGTCCGACGACTTCCACCCCCTCGAGCTGGCCGATCAGGAAGCACAGCTCGTCGCGCGCGAGCTGTTCGTCGTCGACGACCACGGTCCGCAGGCGTTCCGTTTCGTCGCTCATCTCAGGCGGTGATGCGGGCGGGGGCGACGAGTTCGGGGATCACGATGCGCGCGCACGTCCCCTGGCCCGGCACGCTGTCGAGCTTGAGCTGGTAATTCGCGCCGTAGATGACGCGCAGCCGCTCGTTGACGTTGCGCAGCCCGATGCCGCCGGTCCGCGCGCGGTCGTCCTGATCGGCGACGACGCCGACGCCGTTGTCGATCACGTCGATGATCGCGTGCCCTCCGTCGCGCTGGCTGCGAATCGTGATGCAGCCCTCGCCCATCTTGTTCGACAGTCCGTGCTTGATCGAGTTCTCGACGAGGGGCTGCAGCAGCATGCTGGGCACGACGACGTCCAGCGTGTCGGGCGCAATCAGCTTTTCGATGCGGAGCTTCGGCCCGAACCGGATGCTCTCGATGTCGAGATACTCGTCGATCGCTTCCAGTTCCTCGCGGAGCGTCGCGAAATGCTCCTGGCTGCGCAGCAGGCGGCGGAGCAGGCCGGAGAGCTTCACGATCAGCGTCCGCGCGGTTTCGGGCTGCGATCGGATCAGCGACGAAATCGAGGTCAGCGTGTTGAAGAGGAAGTGCGGATTGATCTGGCTGGCCAGCGCGTCGAGGCGCGTCGCCATCAACAGCTTTTCCTGTTCCTGCAGCCGGTGCTCGATGCGCGCGCTGTTCCAGATCTTGATGGGAATCGCGACGCTCAGAACCGTCGCGAGGATCACGAACAGCCACAGCATCGGCGTGCTCGCGGGGAGGAAGAAGATCCGGTGCGCGCCGAAGCGGTGTCCGAGCGCCTGGTGGATGATCTCGAGGCCGATCGGCGCCGCCAGCAGCAGCACCGCCCAGTCGATCTGAAAGCGCCGTACGAGCCGCCAGACGTTGCGGTGGAGATCCGTGAAGAAGAGCGGCGACAGGTGCCAGATCGCTTCCTTGGGACAGATTTCCCGCAGGCCGCCGCCCGCGAACCCGCAGCCGACGGCAAACGGCAGCGCGATCCATTCGCCGCCCACGACTGCCGGGACGCCCACCATGCCCCCGACGATGGCGCCTGCGTACGGCCCCGCGAGCAGTCCCGCCAGGAACGAGCCCGCCAGCGTCAGGTCGGCGGCGTTGTAGTTGAGCAGCTGCCGCGACACGACGCCCGCCACGAGGGGCAGGCCCAGACTGAAGGCGAACACGAGCCGCTCCGGCCAGTCGCGCTTTTCCGTCAACAGAATGCGCCGGAACCACGGAAACCGCACCAGCATCGTCGACAGCACCGCCGCGACGGCGAGCTTCACCATCAGCGTCGTGAGCAGGAACTGCTCCGCGGAAAGCTGGCGGGTCTGGTCGAGCACGCAGGGGAATTGTACCCCGGAGGTTGGATGTCGGATGTCGGAGGTGACGGGTGGATGTCGGATGCCGGAGGTCGGAGGTGACGGCGCTGGGGATTGGCCGCGCCCTCGGGGTTGCCCCGAGATCGTCACCTCCGACCTCCAACATCCCACATCCGACCTTCGACCCGAAGCTGATATGATCGACTCCGCCATGATTCGTCCGTTCATCATCGGGTTTGCCACGACCCTGAAGCACATTTTCAAGCGGCCGGTGACGGTCAACTATCCGGATCAGAAGATCCCGGTGTTTCCGAAGTACCGGGGCAAACAGGTCCTGATGCGCGACGAGAACGGCCTCGAGAAGTGCGTGGCCTGCGGCCTCTGCTCGGTTGCCTGTCCGGCCGATGCCATCTACCTGGAGCCGGCGGAAAACGACGGCACGGTGCAGGCCGGGCCGCGCTACGCCGCGGTGTACCAGATCCACAAGACGCGCTGCAT
>DASSOM010000274.1:0-15521 GCA_035700625.1 Vicinamibacterales bacterium
CGCCGCGCCGGTCGCCGCCCTGCTGCACGGACTCGTCACCGCGCCGCCCGGGACCAAGGTCGCGTGCGTACTGAGCGGCGGCAACGTGGACCTTCAGCAGCTCCAGGGACTGCGCTGGAACTGACGCCCGCCCCCCGGGGGGTCAGGTCTGCACACCGCCGCTCCGGGGTCAGGTCTGCACACCGCCGCTTCGGGGTCAGGTCTGCAGAGGGGCGCTCCGGGGTCAGGTCTGCGAAGCGCTGCTTCGGGGTCAGGTCCCCACGAAGAAGTGGACGCACGCTGGGGGGTTAGTCGTCGGAGTCCGCTTCCGTCGGCGTTGGATCGCGTTGCGCTGCCGATTCAATCAGCGAACCGCTTGCCGCCGCCCGGCGCGCGTATCGCCCGACCGTCGCTGGCGGAAGGCCCAGGGCGCGCGCGATTTCGATACACGAGTACCCTCAGCGACGCGCATGTGTGATGGCGCCGGGCAGCGATTGCCCTCCCAATGCGCGCTGCAGCACGTGCTGAACGTCCGGGCGGCCCAGGCGGCGGTCGCGGAGCGGCACCTCCGGCGACGCGTGTTCTGCGACAATCTGAAACTGCCGGGCAAACGCGTCGCTGCCAAGGACTCGGCGATCCGATCGAATGTCCTTTCCCACGCTCAAATGATCTGGCATGGCGCTGTTCACATATTGGATATATCGCCGGCGCCATGACCGTCGGTTGACTCCGCCGAACTGACGCAGCACCGGGTCCACGTCGAGGAAGGACGGACGGATCGTCAGTCCGGCGGTCGCCATGTAACTGCTCCATCGCCAGCCGCCAGGCGTCGCCGCCAGTCCTGCACGAACCGGATTGAGTACGACGTACCGTGAGACGACCAGCAAGTACGCATCGTCGTCGACGACCTGTGACTTGAACCGTCCCTGAAAGACATGGCCGCTGCGGCCGTGGCGGCGATTCCAACGCTGCGCGTACACGCCGTTCAGATACCTGATTGCCTGCGAAAGATTCGGTGCCGGTGTCCGCAGGATGGCGTGATAGTGATTGGGCATCAGACAATAGGCCCAGCACTCGACGCGGAACCGATCAACGATCGTCTCCAGAAGATCCAGAAATCGACGATAGTCGATGTCATCGTGGTAGATGGTCATGCGGGCGTTGCCGCGTGCCATCACGTGATACACCAGTCCAGGCGCAAGCAGGCGAAGTGGTCTCGACATGCCCGGCACATATTCAGGGCGCGATCCAATTCGCGCTCGCCCGAAAACATTGGGCGCTTCGCGCCGCGCCGGCATAAACGTCGCAAAATCCGCGACGCGTATCGGGCGCGCGAGTGCGCAAAAAATTCAGCGCGACACCTCGGCACCCGCCTTGACCGCCGCGAACGAGCGGGCTCGAGTTGTGCGAGTCACAGAGCGGACTTGGCCCCCATGGGGGACGGGCGCAGACCTGACCCCCAGGGGTCTGACCCCGATGCGCATTGGTGCAGACCTGACCCCGGGTCTGACCCCGCCGCGCACGGTCCCAGACCTGACCCCGGGGGTCTGACCCCGACGCGCACCGGCGCAGACCTGACCCCGGGTGCGCGCCTCTTCGAACGCCGGGTGCGCGCCTCTTCGAAGCGGCGCTAGCTGCCTGACTTCCGGACGCGCTGGCCTTCGCGATCCAGATACCGCACGCCTTCCGTGATCCAGGCCGGCGCCGGTTCGCCCTTCAGATAGTGGTCGAACCACGCCATGATCCGCCGGTGGTAATCGATCTGGTTGGCCTTCTTGCGGAGTCCATGATCTTCGTTCGCATACACGAGCAGGACGACGTTCTTGCGGGCGCGCCGCGCGGCGTTGTATAGCTCCACGCCCTGATGCCAGAACACCGTGCCGTCGTCGTCGCCCACCTCGACGAGCAGCGGTGTGCGCATCGTTCCTGCGCCGAAGACCGCAGAATTGCGGATGTAGGCGTTGGGATCTTCCCACAGCGGCACCACCATCCGCTGCTGTCCCGTTTCGATGTGATCCGTCTCCGCGATGCCCTGCCGCCAGTGATGATCGCCGTAGTTGCTCACGAGGTCCGTGATCGGCGCCCCGGCCACGGCCGCAGCGAACATCTGGCTGTGCGTCGCGAGAAACGACGCGTCGAACCCACCCCACGAGTGGCCGATGATCCCGATACGCTTCGGATCGACGACGCCTTTACGGATGACGGCCTCGACGGCCGCGCCGACGCAGTCGAGCACCGACAGCCCCGGCTCGCGCGGCTGGAAGACGATATCGGGTTGATAGAGGAAGTAGCCCGCGCTGGTGAACGATGACACGTTGTAATAGTCGCGTTCGGACGGCGCGCTGTACCGATGCAGCGTATCGGAGAGCTGCTCGTACATGTACACGACCATCGGATACATGCGCCCCGGTACGTACCCCGCCGGATAGTGCAGCACGCCCTGCAGCGGCACGCCGCGGCTGTTCTTGTACTCGACCAACTCCGCACGTCCCCACGCAAACGATGACTGAAACGGATTCGTGGAGGTGACCTGGGCCGCATCGTGCAGAGCCGCGCCACCGACGAACGCGTCCGGCGAATCCTCGAACGACTGCACCATGTAGACGAACACGTCCGCGTCCTTCGCCTTCCCGAGCCGCGACACCTCGCGGTCGAGCCACACGAGCCGCTCTGGGGATGTGGAACCTGGATCGAGCCGCGCGTAGCCAGACTTCTTGCTCCGAAGGCCGAACAGCTCGAGGAAGATCGGTCGCGAACGATCGATCGCCGTTTCACGATCCTCGAAGCGGCTTTCGGCATCGAGATCGACGCAGCGATACTGAACTTGTTCCCCCCTTCCGTCGGTCAGGCGGGTCGCGGCAGAACCGTCAGGAGCGACCTGCCACACATCGAACTTGTCGTAGAGCAGCACCGCTCGATCGTCTGCGAGCCAGCCGGCCCACCCGAACGCCGGCCTGGTCACGTCCGTGGAGTCGGAGTCCACATCGACGAAGGACGCCTTGATGCCGCGCGTGATATTCAACACGGCGCCGCTGGTCGTGTTCACGGTCCAGTAATGTCCGTCACGATAGAATAAGAGGTACGCACCACCCGGGCTCGCGCTGACGTAGCGATCGTCCACGTGGTCGGCGACGACGGTTCGCTTGCCGGTCTCGACATCGACGAGCGATAGTGACGCGCCGCCGAACCGGCCCCAGCTCCGCTCGAGCGCGCTGCTGGACCAGTCGAGCGCATACGCGAGCGCGTGACGCGGCACGGGGGTGACCCGCTCCGTCGCACGGGCTCCAAGCCGAACGATCCGTCCGGACTCGACGTGCCAGGCGGCGAGATCGCTGCGCTCACGATCGCGCTTTGCATCAATCTTCTGCTTCGGCATCACCGAGACGTCAAGCGGATGCCACACGTCGACGTCAGCACGATCGTCTTCCGCTTCTTCTCGTGCGGGCGAGTCGTCTGCGGAGGTGGATGCGGTCTCGAGCCATGGGCCGATGCCGACGAAGATCACAGCCCCGTCTTCGGACCACTGGGGCTTCCTGAACGCCACGACGCGCTGCGATGCCGCGAGATCCGCGTTGCCACGATGCAGGGTCTCGCGGGCCGCTGCCGCGTCAGTCCACGCGAGCAGGTCCCAGGCGGCCCCATCCCGCCCTTTCTCCGGCCGACTCTGGAGCACCGCCAGATCGGAGCTGTCCTTTCGCCACACCAATCCGACATAGCGTGAAGACGACGACGCGAGCACACGCAGCCGACCGGCTGCGGGATCGAACAGCTGCACACCGTTGCCGGTATGTCCCTCCGCCGCGACGGTGAATGCCAGCAGCGATCCCTTGGTCTGCCAGCTGAACTCACCCACGCTGCCGAAGGTGAGATCGCGCCCGCTTGCCAGATCGCGGACGATGAGCGTCGCCCCGGGTTCGTCGGGCGGATCGTACGCCGGCTTCTCGTCATCCTTTTTCTTTTCAGGCGGCTCCGGCGCGTAGCCGCGCATCGCGAGATGCGAACCATCCGGACTGAACGCGAACGTCTCGATGGCATCGATGGTCGAGAGATCGCCCGTCGACAGGTTGAGGAGGGCGAGCTTTCGCTCGATGCGCTGCTTGTCCTTGCGCATCTTCTCTTCCTGCGCCTCGGAGTAGCCGACCGCCGCGGCCATCCACTTCGAGTCCGCGGAAAAGATCGGTCCCGAGCCGAACGCGATAACCTTCGTGGTGCGATCCGCGATTCGTGTCACGCGCAGCTCGTTCTCGCGGCTGGTCCGATCGATGCCGTACGCCAGCCACTTGCCATCGGGCGACAGACCGCCGTGCGCGAACGGCAACTGCAGGCGTTCCCACTGGCCGAAATCGGCGGGCGAGGGAGGCGCCAGCGCGCCGGGCGACGACTGGGCGCCAAGAGCGCCCGTCATGACGATCACGGTGAGCGACGTCGTCGCGGCCAGTCTCCATCCTGCGCCACGGACGCATCGTGCGTTACGAATCGACTTCATCGAGAACCTCGTCGAGTGTGTGAATGAGGCGGTCGGCGTCCGCGCGATCGAACGGCATCGGCGGACGGATTTTGAGCACGTTGTGGAACGGGCCGTCCGTTCCGATCAGGCAGCCTTGCTCCTTCATGCGGTTGATGACGTAAGACGCCTGTGCCGCAGCAGGGCTCAACGACGCGCGATCGCTGACGAGTTCGACGCCAATGAACAGGCCCGATCCGCGCACGTCGCCGACCACGCTGTGCCGATCGAGGAACGGGCGCAGACCGTCGAGCAGATGATCACCCACGTCACGGGCATGTTGCTGGAGTCGCTCCTGCTCCACGACGTCGAGCACCGCAAGGCCTACCGCGCACGACACCGTGCTCCCACCGAACGTGCTGAAGAACTCCATCCCGTTTGCAAAAGACCTCGCGACGTCGGGCGTCGTCACGATGGCGCCGAGCGGATAGCCATTACCGATTGGCTTGCCGAGCACGACGATGTCGGGCACGACACCGTGGGCCTCGAACGCATAGAAGTGACTGCCCATCCGGCCATAGGCCGTCTGCACTTCGTCGGCAATGCAGACGCCGCCTGCCTGGCGGACGTATCGGTACGCCGCTTCGAGATAGCCGGGCGGCAGCAGAAGCTGCCCTCCGACGCTGGGGCATGTCTCCGCGATAAACGCGGCGGGAGCAGTGCCCTCCGCGATCATGCGGTCGATGGCCGAAGCGACAAACGCGGCATAGTGCGCGCCCGCGTCTGGATCGTTGCGGCGGTACGGTCCGCGATACGTGTCCGGCTGCGGCACGACATGCACCCACGGCGGTGCGCCGGTGCCACCGGGCCCGTCGAACTTGTAAGGGCTGATGTCGATCAGCGTCGTCGTGTTGCCGTGATACGCCGCGTCGAGGACGATCGTGTCGCGCCGCCCTGTGTGCGCACGGGCCAGACGAAGCGCCAGCTCGTTTGCCTCGCTGCCGGAATTGACGAAATAGCAGACCCGCAGAGGCGCCGGCAGCGTACCCGTCAGCCGCTCGGCAAAGCGCTCTAATAAAGGATGAAGATACCGAGTGTTTGTGTTCAGCGTTCGCCACTGACGCGCGGCGGCCTCGATCACGCGAGGGTGGCTATGGCCGACGTGCGGCACGTTGTTGTACGCGTCGAGGTAGGCGCGGCCGCTGGAATCGTACACGCGCTGCATCCAGCCACGCACGAGGGCGAGCGGCTCTCGATAGCTGACGCTCAGGTTGGTGCCAAGCGATCGCCGATTCAACGCTGTATCGCTCTCGACGCCTGAATCGAACGAGGCAGATGGCCCCAGACCCGCGAGAACGCCAGGGTCGGGAGAGATGCCGGCCCAGACGTCCCGCTCCGCTGCGCGGCAGACCCCGGGCACGTTGACGCCGGCGTCGAACAGATCCAGCAGCAGTTGCAGATGCAGGTGCGGCGTCCATCCACCGTTCACGTCCGCGTGGCCGATAGCCGCGAAGACGTCGCCGCGTGCGATGCGCTGGCCCACGCGAAGGTTCGCCAGCGATTCACGCGTCAGATGGCCGAACAGCGTGAAGAACGCCACGCCGTCCGGCGTCTCGTGCCGCAGGATCACGACAAGGCCGTAATCGAGTGGGGCACGATTGTCGGCGACGGCGTGCACGATTCCGTCGAGCGGCGCGCAGACCGCTGTCGCCGGTGGCACGAACAGGTCGACGCCAAGATGAATCGTTCGACGCCCGGCCTCGCCGGGTTCTTCGAACAGCGTCGACGAGTAGAGCGCGCGCGGCTCGAGGTACCGCCCGATGCCGACGTCCGCACCCGCGGTCTTGACGTGTTCGACGATCCGCGTGGTCAGGGATTGCTCCACATTCGACGCCGGATCGCCGTCGAGGAGCGAACTGGCGACGCTCAGATCCACAACCGCTGTGCGTCGCGCATTCAGATTCGGCAGCACTGGTGCGGGCCCGGCCGCGCGGATCCACGAGACGACGGCGGCCCGGTCGCGTCGCGGCTCGAGACCGCACGCGTGCCGGAAGGCCGCTTCGGCGAATCGGGGATGCACGCGATCCAGCGCAGGCAGGGTCTGCCGGATCGCGTCCTGGCTGATGGCCAGATATCCGTCTTCGGGCCGCTGCCGCTGCTGCCACGCCGCAACCGCCGCGCTCACACACAGCCGGAGCTGAACGAGCGGCCATAGCGCGGCGATCTCCTCGTCGTCAAGCGCGCGTTGCTGATGGTACCCGCGCACGATCGGAAGGGCGGCATCGAGCGGCTGCGCCTTGCGCAGCACGGCGTACGCGATCGCGACCGCGACGTCGGCCATCGCGTAACTGTGCAGCATGTCGCCGAAGTCGATGAAGCCGGAGATTCTGGGAGGCGGATCGTCCCAGAGCTCCGCGCGATCGACGAGGACGTTGTAGTCGTTCGGATCGTTGTGTACCGTTGCGCGCGGAAGGCGATCCAGCCGCGTCGCATGCTGATCAGCGATCAGTCCGGCGCAGCGCTCGACGGCACGGCGAACCTCGGGAACCGCGATCAGCGAGGCGTGCTCGCGAATCGTGTCGACGCCGGTCGCCAGATCCCAATGAAACCGTCGATGGATGGCCGGATGATCGAATGTGCTCAGCGCACGATCGAACTCACCAAGACGACGCCCGAAATCTTCCAGCAGCGACGCCCCGTGACGGCGCATCGAGGCGAACGTCACGCCGGGTTGCCAGGTCAGCAGGCGGACCAGGTGCGGCCCGGGGAGTTCGGTGATCAGCGCGCCATCGATCGACGGCAGGACGGTCGGCGAGAGGCCGAGCGCCGACACGTGCGCCATGGCAGCGCTCTGCGCCTCGAGGAGCGTCCGCGATTCGGTGGCGTTGGCGATCTTCAGGACGAACCGGCCGTCCGGCGTGTCGAGCCGAAAGTTCTGATCGCGTTCGCTCGGCAGCGGATGAGCGACCGCCTGGAGCGCGTACAGGGTGCGGGCGACATGGGCGGCGGTCGCGGCATCGAACCGCGGCGCCTGCTGCAGGAGCGACATCGGCAGGCCGGGCGCCGATTATAGCGTGCGCGCCCGTGCCCGGGGGTCAGGTCTGCGATCCGCGTAATGGGGGTCAGGTCTGGTGACATGCGCGGAGGGTCAGGTTTGATCGCGTCGCTGATCACGACGGCCGTCCCGGACTGCCACCGCAGCGCCACTTCGCAGACCTGACCCCGAAACGCCACTCGGCAGACCTGACCCCGAAGCGCCGCTCGCCAGACCTGACCCCTGAAGCGCCACTTCGCAGACCTGACCCCGAAGCGCCACTCCCCAGACCTGACCCCGAAGCGCCACTTCGCAGACCTGACCCCGAAGCGCCGCTCCCCAGACCTGACCCCCGGGGGCCACTTCCCAGACCTGACCCCCCGCGCGCGGTATGATCTCCGCCGTGCGACGCGCGACAGCCGGGCTGGCCGGCGCGCTGCTGGCGCTGGCGGCGTGCAGCCACCGCCCGGACGTCCTCACCTTCTCCGGCAGCGTGCTCGGCGCCGAGGGGACGATCGTCCGCCGGCAGATCGACCGGTTCGCGCGGCAGCATCCCGGTCTGACGATCGAGGTCCGCGCGACGCCAGACGCGGCCGACCAGCGCCACCAGCTCTATGTGCAGTGGCTGAACGCCTGGGCCGCCGACCCCGACGTCCTGCAGCTCGACGTCGTCTGGACGCCGGAATTCGCCGCGGCCGGGTGGATCCTGCCGATCGACGACGCGGTCACGGACGCGGACGACTTCTTCCCCGCCGCGCTGTCGGCGGATCGCTGGCGCGGACGGCTGTACGCCGTGCCCTGGTTCGTCGACGCCGGGATGCTGTACTGGCGGACCGATCTCATGGACGCGCCACCCGACACCTTCGACGCGTTGACCACGATCGCCCGCGGCGCCGTCGCGGACGGACGCGTCGCCTCCGGCTTCGTCTGGCAGGGGGCGCGCTACGAGGGACTCGTCACCGTCTTCCTCGAGCACCTGATCGGGTTCGGCGGCCGCATCCTGGACGACGACGGCCGGGTCGTCGTGGACTCGCCCGCGGGCATTCAGGCGCTGACGTTCATGTGCGACGCGATCCATCGTACGCGCATCGTGCCCGAAGCGGTGCTCACCTGGCAGGAAGAACAGACGCGCTTCAGCTTTCAAAACGGCCGCGCCGCGTTCATGCGCAACTGGCCGTATGCGGCGGCGCTGCTCGGCGATCCCGCGCAGTCGGCCGTGGCAGGACGGTTCGCCGTCGCGCCGATGCCGCACGCGGCGGGCCGATCGGCGGCGGCGCTCGGCGGCGCGCAGCTCGCGATCAACGCGCGCACGCGCCAGCCGGAAGCGGCGCGCGCGCTGGTGCGCTATCTGACCGCGCCCGAGCAGATGATCGAACGCGCCCAGGTCGCCGGCCAGTTCCCCGCGCGCCGCCGCGTCTACGACGACCCCCGCTTGAAGGACGCGCTTCCCATCCCGCCGGCCACCGCCCGGGCCATCGTCGAGCACGCCGTCGCGCGGCCGGTGACGCCCGTCTACACCCAGCTTTCCGGCATCCTCCAGATTCATCTCCACCGCGCGCTGACGCAGCAGGAAACGCCGGCGGCGGCCCTGCACGCGGCAGCAGCCGCGATGCGGCGGCTTCTGGACGACGCCGGGCTGACGGCGGTCTCGTGAAGCGGGATACGCGCCTCGCGTGGACGCTGCTCGCGCCCATGCTGATCGTGCTCGCCGCCATCGCGCTCGCGCCCCTGGTCATGACGATCTGGGAGTCGCTGCACCGGCACGATTTGCGGATGCCGTGGATCGGCCGCCCCTACATCGGGCTGGCGAACTACGCCACGGCGGCGGCCGATGCACGGTTCGGCGCCGCGCTGCTGCACACGGCGGTCTTCACCGGGATCAGCGTGGCGCTCGAACTCACGCTGGGACTGCTGCTGGCGCTGGCGCTCGACAACGTCCGCCGCGGCCGCGGCGCCGCGCGGCTGATCGTGCTGCTGCCCTGGGCGCTTCCCACCGTCGTCGCCGCGCTGGTGTGGCGCTTCCTGTTCGAGAGCCCGGCCGGGCTGCTCGCCTTCGACGTCGAGTGGCTGTCGCGGCCGATCGCCGCGTGGGTGCCGATCGTCCTCGCGGACGTCTGGAAGAGCACGCCGTTCGTCGCGCTGCTGCTGCTCGCCGGGCTGCAGGCGATCGATCCCGCGCTGTATGACGCCGCGCGTCTCGACGGCGCGACGGCATGGCGGCGCTTCACGAACATCACGCTGCCGCTCCTGCGCCCCGCGCTGCTCGTCGCCCTCATCTTCCGGACGCTCGACGCGTTCCGCGTCTTCGACGTCGTCTACGTGCTCACGGGCGGCGGGCCGGGGACGGCAACGGAAGTGGTCTCGCTGTACGCGTTCACGTCGCTGCTGCAGGATCTGCGCTTCGGCTACGGGTCGGCGCTGTCCGTCACGATCTTCGGTGTGACCTTCATGCTGGCCCTGCTCTACATCCGCGCGCTCGGCGCGCCCGTCGCGGAGGACGCGTGACTCGCGCGGCGCCGCGCATCGGCATCTTCCTGCTCATCGCGATCTGGGCACTGCCGCTTCTGTGGATGCTGATCGCATCGGTCACGCCGGAGTCGCGGCTGTTCGGCGGTGCACCCGCGATGCCCGGCGCGTTCGTGCTGGACCACTACCGCGCGCTCTTCGCCGAGCGCGCCTTCTGGCGGCCGGTTCGCAATTCGCTGATCGTCGCCGCGACAACGACGGTCTTCGCGGTCGCGATCGGCGTGTGGGCCGCGTACGCGCTCGCCCGGCTCCGCTTCCGCGGACGCGCGGTCACACTCTCGGCCGTGCTCGCGGTGTCGACGTTTCCGCAGATCTCGATCGTCTCGCCGCTGTATCTGCTGCTGCGGCGCGCAGGACTGATCGACACCTACCCGGGACTCGTGCTGCCGTATCTGACGTTCGCGCTGCCACTGGCCGTATGGCTGCTGACCGGCTTCTTCCGCCAGCTCCCTGGCGAACTCGAGGACGCAGCGCGCATGGACGGCGCGAGCCGCCTGCGAGCCGCGGTCGAAGTGACGCTGCCGCTTGCCGCACCGGCGATCGCGACCACGGCGATTCTCACGTTCCTGTACGCGTGGAACGAGTTCCTCTTCGCGCTGTCGTTCACGCTCGGTCCGGAGCGGCAGACCGTGCCGGTCGCCATCGCGCTCTTCCGCGGGCAATACCAGGTGCCCTGGGGACAGATCCTCGCCGCGGCCGTGGTCGCCTCGCTGCCGGTGGCGATCATCGTGCTCGCGTTCCAGCGCCGCATCGTCAAGGGACTGACCGCGGGCGCCGTGAAGGGGTGACGTGGCTTCCATCGAGCTGCAGGCCATCGGCAAGGTATTTCCCGGCAGCGGCGCCGCGGCGATCCGCGATGTGTCGCTGACGATCGCGAACGGTGAACGGCTCGTGCTGGTGGGGCCGTCGGGCAGCGGCAAAAGCACGCTGCTGCGGATCATCGCGGGGCTCGAGATGCCCTCGGCCGGCCGCGTCCTCATCGGCGGATCCGACGTGACGGACGTTCCGCCGGAGCAACGGGATCTCGCGATGGTGTTCCAGAGCTACGCGCTGTATCCGCACAAGACGGTGCGCGGCAATCTCGCGTTCGGCCTGCGGATGCGCCGTGTCGCCGCGCCGGAAATCGAACGGCGCGTCCGCCAGGCTGCCGCGGCGCTCGGGCTCGAGCCGCTCCTCGATCGGATGCCGTCGCAGCTGTCCGGCGGACAGCGGCAGCGCGTCGCCGTCGGGCGCGCACTCGTGCGCGACCCGCAGGCGTTCCTCTTCGACGAGCCGCTGTCGAATCTCGATCCGCAGCTGCGCGGCGAGACGCGCGCCGAATTGATTGATCTGCACTCGCGGCTGCGCGCCACGATGGTGTACGTGACGCACGATCAGGAGGAAGCGATGACGCTCGGGCAGCGGATCGCGATCCTCAACGACGGCCGGATCGAACAGGTCGGCCCGCCGCAGGCGCTCTACGAGCGACCGGCGTCGCTGTTCGTCGCGCGCTTCCTCGGAACCCCGCCGATGAACGTCGTCGACGCCGCGTCATTTCCCGCGCTTGCGCGCGGCCTGCCGCAGCACGCCGCCTCGATCGGCTTCAGGCCGCACGAGGTGCGGCTGACATCTGTCGCGGAGCGGCATGAGGTGACCGGAACAATCGAACTCGTCGAACCGCTCGGCCACGCGCAGATCGTGCACGTGCGCGTCGACCCGTCGACGCGCGTCGTCGTCGTCGCCGCCGCGGAGGCCCGCCCGCAGCCGGGCGCCGCCGTCGGCCTGTCCATTCCCGCGGATCGCCGGCATGTCTTCGACAGCCACGGAAAAACACTAGCCACGGAAGAACACTGAAAAACACTGAACGTGACCGCCACAGAAGAACACTGAAAAACACTGAACGTGACCGCCACGGAAGAACACTGAAAAACACTGAAGGTGACGGCCACAGAAGAACACTGAAAAACACTGAACGTGACGGCCACAGAAGAACACTGAAAGACACAGCCGCGGGAGCGCGACACACCGCGACGCGCCAGTGTCAGCGATGAACAGGTCTCCCGTGTCTGCCGGTCGCTTATTGCCCGCCCGGCGACCCCTTGATCATCCGCACGCCGAACACCGGCACGATTCGACCGTTCACCGACGCCTCGAAACGGACCGTAACGGTCGACTTGCCTGCCGAGAGTGCCGTGGGAATCGGATACTGTGCGTCCCAGAATCCCGCCGCGTCGGCACGCGGCGCGAAGCGGCCCACGGAGGAACCGTCCACGATGATCTGGAAATCACCCGCCGCCGGCGGCTGACCGTCCGGATTGTAGTACGTCACGACGAGCGTCATCGGCGCGGACGGATCGACGGCAAGGTCGTATGAGAACCAGCCCGGACCCGAGCGGGCCGAGCGGCCCTGGACGCGCTCGGGACGACGATCGGCCGGGTCGCTCTGGTAATGCCGATCGCGCTCGCTCTCGCGACGGCCGGGCTCCACGAACGAAACCGTCGCGGCTTCAAGTTTTTCGCGATTCGCCCGCTCAGCGGCACGCGCCGCCGCCCGGCGCTCGAACTCCTTGGACGTGACCACGTCGAAGTACAGGCTGTATCGCCGCTCGAACGTTCGATAGAACGGCGCGAGCGCCCAATCCTTCGGTGCGGATGCCGGATCGTCCGCCGCGCGCGAGACGTCTCTGGCGACGAAGTTTCCAGGCGTCTGTGCGGGAGCCAACCAGTCCGTCAGGGGACGCCCCGCCGCAACGAGCATCGGCACGGGCGCAGGTGTTCCGGTCCGTTCCTCGCGCCGTTCGCGCCGCGGACCGAGATCGCCGGCGAGCGCCAGCGGCCCCCAATTGATCGCCGTCACCGTCGCATCGTCGAGCGTGGGCTGCAGCGAAAGCGACTTGGGCAGCACGAGCGTCACCGTGTCGCCGTTCGACCACGTCCGGGCGATCTCGACATACGTGCTCGCCGGCGGCATCCCGCTGCGCACCGGCACGGGCCGGCCACCCGCCGCACCCGGAGCGAGACTGGCCAGGGGCGGCTGCGGCAGGTCCTGGCCGTTGACGGCGACCTTGAAGCCGTCGCCGGCCCAGTGCGGCCGCCGGATCGCGAGCGTGAACTTCCTCGCCTCGAGCATGCTCAGGCGAATCGTCGCGTCATCGCCGTCGGGGAACGTGGTGTCCATGGCGAGCTTCACACCGCCGACCGTGAAGTCGGCCGTCGACGGGATGAAGAGGTTCACCCAGATACGATCGCCCTCCGGCGACGCGGGTCCTTCAGCAGCCTCGTAGTAAAGGCCGTCGCCATACAACGCGTGGTTCTCCATGCCGGTGCCCACGCAGCACGTGAAGCTCTCCTGCATGTCCTGATACTCCTGCTGCTCGTCGCGGCCGACGGGCACCATGTAGGACATGCGGCCATCCTTCGGATCGATCGACGCCAGCACGTGGTTGAACGTGGCGCGTTCCTGGAAATCCGCGAGATACGGATCGGGGTGGAACGAAAACAGGCGGCGCGTGAGCTTCAACATGTTGTAGACGTTGCACGATTCGCACGTGCGGCCGTCCACGATCGCCGCCAGCGCGTCGGGTGGGCCGAAGTACTCTTCGCGCCCGTGGCCGCCGCTGGCGAAGGTGTGATGCCGCACGACGGTGTCCCAGAAGAACGACGCGCCCATGAGGTCCCCTGCGTCCGCGGTGTACCCGTAGCGCGCGGCGGCCCCCACCAGTTTGGGAATCTGACAGTTGCCGTGCTTGCCGTTCAGGTTGTCTTCGCCGCGCTTGAGGGCGTCGGTGAACGCGTGGTGCTCGAAGCGGCGCGAGAGCGCGAGCCAGCGGCGATCGCCCGTGTCGGCGTAGAGGTCCGCGAAGATCTCGAGAATACCGCCATGCTCGGTGTTGAGCATGTCCTGGACCTGCTCGTCGCTGAGCGGCGCGATCACGCCTTCGGTCCACGCCGCGAATTGCGCTTCGACGTCGAGCGCGGTCTCGTTGCCGGCATGGCGATACGCGTCGCGCAGGCCGGCGAAGGTCTTGTGCAGCGTGTACCACGGCGACCACATGCCGTTCAGGTCGAACGCCTTCGATCGGATCTCCCCTTTCGATACCTCGCCAAACGCCTCGCGGCCGTTCACGAGCGCGCACAAGTAGCCGTCGCCGTGCTTGTCCTGCACGGCCTTCATCTCGGCGACGATGTGGTCGGCGCGCTGCTTGAACCGCGCGTCGCCGGTCGCCTGGAACATCAGGCTGACGGCGGACAGGTAATGGCCGGCGATATGGCCCGTGAGGTTGTGGCCGTCGCCGTCCCATCCTGCGTACGGCTGCGCCTTCGGGGCGAGTCCGGCGCGCATCCGGTAGTACGCCATCATGCGATCGGGATCGAGCGACAGCAGATACCGGACGTCGAGGTCCTGCGCCTGCTTGGCCGGACCGCCGGTGATGCGTACGCGCCCGAGCGGGACCGGGTGCGCGCGGAGTAACGTCTGCTCGAGTGAGGCGACCGCCGGATTGCGGGCGTCGAGCCGTGACGCGTCGAGGCCGGTCGCGCGGGCGCTCAACGGCTGAAGCGCAAAGGCGGAGGCCGCGGTGGCGGAGATCTGCAGGAAGTCGCGTCGGGACGAGGTCATGATCGTGCAGGATACCGCCGAACCGGGCAGATCAGAAGATCGCCCCGCGTGCGTCGACGGCCCAGATCGCTTCGACCGTCCCCTCGCGCATCGCGACGAGCCAGTCGTGCAGGTTCACCGTCGGGTCGCAGTGGCTCGGGATCAGCAGCACCTTCTCGCCCAGATCGAGCGCCGGCCCGTCGCCGATGCGGCACAGCACCGCGTGCTCGTCCGACACGTTCGTCATCTCCCAGCCGCTGAACGCCGGCGCCGGGAAGCCCGAATCGGTGGAGAACGCTTTCAGCCCGGCGTCGAGAACGGCGCGGTCGCCGCGGCGGCTCATGACCGTCGCGAGCACGAACAGCGCCTGTTCGAAACGCGGCGCGGCTGGATCGTGCTCGTTGGCGGCGTAGTCGGTGTCCATCAGCACGTACGAGCCAGGCTGAATCTCGTTGTACACGCCGGAACCGGCCTCGTACGGGAAGGTGCCGGTGCCTCCGCCCGTCACGATGTCGCAGGAGAAGCCGGCGGCGATCACCGCGCCGCGTGCCTCGTCCACCAGGCGGCACGCTGAGGCGACCGCGTCCTGGCGTTCGGACACGCCTCGCCGATGCTGCGCACCGCCCGCGTACGCGTGCAGGCCCATAAACGCGAAACTCGGACAGCCCGCCACGACGCGCGCCAGCGCGACGACGTCTTTCGGGGTGGCGACACCGCAGCGACGCTGGCCGACGTCGAGCTCCACGTACACATCGAGCCGCGCGTCTTCGGCCGCGCAAAGCGCTCCCAGACGTTCGGCGACGCCGGCGTCATCCACGCACACGCCAAGGCGGGCGCCGCGATGCGCTCGCGCGAGGCCGGCCAGCCGATGCAGCTTCCGCTCGCCGACCACCTCGTTGCTGATCAGGACGTCGCCGATGCCGCGCGAGAGGAAGACCTCGGCCTCGCCAACCTTCTGGCAG
>DASSOM010000275.1:0-8410 GCA_035700625.1 Vicinamibacterales bacterium
GCGTCGTGTGCGGCAGCGCGAATTCCCGATAGTCGGCCCGCGAGAGGTGTCCTGCCCACGAGTCGAACACCTGCACCACCTGTACGCCGGCCTCGATCTGCGCGCGCAGATAGTCGATCATCATCGCGCCAAAGCGGTCGCACAGCCGGTGCCAGGCCTGCGGCTGTGTGTACATGAACGACTTCGTTCGCGAATACGTCGTCGATGGGCCCCCCTCGATCGCGTACGACGCGAGCGTGAACGGCGCGCCGCCGAAGCCGATCAGCGGCACGCGATCGCGCAGCTCGTCGCGCAGGAGACGGATCGTGGTGAAGACGTAGGCGAGGACCTCGCGCGGCTCGAACGTGCGCAGGCGTTCGATGTCGTCCACGTGGCGGATGGGGCGGGCAATCGACGGTCCCTCTCCCTTGATGAAGTCGAAGTCCAGCCCCATCGGCCCAAACGGGATCAGCAGATCGGAAAAGAGGATCGCGGCGTCGACTTCGATGAGATCCACCGGCTGGAGCGTGACGGCGACTGCCAGCTCGGGTGTGCGGCAGATCTCGAGCAGTGAATATCGCTGACGAAGCGCCCGATAGTCGGCCATGTAACGGCCGGCCTGGCGCATGAACCAGACGGGGGTGGCGTCGGCCGGCTCTTTCCGGCAGGCCCTCAGCAGCCGATCGTTCACTCCGCGACCAGCGTGCGGGCCAGGGCGATGAGGTCTTCGAGCCAGAGGGGTTTGAACCGGATCGCCGCGCCGAGCGCCTTGAGTTCCGTCTGCAGCGGCTCGGGCAGAAAGTAGTCCCCCGTGACGATCGCCACCGGCACGCCGACGAGGTGCGGCCGGGAACGGACGAGCCGGAGGAATTGCAGCCCGTTGGTGATGGGCATGCGCATGTCGAGGATAATCGCGTGCGGGTTGATGCTCTCCGCCAGCTCGAGGCCGGACTCGGCGCTTACCGCCGTGGCGACCTCGTACCCCTCGAGCTTGAGCATCCGGGCGAAGGTGTCGGTGACCGAGCGGTCGTCGTCGACGATCAGGATCGTCCGGACGCCGGATTCCGCGGGCTGGCTTTCCGTCGGGGCAATCACCGCATCATTCTGAGGGCGAATGACATCGGCGTCAAGCGACGTGCGGGCGGTGGGACCGGGATCTAGGCGCGGCGGATAAGAATCAGCTACAATTGACGGTTCATTTTCAGCCTGTCGCCGGAGGTCACGTGAGCCCGATCCTGGTCCGCCCCGTTCGCGAACAGCTCGAGCATGATCGCATCATCCGGCTGCTCCAGGTTCGCCTCAAGCGCCGCCACGACGTGGCGGCCAACGTCGGCGACGAACAGACCGCCGGCGTCCGCGTCGGCGCCGGTCAGATGTTTCCGGACCTCGTGCTGACCTCGCAGGATCGTGCGCGACGTGTCGAGGCCATTGTCGAGGTCGAGACGGGCGAGTCCGTCAATCACCTCGAGGCGATGGCGCAGTGGGCGCATTTCGGACGCGTGCGCGCCGCATTTCATCTCTACGTGCCCGCGAACATGGTGGACGTCGCCCGCCGGCTGTGCGCCGACAATCACGTCAGCGTCGCCGAGTTGTGGAGCTATCACACGATCGGCGATCAAACGCGGTTCACGCTCGTCCAGCGCTCCTCGCCTGCGGCGGAGCGGCAGCCCCGTCCCCGTCCAGCGGCCCCGGCCAGCCCGTCCGCAGCCGCGAAGCCGCCCCGCACCACCCGGAAGACCGCCACGCCGGCACGGAAGACCGCGTCGTCTTCCCGAAAGGCTCCGGCCCGCAAAGCCGCCGCGCGCAAAACGGTCGTGCGCAAGTCCTCGGGCGCACAGAAGAGGAAGTAGCGTCTGCCTCATCTCAGGTTCACCCGCGACCGGCGCGGCTACGAAACCACTTCGGTCGTGCACGCGGTCAGGCGCCGCGGCGCGAAGCCGGAGTCGCGCATCCTCTATTGGTACCGCACGCCGCCGGGGGTGCGCGTCGGGCGTCCGCCGCTCGATGAGGAAGCGATCCGTCTGCTCGAGGCCAACAACCCGCAGGTGCAGTTCGACTGGAATCGGATTCTGAAGGCGCCCCCGAGTCAGGGTCAGGAAGGACGGACGGCTCCGGCCCCGAAACGCCGCGAACGCCGGGAACCCTCCAGCCGCCGCGCGTCGGATGGGCGCCGCGAATCTCCGGTGCCGTCATCCCGGCCCGAACCGCCGCAGATCCGTAAGGAAGTTGTCGTCTCACCGGATGAGCTCATCGACGAGCCTGTCGACGTCGCGATCGAGGAGCCTGTCGACGCGGCGATCGAGGCGTATGCGGCGGACCGGCCGATCAGCCCGGCGGAAGCGCGCGTCGGCGCGGAGGGGCTCGCGAGGCTGCGCGCCCGCTACGCGGAGCTGATGGCGCGCATCACCGCGCGCGGCGGAGAGCCGCCCGCCGTGGAAGAGCTGAGGGCGCGCGCCGAACGTCTAAATCCTGATGGATGGCTCACCGACGAAGACGTCCGGGAGGCGCTCGAGCAGTATGAGTCCGTGTTCGACAGTATCCGCAGCCAGGTCGGGCCCCCTCGACATCGCCGCCGGCGGCGATCCGGGCCGCCGAGCCCGGTATAATCTCTCCATGCTCCCGACGACACGACGCTGGTGGCGCAAGCTCTGTCTGGCCGTGGCCGCGGCCGCGCTCACCGGCTGGACGCCGTCCGCGCAGACCCCGCAGACGCCGCAAACGCCGGCACCTCAGACGCCGCAGCGCAGCGACCAGGTGATCCGCCGCAACATCGATCTCGTCACGACGGACGTGATCGTGCGCGATGGGAACGGGCAGTTCGACGCCACGCTCCGCAAGGAAGACTTCGAGGTCTACGAAGACGACGTGAAGCAGGACATCGTGTCGTTCGTGCTGACGCACGGCGGCCGCGTCTTCAACGTCGCCGCGCCGCCGCCTCCGCCGCCGGCCGAAGGGATCCTGCTGCCGCCGCCGCGCCCCACGAACGATGCAGCCGGACGGATCTTCGTCATCTTCGTCGACGATCTGCACATGGATTTCCGGAACACCGGGCGCATCCGGGATCTGTTCAAGAAGATCGGCAAGGAGCTGATCCACGAAGGCGATCTCTTCGCCATCCAGTCGACGGGGCCGTCCTCGCTCGCGATCGATCTCACGTACGACCGGCGGCGTCTCGACGAGGCGATTACGAAGATCTCCGGCGCGGGGCTCAACCCGACCGACATCATCCAGACGCCGGATACCTCGCAGGGCCCTGCCGAAGTCCGCTATCGCGCGCACGTGGCATTCTCCACGGCGTACGACACGCTCAAGAATCTCGAGCAGGTCCACAACCGTCGCAAGGCATTCATCTACGTCAGCAACGGCTACGACTTCGACCCGTTCGCGCAGTCGCGCGCCCAGGCAGAGCGCGATCGCTACGGCGCGGGGGGACGATTCGGGGACTTCGGCGACAATTCCGACGTCAACCCGTTCACGCGCCAGGGGAACGAGTTCGCTGACGCGGACCTCGTCTCGGAGATCGCCGAGTTGACGCGCGAGGCGAACCGCGCCAACGCCACCATCTACACGATCGATCCGCGCGGTCTGGTCGGAGGTCCCGATCTGGATCAGCAGATCGATCCGACCGAGTGGCAGGACTTCATCCGGACGACGCAGAACAGCCTGCGGGTGATCGCGGAGCAGACGGGGGGCATCGCCGTCGTCAACCAGAACGACTTCGACAAGGCGTTGAAGCGGATCGACGCCGAGACGAGCGACTATTACGTGCTCGGGTACTACTCCAGCAATCCGGATCCGCTGAAGCGCACGCGCCGGATCAGGATCAAGGTGACCAAGCAGGGCAATTTCGACCTGACGTACCGGACCGCGTACACGCTGAAACCGCGGCCGGCCGGCAGCGCGCCGCGCTGATCGGTTCGCGTCTTTTCCAGGTCCCTCTGATATACTTTCCCGCCGGATGCGCGCACGCGCGTCCGGCTTTTTTATTTGCTCCTCGGTTCGTTTCAAGACGTCATTCTGGAGAATCCCATGAGATTGCGATCCAAGGCTGCGGCAAGCCTGGCGGCATTTCTGTGTGCGTGGCTGCTCGGCGGCGCGCCCGCGGCCGCGCAGACGGTGACGACCGGCAGCATCGACGGCGTCGTGACCGACGCGCAGGGAGGCGTGCTCCCCGGCGCGACCGTCAGCGCCGTGCACACGCCGACCGGCACGACCTACGAGGCGGTGACGGGGCCGGACGGGCACTACACGATTCTGAACGTCCGCGTCGGGCCGTACACGATCACGGCGAACATGACCGGCTTCAAGCAGGAGCAGCAGGAGAACGTCGCGGTCGCGCTTGGCGAGACGCGCTCGGCGGACTTCACGCTGCAGCTGGAAACGCTGACCGAGACCGTGCAGGTCGTGGGGCAGAGCTCGATCATCGACAGCTCGCGCGCCGGCACGGCCGACAACATCTCGGCCCAGGCCGTGCAGGCGCTGCCGACCATCTCGCGCAACATTGTCGACATCGCACGCTCGTCGCCGTACTTCAATCCGACCGGGTTGAACGAGGATCCGCTGGCGCTGTCGGTGGCGGGGCGCAACAACCGGTACAACAACGTGCAGATCGACGGTGCGGTCTACAACGACGTGTTCGGCCTCGCCGCGTCGGGCACGCCGGGCGGCCAGACCGAATCGCAGCCGATCAGCCTCGACGCGATCCAGGAGCTGCAGCTCGTCGTCTCGCCGTACGACGTGCGGCAGGGGGGCTTCTCCGGCGGCGGGATCAACGCCGTCACGAAGAGCGGCACGAACACGCTGCACGGCACCGGCTACTACTTCGGCCGCAATCAGGACTGGGTCGGGGAGTCTCCCGAGGGGACGAAGGTCGCGCAGTTCAAGGACAAGCAGTTCGGCGCGAGCATCGGCGGCCCGATCGTGCAGAACCGCGCGTTCTACTTCGCCAACGTGGACTTCGGGCGCAAGGACAATCCGTCGGGCGTCTCCGTCAGCAGCAGCGGCCAGCAGTTCGGGCGCGCCGACGAGATCGCGCGGTTCGTCGACATCCTGAAGAACAAGTACGACTACGATCCGGGCGGCACCGACGAGTTCATCCGGACGATCAACAACGACAAGGTGTTCGTCCGCGCGGACTTCAATCTGGCGGACCGGCACCAGCTCACGATCCGGCACAACTATCTGGATGGCGCCAACGACATCGGCCGGCCGACGCTCCAGAGCTACTTCATGCCGGACAACTTCTACCGGATCACCGACACGACGAATTCGACCGTGGGGCAGTTGAACAGCACGTTCGGTACGGCCGTCAACGAATTCCGTTTCACCTACACGCGCATCCGCGATCGCCGCGGCGCCAGCCCGGCCGAGGAGAAGCCGTTTCCGTTCGTGTCGGTGGACCTGAGCTCGGGCAATGTGCGCGCGGGGCGCGAGGAGTTCTCCACGGCGAACGAGCTGGATCAGGACGTGTTCGAGCTGACCGACGACTACACGCTCCTGAAGGGGAACCACACGATCACGATCGGCACGCACAACGAGTTCTTCCGGTTCCGGAATCTCTTCATCCGCGACGCGTTCGGGGCGTACAGCTTCAGCAGCCTCGACAACTTCGAGGCGGGGCTGGCGCAGTCGTTCGACTACAGCTTCTCCCTCACCGGCGACCCGCAGCAGTCGGCGAAGTTCAAGGTACGGCAGTTCGGCTTCTACGCGGGCGATCAGTGGCGTCCGCAACCGCGGCTGACGCTGACGTACGGCGTCCGCGTGGACAAGCCGACGTTCCCGGATCATCCGACGGCGAATCCGCTCACCGAGTCGGCCTTCGGCCTGTCGACCGACGAGGTGCCGAGCCCGGCGATGTGGTCGCCGCGCGCGGGCTTCAACTACGACCTGTCGGGGGACGGCACGGAGCAGGTTCGCGGCGGCGTCGGCCTGTTCACCGGCCGCACGCCGTACGTGTGGCTCTCGAACCAGTACGGCAACACCGGCATCGAGTTCCAGCGGCTGCGTGTCAGCTTCAATCCGGCCAACAGGATTCCGTTCGTGCCGGATGCGAACGGGCAGCCCACGTCGGTCGGTTCCGCGCAGACGAACGAGATCGATCTGGTCGATCCGGACTACAGCTTCCCGTCGCTCGTCCGGACCAACATCGGGTACGACCGCCAGCTGCCGTGGTTCGGCCTGATCGGCACGGCGGAGTTCCTCTATTCGAAGAACGTGCAGGACATCAAGTACCAGAACCTCAATCTGGTGCAGGTCGGCACGCGACCGGACGGCCGCCCGGTGTTCTCGCGCAGCCGCGTCCCGACGCTCAGCGACGTGATCTTCCTCACGAACACGGATGAAGGCGATGCGTGGAGCATCGTGTTCAAGGTGGATCGTCCGTACCGCAACCGCTTTTTCTTCAACGCGTCGTATCTCTACGGCCGGTCGCGGTCGATCATGGATGGCACCTCGTCGCAGGCCGCCTCGAACTGGGGCAACGTGTACGTGCCGGGGGATCCGAACAACGCGCCCCTGACGCGGTCCAACTTCGATCCGGGCCACCGCATCACGATCTCGGGCGCGTACGACATCCCCGTCGGCCGCGGCTTCACCGCGACGGCGTCGGTGTTCTACAACGGCCAGTCCGGCCGCCCGTGGTCGCTGCTCTACAGCCAGGACTACAACGGCGACGGCCGGACGACGAACGACCTCCTCTACATCCCGAGGAGCGCCGACGAGGTGACGGTCACGCGCGGCACGTTCCAGGATCTGATGGCGTTCATCAACGCGGACGCCTGCATGTCGGACTTCATCGGCGCGATCCACGAGCGCAACGCCTGCCGCGCGCCGTGGACGAACACGCTGGACTTCCGCCTGAACGTCGGCCTGCCGATCAAGCGCGTCAAGGCGGAGATCACCTGGGACGTGCTGAACCTGATCAACCTCTTCGACAGCCAGAAGGGGCTCGTGCAGTACGCCAACTTCAACGACCTGCTCGCCGTGCGTCCGTCGTTCGACGCCTCCGGCAAGCCGATCTACGACATCGGCAGCCTGTTCAGCAACGGCGTGCTGCAGACCCCCGAGGGACTCTACGTCCGCGACGATCTGCGCTCGCGCTGGCAGATGCAGCTCGGGGCGAGGCTGCGGTTCTAGAGTTGAAGAGGTCTTAGAAAGGGGAAGAGGGGGCTAGCTCTTGCCCCTCTTTCTCTCTCGGTCTCTTGTGAGCACCCGGTCGACGGCCTCGCGCAAGTACCCCTCATCCATCTCGATCCCCACGAAGTCCACCCCGAGCCGCGCGCACGCGACGGCGGTGCTGCCCAGGCCGAGAAACGGATCCATCACGACGTCCACGCGCGACAGGCCGTGGAGGCGGAGGCAGTACTCGGGCAGCCGTGGCGGGAACGTCGCCGGATGCGGCCGGTCGTCCTCCCGCGACTGAATCGTGTCGTACGGGATGAACCACGTGTTTCCACGGCAGCGGACGTTCGCGGCGGCCGCCTTCCACCGGCCGATGTTCGAGGCATCCTGGTAGGGGACGCCGATGGCGCGGCGGTCGAGCGGCGTCCGCCCCTGCGGGCTGAAGTGGAAGACGAACTCGTGGCAGTCGTTCAGGAACCGTTCGCTGTTGATCGGCTTGTAGTGGCCGACCGCGAGGTCGCGGTCGAGCGCGGCGGCCGCTCCCGCCGACTCGCGGTCGATGGCGATCGACTTGATCCAGTGGATGGTGTTCTGCAGCTGCAGGTGGCGGCGGGCCGTCTGCGCCACGTCGAGCGCCGTCCACGGGTCGGTCGGCTTCGCGCCGAGATTCAGGAAGAGCGACCCCGCCGGCGAGAGCGCGCGGGCCGCCGCCTCGATCCACACGTTCGTCCATTCGAGATACCGCGCGCGCGGCACGGAGTCGTCGTACGTGCGGTACCGGATGCCGAGGTTATACGGCGGGGACGTGACGATCGCCGAAATCGTCCCGGGCGCCCACGCGTTCAGCAGCTCGACGCAGTCGCCGAGATAGAACCGGATGCTGGCGCCGCCAAGGGTGGTCTGGAAATAGGGCTTCGGAAGCCGCGGTTGCTTCCGCGTCGAGGGCATCAGCGGATCGTAGCGCAGTCCGGCAGGCCGGAGGTGAGGCTTGCCCACCGTAGCCGCGTAGCGGCGAAAGTGGGATGTCGGATGTTGGATGTTGGAGGTGACGGGATAGATGTCGGATGTCGGAGGTCGGATGTGACGGTTGCTCACTCGACGCTGAAGGCGAGCACTCGAAAGCTGGAAGCTGGAAGCTGGCGGCTGGAAGCTGACCGGAAACTGGCTACTGGAAACTGACACGCGTGTACACGCGCGGGCATACGTGCCGCGCGGACAGGGCGCGGCAATCAGCTCGCGCGCGTGATCGGCAGCGGCGTCGGCGCGAACCGCGCCGGGGCGAGCGTGTGGTTCCGGCGGTGCGAGGGATGCG
>DASSOM010000276.1:0-2042 GCA_035700625.1 Vicinamibacterales bacterium
TCGAGCACACGGTGCGCGCGGACCTCCACCGACGGAAGGTCGCGGACGGTCGAGAGCGGGCGTCCGGTCGTCGGGATCAGAGGGATGGCCGCGCGCGTGGCGAGCACGCGCAACTCCGGATCGTCCGCGCGCGCGAGTGCCGCGGTGAGCGCGGCTTGCAGCACCTGCCCCTCGTCGTGATCGACGTGGCGCGGTTCCCCCGTCGCGATGAGCCGCTCCAGGGCCTCTGACAGGGGAACGCGGTCCCATCCCTGCGTGGGCGTCGACGCGATCAGCGCGCAGAAGAGCAGCGGGAGCATGGCGATAGCGGTCGCAAGCTCCGAACCAGCCCACACGGGGTGAAATGCCGTCGACCGAGAGGTTATGGCCGGCGGACCGGTGACGGATTCGTGTCCGCGATACCGGATTTGTCTGGCGCGCGGGCGCTCAGCTCTTCGGCAGGTTGTCCGGATCGATCCCGACGTACCGCGCGATCTCGCGCAGCTTCTGCTGGATCATCCGCACGTTTCTCGGACCCATCCGCAGGAACTGACGCTGCACGGGCGCGAGCGCCTCGAGATCCGGATCCGCGAACGCATACGTGACCGACTTGCGCCGCAGCACGATCGGATCGTCGATGACGGGCGTGCGCAGCAGGATGCCGATCGCGCGCGCGAGCGTGGTGTCGAAGTCTCCTTCCGGGTACCCGAGATCGCGGTACGCTTCCGTGATGCGCGGCTTCAGCGTCGCATACAGGCGCGCCGCGCCTTCCGGATCCAGCGCGGCAAACGCATCCGCATAGCCGTCATAGCGCCGGTAGCTTGCCGGATCGATGATCGTCTGCGTCCCCGTGTCCTGCACGCTGAATGCGCCATCGGGGCGAATCGTCCGCAGGTGGGTTGCCGGCGTCTTGCCTTCGGCGATGTTCGCGACGACGACCGTGAAGTTGCGGATGAGATGATCGGTCGTGAGCCAGGCCGCGACCTTCGGGTGCGACGACAGTTGGGAGACGAGCTGCCGGACGAGCGGGTCCGTTTCATCGAGCGCCGGAACGTCGATGTCCGCCGGCGGCACGGCGACCGGCGCCGGCCGCGTCGGCGTTGTCGTCTGCTGGACGGCGACCTGCGAGGGGGGCGCCTGACGGCGCGGCCACCACACGTACGCGGCGACCCCCGCAAGGACGAGCACGATAATCGCGATGGGCAGCCACGCGCGACCGCCGCGGCGCGGCGGCGTGACGCGCGGATCACCCGGTTTGCTGAGTCTCAGGTCCGCGATGTCCGCCATGCCCCAGTGTACACCTCGATCTACTCGCAACCGGGTCGGTCAGAGATCCCGGAGGATCATCGTGGGATCCACACGCGCCGCTTGACGTGCCGGCGGCCACGTCGCCGCTGTCGCAACGACGAGCACGACGGCGCTGATCGCGGCGAACACCGACGGGTCGGTCGGCTTGACGTCGTTCAACATGGACGCGAGCACGCCCGTCAGCGTCCAGGCGCCAAACGCCCCGATCGCGACACCAATCGCGGCCAGAAGGAGACCGCGTCCCACGACGAGGCGGCGCAGACGCCGCGGATCCGCGCCGAGTGCCAGGCGGATGCCGAATTCGCGCCGCTGCCGCCGCACGTTGTAGGCCATCACGCCGTAAATGCCGAGCATCGCGAGCAGCCCCGCGAGGCCGCCGAACAACGTCGTCAGCGCCGAGAGCAGGCGCGGCTGACCGACCGATGAGGCCACGACCTGTTCCATCGTCTGAATCTGCGAGAGCGGCAGCGACGGGTCGATCGACGCGACGATGCTGCGCACGCTCGGAATGATTGACGCGGGGTCGGGGGATGACGTGCGAATGACACCGGTCATCGACGCGAAGTCGTTCTGATCGATGGTCCGATAGAACTCGTACGGCATACGGCTGGTCAGCCCGTACGAGCGGACGTTGCCCACGACGCCGACGACTTCGTACCACTGGCTCGCATCGGTGCCCTGGCCGAAGCGCTTACCGATCGGATCGCGCCCTGGCCAGAACTTGTCCGCCATCGCCTGATTGATGAGAACCGTCT
>DASSOM010000277.1:0-11375 GCA_035700625.1 Vicinamibacterales bacterium
GCCCAGCATCGTGAAATAGTTGCCGGACACCATCTCCGCGTCGACGCGTTCGGTGCGATTGCCGACGCTGACCGAGGCCGGGACGAGCCGGCGGCACAGCACCTCGGACAGGGGTTCCGCGCGCTGCTGGTAGTCCTGATAGATCGGATACGAGTGCATCCGATCCCCCATGTTGCTGCCGTTGTGCGGCCCCCGCTGATACAGCATGACCAGCTCGTCGGGAGCCTTGACCGGCAGCCGGCGGAGCAGCAGCTGATCGATGAGCGTGAAAATCGCGGTGTTCGCGCCGATCCCGAGCGCAAGGGAGAGGATCGCGACGGCCGCGAACAGCGGGCTGCGGCGGAAGCCGCGCAGGGCGAGACGCAGGTCGAAGGCGAGGGAGGACATTGCCAGAGTTGGACGAACCGATAGGCGCGAAGGTTGCCCCGCGAGCGGCTATTCGGCCCGGAGTGTGATGGATGGATCGACCCGGGCCGCGCGCCAGGCCGGGAGCCCGCCGGCGCAGGCCGCGACTACGAACAGGAGCAGAACCGTTCCGAGATACGTGACAGGGTCCAGCGGCGTCACGCCGTACAGCAGCGACACGAGGCCGCGGCTCGTCAGGACGGCGCCGCCGAGACCAATGACCGCGCCGATCCACGTCAGCTTCACGCCGTGGCGCAGGATGAGGCCGATGATGCTGCCGCGCGACGCGCCGAGCGCGGAACGGATGCCGATTTCGCGCCGTCGTTCGACGACGCTGCCGGCGAGGACGCCGTACAGTCCGATCGCGGCGAGGACGAGCGCAACGATGGCAAACGCCTCGAACACGACCAGCGCGAACCGCCGCTCGGCCGCCGACCGCGTGACGAGACCTTCCATCGTGCCGACGCGGTCCACGGGCTGGTTTCGATCGACGGACCACACCGCCTCCTGCACGGGCGCGGCCAGCGCGGCGGCGTCGCCGTGCGTGCGAACGAGAAGCCAGCGGGCACGGTCCGGGTACGGCCATTGCGCTGCCGGGACGTAGACGGCGTCGACGGGATTCACCGCAAGCGACGTCTGCCGCGCGTTGCCCACGATGCCGACGATCGTCGTCCACGGCGCATCGTTGCCGCCGATGGCGATCCGCTGGCCAATCGGGTCCCCGCCGGCGAACGCGGTCCGCGCGAACGACTCGCTGATGAGCGCGACCCGCGGCGCATCGACGCCGTCGGCTGTGGTCAGCGCGCGTCCGCGACGCAACGGGATCCCGATCGTGGCGAGATATCCGCGTGTCACCGCATACCGGTAGGCCGGAAATCCGGCGGCCGTCTGCGCGTCGGGGCGGCGCTCCAGCCGCACGCCGTAGACATCGTCCGGTTCGCCGCTGAGCGGGAGCTGATTGGTGAACGCCGCGGAGACAACGCCGGGCACGCGCTCGACCGCTTCCTGCGCCTGCTCGAAGAACACGCGCATCGCGTCGGCGTCGGAGAACCGCTGGCTCGCGGCCTGGACTTGCATCGTGAGCAGGTGCGACGCGTCGAAGCCGGGAGACACGGCGAAGAGGCGCGTGAGGCTGCGCAGCAGCAGGCCGGCGCTGACGAGAAGGATGAGCGCGAGGGAGACCTCGGCGACGACGAGCGCGCTGCGCGTCCAATGGCGGCCGCCCGCCGTCCGGCGCGAACTCTCCGCGAGCCCATCATGCAGGCTCCCGCGCGATGCGCGCAGCGCGGGAAACAGTCCAACGATCAGTCCCGCGGCCGCGCTGATGCCGCAGGCAAACGCGAAGGCGGCGCCGTCGACGCCGATGGCATCCAGCCGCGGGAGGCCCGGCGGGCTCAGCGCGATGAGCGCACGGACGCCCGCCTCCGCGATGAGCAGACCGAGCGCGCCGCTCACCAGCGCGAGCAGCAGCGTTTCGATGAGCAGCTGCCGCACGAGACGTGCGCGTCCCGCACCCAGCGCCGCGCGCACGGCCATCTCGCCTTGCCGCTGCGCGCCGCGCGCGAGCAGCAGATTCGTCACGTTGACGCAGGCGATTGCCAGCACGAGCAGTACGGCGCCGAGGACCGCCAGCAGCGCCGGGCGTACGCCGCGCGTGACATCATCCTGCAGACGGTCCACGATGAAGCCCTGCTGGAGCGAGGCCCATGGTGCGCGTGGAAACGCCGGCAGCGGTGCGGCGGCCATCGCGTTCAGTTCGTCGCGCGCCGCGGCGGCGTCGACGCGGAGACGGCCGATCATCCGCAGGTGATGTCCCCACTCGCGGCCGTCGAGCGGCAGCGCCGGGTCGTACTGCAGAAGCGTCCAGATGCCGGCGTCCGGCGCGAGCACGTTCTCGAAGCCGGGCGGCAGGACCCCGACGACGGTGTAGGGACGGTCGTCGAGTCTCATCGTTCGTCCGACGATCGCCGGATCCGCCCCAAGCTTCGTCCGCCACAGTGCGTCGCTGACGATCACGACGTGCGGCCCCGTCGGGCGATCGTCCGCGGCGTCGAAACCCGGTCCGAGGATCGGGCCGATGCCGAGGGTGTGAAAATATCCCGCGCTCACTCGCTGTCCCACGAGGCGCTGCGGCTCGGCGGTGCCGGTCAGCGTCGGCTGCCAGGGACGCGTCACGGCGATCGCGTCGAAGGCGCGGCTGCGCGCCTGGATTTCGCGGAACGTGCCGAACGTGACGTCGAGACGCGAGCCGCCGGATCCGTCCCAGATCGTGACGATCCGGTCCGGGCGAGGATAGGGAAGCGGCTCGAAGAGGACGGGGTTGACGGCGCTGAAGATGGCCGTGCTCGCGCCGATGCCCAGCGCGAGCGTCAGCGTGGCGACCGCCGTGAAGGCCGGCGTCAGCCGCAGCCGTCGGGCTGCGTAGCGCGCGTCGGCGAGACTCGTCAGCACGACGTGCTCCCAGCCGAACTGGCCGACCTGCTCGCGCAGGCTCGCGGGACTGCCCGCCTGCACGCGCGCGACGCGGCGGGCTTCGTCGGGTGACGCGCCGTCCGCGATGAGCGCGGCTTCGGCCTCGTCCAGGTAGTGGCGGACCTCGTCCGCGGCGTCGCGCTCGGCCGCCCGTCGATTGACGAGCGCGCGGAGGCCGCGGATGATCGGACGCCACGCGGACATGGGCTAACCTTCAGCTTTCAGCAGGCGCGCGATGGCGGATGCCCGGCGCGTCCAGTCGGCGGTTTCGATCGCGAGCTGTTTCCGTCCGGCGCGCGTCAGCGAATAGAACTTCGCCCGCCGCGCGTTCTCGGTCTGCCGCCACTCGGCGTCGAGCCAGCCGGCGCGTTCGAGCCGCTGCAGCGCCGTCAGCAGCGAGCCGGGGTTGACCTTGAATACGCCGCGGGAGATCTGTTCGACGCGTCGGCCGATCCCGAAGCCGTGCATCGGCTCGAGGCTGAGCGTTTTCAGGATGAGCAGATCGAGCGTACCCTGGATGACGTCGGTGCTGGGTTCGTCCACGCGGGGAACGATACCGGCTCTCATCTTGATTGTCAAGATGTGATTATCAAGAGTCCGCACCTCGAACCTCGAACCTCGAACCTCGAACCTCGAACCTCGAACCTCGAACCTCGGAATCACTCATTGGATGTCCACCTCATCGACGGCACCTACGAGCTCTTCCGCCACTTCTACGCGCTGCCGGGAGCACGGGACGCCGACGGGCGGGAGATCGGCGCGGTTCGCGGCGTGCTCGCGTCCGTCCTCGGGATGGTCAACGCGGGCGTGACGCACGTGGCGGTGGCCACCGACCACATCATCGAATCGTTTCGCAACGAGCTCTGGCCCGGATACAAGACCGGCGACGGGATCGATCCGGATCTCCTCGCGCAATTCCCGCTGCTGGAGGAGGCGCTCACGGCGCTCGGCATCGTCGTCTGGCCGATGATCGAGTTCGAGGCGGACGATGCGCTGGCCGCCGGGGCCGCGGCGGCGGCGCGCGATCCGCGCGTGGACCGGGTGTTCATCTGCACGCCCGACAAGGATCTCGCGCAGTGCGTGTCGGGCACACGCGTCGTCCAGCTCGATCGGCGGACGCGGCGCGTGCGCGACGAGGCGGGCGTCGTCGAGAAGTTCGGCGTGGCGCCGGCCTCTATTCCCGATTACCTGGCGCTCGTCGGCGATGCCGCAGACGGCTATCCCGGGCTGCGGGGCTGGGGCCCGAAGTCCTCCGCGGCGGTGCTCGCGCGGTTCGGCCGCCTCGAATCGATTCCGCCGGACTCGCGTGACTGGCACGTGAACGCCGCGAACGCCGCCGCGCTGGCCGCGACATTCGCGCGCGAGCGCGAGCGCGCGCTGCTGTTCAGGACGCTGGCGACGCTTCGCACCGACATCCCGCTGTTCGACGACGTGGAGGCGCTGCGCTGGACGGGGCCGACGCCGGCGTTTGCCGAACTCGGCGCGCGATTCGACGCGGCCGTCACCGCTGAGCGGCCGGATCCGAGGCGCAGATGAGCGCGGCTGCACTATCGGGTCTGCGCTAGGATGGCCGCATGAGACCGATCGCTGTTGCGGCCATGGCGCTCGCGCTGGCGGCCTGCGACCGGCAGCGACCGAACGCTCCCAACCAGACGCCTGCCTTCCCCGAACAGACGCGCGCACCGGTGTCCACGACGTCGGTCACCTTTACCGTCGCGACGGTTGCGAAGGGGCTCGATCATCCGTGGGGCCTCGCGTTTCTCCCGGATGGCCGCATGCTCGTGACCGAGCGTGCGGGACGGCTTCGGGTCCTGTCGCCCGACGGCACGCTCTCGCCGCCTGTCGCCGGGTTGCCAGCGGTCGACGCGCGCAATCAGGGCGGCCTGCTCGACGTCGCGCTCGATCCGCAGTTCGATCAGAATCACCGGATCTATTGGAGCTATGCGGAGCCGCGCGACGGAGGGCGGAACAACACGGCCGCCGCTCGCGGCGTGTTCGTGGACGGGGCCGCACCGAAGGTCGGGCAGGTCGAGGTCATCTATCATCAGGTGCCGTCGCTCGACTCGACGATGCACTTCGGCAGCCGTCTCGTGTTCGCGCGCGACGGCACGCTGTTCGTCACGCAGGGTGAACGCTCGATTACGCCGGGCCGCATGCAGGCGCAGCAGATGGACAGCCTGCTCGGCAAGATCGTGCGCATCAACCCGGACGGATCGATCCCGACGGACAACCCATTCGTCGGCAAGGACGGGACGCGGCCCGAGATCTGGTCGATCGGCCACCGCAACGTGCAGGCGGCGGCGCTGCATCCGCAGACCGGCGAACTGTGGGAGGTCGAGCACGGCACCCGCGGCGGCGACGAACTCAACGTCGTCCGCAAGGGACGCGACTACGGGTGGCCGACGATCGCCTACGGCATCGAGTATGCGGGCGGTCCGATCACCGGCGGCATCACCGCGAAAGCGGGCATGGAGCAGCCGGTCTACTACTGGGATCCCGTGATCGCGCCGAGCGGGATGATCTTCTACACCGGCGACATGTTCCCCGAATGGAAGGGGAGCGTGTTCGTCGGCGGACTATCGACGGAAAATCTCGTCCGCCTGGATCTCAAAGGCGAGCGCGTGGTTGGAGAAGAGCGGCTGCTGACCGATCTCGGGGAACGGATTCGCGACGTGGAACAGGGGCCGGATGGCGCGATTTACGTGCTGACGGACAGCGGGGACGGGCGTGTCATAGAGATGAAGAGAGGGGAGAGGTGACGAGGGGCTTTGTGAGCACATGCGGCTGACGCCCGTCGACACCCGCATGCTGAACGGCGCCGAGGGCGAGGGGGCTGCGTTCGCGATGCGCCTCCTGACCTCTTTCGCGAAGGCACTCGGCGCGCCGTCGCTGCTGGACATCACGCGCGCGCACATCGACGGCTGCCTGTATCACGGCGTGGCGAGCCTCGACTTCGTCGAACGCCTCGTCTCGGGCGGCGCGCGCGTGCGCGTGCCCACCACGCTCAACGTCGGCGCCATCGACCTCATTCACCCGGAGCTGATGCGGATGCCGGCGGCGGAGCAGACGCCGGCGCGGCGGCTGATGCTCGCGCACCAGGAGCTGGGCTGCGAACCGTCCTTCACCTGCGCTCCGTATCAAACGCGCTTCCGGCCGGCCTTCGGCGAGCAGGTGGCGTGGGGGGAATCGAACGCGATCGTCTTCGCCAATTCGGTCATCGGCGCGCGCACGAACCGGTACGGCGACTTCATCGATCTCTGCTGCGCGGTGACCGGACGGGCGCCCGCATGGGGACTGCACCTCGACGAGCCGCGACGCGGCCGCGTGCTGTTCCGGCTGACGGGATCTCCCGAGCCAACCGAATCGCTCTTCGTCGCGGTCGGCCTGTTCGTGGGGGAGCGGACGGGGGAGCGCGTGCCCGTGATCGACGGGCTGCCGCCGCCGCGATCGGAGGATCAGTTGAAGGCGCTCGGCGCGGCGGCCGCGTCTTCCGGATCCGTCGGCCTCTTCCACGCCGTCGGGATTACGCCCGAGGCGCCGACGCTGCGCGACGCGTTCGGCGGCGCCGCTCCGGAAGAGACGATCGAGATTCGTCCGTCGGACGTTCGGGACGTGCTGCGGCGGCTGTCGACCGCTCCTGACGGCGAGCCGATCACGGCCGTGTGCCTCGGCACGCCGCACTTCTCGCGCGACGAATGGGAGCGCTTCCTGCCGCTCCTGCGCGCGGCGGCGCCGCGCCGCGGCATTCCAATCTACGTCAACACCGGGCGCGCGACGCTGCGTGCGCTCGAATCGGCAGGCGCGCTGGACGGCCTCGACGCGTTCGGGCTGCGGATCGTCACGGACACCTGCACGTACTTGACGCCGATCCTCGAACGGCTCGACGGCGTGGTGGTGACGAACTCGGGGAAGTGGGCCCACTACGCGCCCGGGAATCTCGGGGTCCGTGTGGCGTTCGGCGATCTCGAGGACTGCCTGGCATCGGCCGTGGCCGGCCGCATCGAGCGGGTCGTCGCGTGGTGACACGCGACGCGCAGCCGTACGCGGACGGCGGGGCGGAAGCGCCGGCACTCGTCCTGTCGGTGCCGCTCAGTCTCTGGGGCGGGATCGACGTCGAGACCGGCCGCATCATCGATCGATCGCACCCCGATGCCGGCGCGTGCGTCGCGGGCCGCGTCCTCGTGATGCCCACCGGCCGCGGGTCGTCCTCCTCGTCGGCCGTGCTCGCAGAAGCGCTGCGTCTCGGTACCGGTCCCGTCGCCATCGTCCTCGGCGCGGCCGACCCGATCCTGACTGTCGGGGCCCTCGTCGCGGAAACGCTCTACGGTGTGCGATGCCCGATCGTCGTCTGCGCGATCGACGGCATCGCGACAGGCGATCGTATGCGCGTGTCGGCGGCGAACGGGCGGGCGTCGATCGTGCACTCCTCGACTGTCTGATATCGTTCGCGCCGAAGGAGTCCTCATGCCGCATCTTCGATCCGTCGGAGTCATCGCCGCCTGCGCCGCGCTGATGGCGCCGGCCGCGCCGCACGCGCAGCCACGATCTCTCAAGGTCCACATCTCGGTCGACATGGAAGGCATCGTCGGCACCGTTACCGCCGACCAGCTCGGACCGTCCGGATTCGAGTACGCGCGCTTCCGGAAGTTCATGACGGACGAGGCGCTCGCCGCCGTCAACGCGGCGCGCGCGGCCGGTGCGACGGAGATCGTCGTCGCGGACGCGCACGGCAACGGCGAGAACCTGCTCATCGAAGAGTTTCCGGCGGACGTGAAGATCGTCCGTTCGTGGCCGCGTCCGCTCAGCATGATGGGCGGCATCGACGACACCTTCGATGCAGCCATCTTCATCGGCTATCACGCGAGCACGAACAACACCGTCGGCGTCCGCGCGCACACATTCTCGAGCGCGAACCTGACGCGCGTCGCGCTCAACGGCGTCAACGTGACGGAAGGATCGTGGAACGCGGCGATCGCCGGACACTTTGGCGTCCCCGTCGTGATGATGTCCGGCGACGATGCGGCGATCGCCGAGGTGCGGAGCGCGATCGGTCCAATCGAGGCGGCGGAAACGAAACGATCGCTCAGCTTCCACTCCGCGATCACGCTGACGCCGACAGCATCGTACGGATTGATCGACCAGCGCGTGCGCGCGGCGCTCGGCCGGCTTTCGGAGTTCAAGCCGTACAAAGTGCAGGAGCCGGTGACCGTCGACGTGAGCTTCAAGAACTACATGCCGGCGGCGCTGCTCGCGTACCTGCCGATATTCGAGCGGACCGACTCGCATTCGATCCGGTTCCGCGCGCGCGACATGGTCGAGGCGTCGGCCATCATGCAGTTCATCGGCGACTATCGGGTGGACGTCACCCCGTGACCGAGATCGTCCTCGCGTCCGCGTCGCCGCGGCGCGCGGAGCTGCTCGCCAGCGCGGGCTACCGCTTCACCGTACGCCCGGCCGACGTCGACGAGACGCCGCGGCCGGACGAGCGGCCGGAAACGTGCGTCGTCCGACTGGCGCGCGCCAAAGCGCGCGCGGTTGCGACCGAGTCCGGACCGGATGCCGTCGTGCTCGCCGCGGATACGGTCGTGGTCGCCGGCGACGAGCTGCTGAACAAACCCGTGGACCGGGCGGACGCGGCGCGCATGCTGCAGAAGCTGTCCGGCACCGTGCACGACGTGTTCACCGGTGTCGTCGTTCACGCCGGAACGCACGAGCTTGCCGAGGCGGTCCGCACGCGCGTGCATTTCGTCCCGCTCCGTAACCTTGACATCGATTGGTACATCAATTCAGGAGAGCCCGAAGGGAAGGCGGGCGCCTACGCCATCCAGGGGCGCGCCGCGCGATTCATCGACCGAATCGAGGGCTCCTGGTCGAACGTGGTCGGGCTGCCGGTGGCCACGGTGCACCGGCTGCTGAGCGAGCTGGCGCGCCGGGGCGCGATTGACCCCTCTTGAGTCGGACGATATCCTGTGAGTGTTGCCCCGCACATCATGACGACAGCAAAGCCTCTCAAGATCGGCGCCACCGTCGCGGTGCTCATGCTGGCTTTCACCGGACTGTTGTATTCCACGCTGCGCGACGGCACGGAGTACTACAAGCACGTCGACGAGGTCACCGCCAATCCGGCGGCGTGGCAGGGCAAGCGCCTGCAGCTGCACGGCTTCGTCGTGGACAAGTCGATCCTGCGCAAGCCGGACACGCTCGAGTACCGCTTTCAGGTGCAGAACAAGGGACAGGTCATTCCGGTGCGCTACACCGGCGTCGTGCCCGACACGTTCAAGGGAGGCGCCGAGGTCGTGCTCAAGGGACGGCTGACAGAAGGCCATTTCGACGTCGAGCCGAACGGCGTCATGGCGAAGTGCCCGTCGAAGTACGAGGCGGCCTCGACGCCCGGCGCGTCGGGAAGCTGACGCAGCCATGGCGACGCTGGGTTCGGCCGTCCTCCTTGCCGCGTTCGTTGCCGCGAGTTATGCGATCGCGGCCTCCGTGGCGGGCGCGCGGCGCCGATCCGCGCGTCTGATCGAAAGCGGCGTCGGCGCGTTCTACCTGGTGACGGCGCTCATGACCGTCGCCTCCGCCGTCATCGTCCACGCCTTCGTCACGGGCAACTACGCGATCAAGTACGTCCAGCACTACTCCGACAGCGCCCAGCCGCTCGCCTACAAGCTCGCCTCCTACTGGGGCGGCCTCGACGGCTCGATCATGTTCTGGGTGTTCCTGCTGTCGGCGTTCGGCGCCGTCGCCGTCGCGATGAACCGCGAGCGCTACCGCGAGCTGATTCCGTGGGTCGTCGCGATCATCTCCGCCACCGAGATGTTCTTCATCTTCCTGATGGTGGTGCACAACAACCCGTTCGAGACCTATCTCGCGCAGGTGCCGGCCGACGGACGCGGACTCAATCCGCTGCTGCAGAACTTCTACATGGCGATCCACCCGCCGTCGCTGTACACCGGCTTCGTCGCGATGACGATCCCGTACGCGTTCGGCATGGCGGCGCTCATCAGCGGCCATCTGGACGACAGCTGGCTGCGCGCGGTGCGCCGGTGGACGATGATCGGCTGGCTGTTCCTGACGTTCGGGCTCACGCTCGGCATGCTGTGGGCGTACGAGGAGCTCGGATGGGGCGGCTACTGGGGCTGGGACCCCGTCGAGAACGCCGGGCTGCTGCCCTGGTTCACGGCAACGGCCTTCCTGCATTCCGTCATGGTCCAGGAACGCCGCGGCATGCTCCGCGTGTGGAACGTGACGCTCGTCATCGTCACGTTCTTCCTGACGATCTTCGGGACGTTCATGACGCGCTCGGGCGTCGTGCAGTCGGTGCACGCCTTCGGCGAGGACCGCGAGCTCGCGATGCTGTTCACGATCTTCATGATCGCGATCCTGACGTTCAGCTTCGGCTTCGTCATCTACCGCCTGCCGCTGCTGAAATCGCGCCACGAGCTGGACTCGTGGGTGTCGCGCGAGGCGGCGTTCCTTGCGAACAACTGGATCCTGCTGTTCTCGGCGTTCTTCGTGTTGTTCGCGACGATGTTCCCGACGCTGAGCGAGGCGATCACGGGTGAGCGCCTCACGGTCGGCCCGCCGTTCTTCAACAAGTGGATGCTGCCGATCGGCCTCGCGCTGCTCGTGCTGACCGGCATTGGTCCGTTGCTCGCCTGGCGCAAGTCGACGCTCTCGAACCTGCTGCATCAGTTCCTGTGGCCCGTGGTCGTGGCCGTCGGCGTCGCCGGCGCGCTGGTCGCGTTCGGCGTTCGCGTGTGGAGCTCGGGCATCTGCTTCGCGCTGTGTGCGTTCGTCTTCACGACGATCGCGCAGGAGTTCATCCGCGGCGCCGACGTCCGCCGGAGCGCGACGGGCACGGATCGACTCACCGCGCTCATCGGCCTCGTCGGCCGCTCGCGCCGGCGCTACGGCGGCTACATCGTCCACGTCGGCATCGCCCTGATGTTCCTCGGCTTCGCCGGCGAAGGCTTCAAGCAGAACGCGACGGTGCTGCTGAAGCCGGGCGAACAGACGACGCTCGGCCACTTCACGATCCGGCACGACGCGCTGACGATCACGAGCGACGCGCAGAAGCAGATGATCACCGGCCACGTCAGCGTCTTCGACGACGGAGAGCCCGCCGGCGGGATGCAGCCGGCGAAGTGGTTCTTCAACAAGCACGAGCAGGAACCCACGAGCGAGGTGGCTATCCGCCGGGCCGTGAGCGAGGACCTCTACATCGTGCTCGCCGGCTACGACGCGCAGAACCAGACCGCGACCTACGCGATCACGATCAATCCGCTGGTCAACTGGATCTGGTTCGGCTTCGGCGTCATCGCCTTCGGCACCGGTCTCGCGCTGCTGCCGGAGAGCAGCTTCGCGTTTGCCACCGCGAAGCTGCCCGCCGGCGCGGCGACGACGGGGTTGATGCTGCTCCTTCTGCTGCTGCCGGTACCGGCGCGCGCCCAGGATGCGGCGGCCGCGCGCGACGTGGCGCCGATCCCCAAGAGCGCGCT
>DASSOM010000278.1:0-14754 GCA_035700625.1 Vicinamibacterales bacterium
GCGCGGAATCCGGCGCGCGGAACGCGGGATGCGGCGCGCGTCCCGGGCCCGGCATGTATTCGGGCGGGCATCGTCGCGAACCGGATCTCACGCCGTGCGCACTACCACCGTCACCTCCGACATCCGACCTCTGACATCCGAGTTCGATGGACTTTGAAACCCACGAGTACGACGTCCTCGTCATCGGCGCCGGCGGCGCCGGCCTTCGCGCGGCTATCGAAGCGTCCGCCGCGGGCGTCACGGTCGGGCTGATCTGCAAGTCGCTGCTCGGCAAAGCGCATACGGTCATGGCGGAAGGGGGCGTCGCCGCCGCGCTCGCCAACGTGGACGACCGCGACAGCTGGAAGGTCCACTTCGCCGACACGATGCGCGGCGGCCAGTACGTCAACAACTGGCGGATGGCGGAGCTGCACGCGCGCGAAGCGCCGGACCGCGTTCGCGAGCTGGAAGCCTGGGGCGCGGTCTTCGACCGCACGCCGGACGGCCGCATCCTGCAACGCAATTTCGGCGGCCATCGCTATCCGCGGCTCGCGCACGTCGGGGCTCGCACCGGACTCGAGCTGATCCGCACGCTGCAGGACCACGGCATCCACCGCGGCATCGACGTCCACATGGAGTTCACCGTCGTCCGTTTGCTGAGCGCGGGCGGCCGCGCGGCCGGCGTGGTCGGGTACGAACGGGAACGCGGCCGGTTCAAGCTGTTCTCCGCGGCCGCGGTCGTGCTCGCGACCGGCGGCACGGGCCGCGCGTATCGCATCACGAGCAACAGCTGGGAGGGCACCGGCGACGGGCATTCGCTCGCCTATCACGCCGGGGCGGAGCTGGTGGACATGGAGTTCATCCAGTTCCATCCGACGGGCATGATCTGGCCGCCGAGCGTCCAGGGCATTCTCGTGACGGAAGGCGTCCGCGGCGAGGGGGGCATCCTGCTCAACTCGGAAGGACGCCGCTTCATGTTCGACGACATCCCCGAGGCCTACCGTCCGCAGACGGCCGACAACGAAGAGGAAGGCTGGCGCTACACGCAGGGAGACAAGAACGCGCGGCGTCCGCCGGAGCTGCTCACGCGCGATCACGTCGCGCGCTGCATCATGCGCGAGGTGAAGGAGGGGCGCGGCAGCCCGCATGGCGGCGTGTTCCTCGACATCGCGTGGATCGCGAAGAAGCTGCCGAACGCCGAGGAGCACATCAAGCGCAAGCTGCCGAGCATGTATCACCAGTTCAAGCAGCTCGCCGACATCGACATCACGAAGGAGCCGATGGAGATCGGCCCGACGACGCACTACATCATGGGCGGCGTGCGGGTGGACGGCGACACGCAGATGTCGAGCGTGCCCGGGCTGTTCGCGGCGGGAGAATGCGCCGCCGGCATCAACGGCGCGAACCGGCTGGGCGGCAACTCGCTGTCGGACCTGCTGGTGTTCGGCAAACGCGCCGGCGAGTACGCGGCGCGATTCGCGCGCGAGCACGGCCGCGCGGCGATCGATCAGGCGCAGGTGCGCGAAGGGATCGATGCCGCGCTGAAGCCGTTCGACAACGCGCCCACGGCCGACAACCCGTTTGCCATCCAGAGCGCATTGCAGGACATGATGCAGCGGCTCGTCGGCATCGTCCGGGCCGAAGCGGAGATGCAGGAAGCGCTGCAGGGGCTCGGGTCGCTGAACGCCCGCGCGGCGCAGGTCGCGGTGACCGGCCACCGGGAGTACAACCCGGGATGGCACACGTCGATCGACCTGCGCAACCTGCTGACCGTGTCGGAGGCGATCACGCGCTCCGCCCTCGAGCGGAAGGAAAGCCGCGGCGGGCACTTCCGGGAAGACTTTCCGGAAAAGCGCGCCGAGTACGCGAGCTTCAACATCGTGACGTACAAGACGGCAGACGGCACGATGGCTGTCCGGCGTGAGCCGATCCCGGAGATGCCGGCGGAGCTGAAACAGATCATCGAGCAGGAAAAGACGTGACGTCAGCCCATAAAGGGCTGACCCACACGGCATTTTGACGCGTGTGGGTCAGGGCTTAGCCTAGAGACCGAGATGCCATGTGGGTCAGGGCTTCAGCCCTGACAAGACAGGAACCCACCATGCCCAATGCAACCTTCAAGATCTGGCGCAGCGGCGAAGGCGACGGCGGCTACCGCGACTACGCGATCGACGTCGTCCCCGGCATGGTGGTGCTCGACGCCGTGCACACGATCCAGGCGACGCAGGCGCCGGACCTGGCCGTGCGCTGGAACTGCAAGGCGGGCAAATGCGGATCCTGCTCGGCGGAGATCAACGGCAGTCCGCGCCTCATGTGCATGACGCGCCTCAACAGCCTGCCGCTCGATCAACCGGTCACGATCGAGCCGATGCGTGCGTTCCCGCTGATCAAGGATCTGGTCACCGACGTCTCGTGGAACTTCCGCGTGAAGAAGACCATCGCGCCGTTTTCGGCGCGGCGGCCGGACGCGCCGGACGGCACGTGGCGGATGCGCCAGACGGACGTCGACCGCGTGCAGGAGTTCCGCAAGTGCATCGAATGCTTCCTGTGCCAGGACGTCTGCCATGTCCTGCGCGAGCACAAGATGCACGACCGCTTCATCGGCCCGCGGTTCCTGACGTACGCCGCGGCGCTGGAGATGAATCCGCTCGATGCGGGCGATCGCGTCTCCGAGCTCAGGCAGCAGCACGGGATCGGCTATTGCAACATCACGCGCTGCTGCACCAAGGTGTGCCCCGAGCACATCACCATCACCGAAAATGCGATCATCCCGCTCAAGGAGCGCGTGGTCGATCGCTTCTACGATCCGGTGACCCGGCTGCTCCGCGTCTTCCGATCCTGAGGAGGGCCCATGCCTGAGACGTCCCAACCCGCGGCGGCGATCGATCTGAAGCGGCTGTCGAAGGACGCCGTCCCGTCCGCGCTCGCCAAGGCCGAGCGCTATCGTCTGCTCAACGAACCGAGCGAGGCGGAAAGCATCTGTCTCGACGTGCTCGCGATCGATCCGGCGAACCGCGACGCGCTGGTCGTGCTCGTACTCGCGCTGACGGACCAGTTCCCGCAGGGGCTCGCCTCGAAGACCGCGGGGCGCGCCGGCGAAATCGCGTCGCAGCTGCCAGACCCGTACGACCGCGAGTACTACTCCGGCATCGTGCGCGAGCGGCGTGCGAAAGCCGCCGTGCAGCACGGGCAGTATGGCGCGACGGTGAAAGCGGTCGCGTGGCTTCGCGAAGCGATGACGTTCTACGAGCGCGCTGAAGCCCTGCGTCCGCCGCACAACGACGACGCGCTGCTGCGCTGGAACGCGTGCGCGCGGCTGCTCATGGACCTGCCCGCGCACGTTCCGGAACAGGACAGTCCGGAACTGCTCCAGCTGGAATAACCGCGATGATCCTCCTCGCCGCGTGGCTCGCGTTCGCGCAGCCGGCCGCTGCGCGCCCGCCGGTGGAATGGTTTCAGAAAATCGAGCAGGCCATGATGGACGCGGTGGCCGCCGGCGACGCCGGCACGTGGGATCGCGCCACCGACGCCGGCTATATCCTCACCACCGAGGAAGGACAGGTCATGACGAAGGCGGAGCTGCTGAAGCAGCTCCGTCCGCTCCCTCCGGGCCTGAAGGGCACCATCGTCGTCCGGGACCTCACGGTACAGGACGCCGGCGACACCGCAATCGTGCGGTACATGGCGGACGAGACCGAGACCGTCTTTGGCCAGCGCCTCGCGAGGAAATACCGCGTGACGGATGTGTTCCGCAGCAGCGCGGGCGAGTGGAAGATCGTCGCCTCGCACACGTCGGTGATCACGGCCGACCCGCCGGCACAAGAGGTCTCGACCGCCGGCTGGCCGGGTCTCGCCGGCACCTACCGCCTGCTGCCCGACGGCTGGACGTTCCATGTCGTCCTTCGAGACGGACGTCTCTTCGGCGGCCGCGATCCCGCGAAGCTCCAGCCGTTCATCCCCATGACGCCGACCGCGTTCGTTCTCAGCGGCTCGCTTGGCGAATGGCTTTTCGTGGTGGATGAGTCCGGCCGCGGCACGCGCATCGTGAATCTGCGCAAGTTCGAGCCGCTCGTCTGGACGCGCGTCGATCCGTAGCGCGGGACGCGGGATGCCAGGTGCGAGGTGCGAGGAGCGAGGTGCGGGTCGTCGCGGCTGGTGGTCGGAGCGCGTCGACCTCTGAGACGCGCGACGGCGTCGGCGGACAAAACGGTCCTGGAGTGCGCTCGCGTCGGTGTCGCCGCAGTCTTTGCGCGATCCCGATGGAAAACCGGGCTGTCGATCGCCAATCGTTGACTGTCCCCGTGATAACCCCAGGCGACACCGTCTCGTCAGGCGGACGCCGAAAGGACCGTTTTGCCGCACGGCTCAGCGGGAGACGCGATCCGAACACCAGCCGCGGCGACCCGCTGTGCGGGGTGCGGCAACTACGCCGAAGCCACCTGCCGGAGAGATGCGACGGCCGCGATGAGTGAGGCCGCGTCGATCGGCTTCGTGAGGTGCATCTGGAAGCCGGCGCGCAGCGCCTCCTGGCGATCTTCCTCGCGGGCGAAGGCGGTGAGCGCCGCCGCGGGAGTGGACGCGACGCGCGGATCCGGCAGCGCGCGCACTTTGCGGACGAGCGCGTAACCGTCTTCTCCGGGCATCGCGATGTCGGCGAGCAGCACGTCCACGCGCTCTCGCTGCAGAATGTCGAGCGCCTCGGACGCGGACCCCGCCGTCAGCACGCGCGCCTGCTGGGTCTCCAGCCACGCGGCGACGACGCCGCGGCTCTCGTCTTCGTCGTCCACCACGAGGACCGTGACGCGTTCGAGCGTCGACCCGCTCCGGACCGTCTCGCTGAGCGGAACGCGCGTGCGCGCGCGGCGGCGCCGCTCGACCGGCACCGCCAGCGGCAGCCGCACCGTGAACGTCGCGCCGAGCCCTTCGCCGGCGCTGTCGACCGTGATCGATCCGCCGTGCGCCTCGACGAGCTGCCGGACGATGGCCAGGCCAAGGCCGAGGCCGCCGTGCAGACGCGTCGGTGATCCGTCCGCCTGGCGGAACGGCTCGAAGACCGACGGCAGGAAATCGCGCGGGATGCCGGCGCCCGAATCCGACACGACGATCTCGCCGACGTTGCCGACGCGGCGGACGCGGAGATCGATGGAGCCCCCTGTCGGCGTGAACTTCAGCGCGTTCGTCAGCAGGTTCCACAACACCTGCTGCAATCGCGGGCCGTCCCCCCGGAAGGCGCCCACGGCCGGATCGATGTCGACCCCGATGCGGATCCCTTTGGCTTCGGCCGCCGGCTGCATCGTTTCGAGCGCGCCGTCGACGATGTCCTTGACGTTGACGACGGTGCGCTCGATGCGCAGCTTGCCGGACATGATGCGCGCGACGTCGAGCAGCTCGTCGATGAGCCGCGCCTGCCGCCGTGCGTTGTTGAAGATGGCCTCGCAGGCGCGCTCGCGCTTCTGCCCCTCCAGCATCCCGACGCGCAGCATCTCCGCCCAGCCGAGGATCGCGTTGAGCGGCGTCCGCAGTTCGTGCGACACGGTGGCGAGGAACTGATCCTTGATGCGGTTGGCGGCCTCGGCGCTGGCACGCGCCGCCTGTTCGCGCTCGAGCAGGTGGACGCGCGCCTCCTCGAGCCGCGTCATTTCCGCCAGCGCGATGGCGAGCGACTCCTTCTCTTTCGCGAGATCCTGCTCCGCCTGGCTCGCCTGGCGGAGCGCCGCGACCGTTTCCCGGTGCATCCGCGCGATCTCCGCCATGTGGCGCTTCTCGTCCTCGAGCCGCCCCACGAACAGGCGATAGGTGCGGTAGACGAGATAGATCGGCGCGAGCATCAGCACCGCCACCCAGTGATCGCCGCGCTGGATGACGACCGCGGCGATCGCTCCGGCGCTGCCCGCCACCATGTAGCTCGCCGCGCTCCACATGAAGTCGCGCCGCCACACCGTCCACAGCCGGCGTCCGGTCGACAACGCAATCGCCGCCGCCACGAGGCCCGTGTTCGCGACGAAGTACACCGCGATCGCGCCGACGAGTGGGCGCGTCAGCGACGGGATGTCGAACGGACCCGTCGTGCCGCCAAGCGTCATGTAGGCGACGCCGGTCGCGGCCATCGCCAGCGCCTCGGCGGCCGTGCTGAACACGGTGCGATAGAGCGGGTACCGCTGCCGCACGTTCACCGTGCACTGAATCCACACGCCGATCGCGGCGATGATGACGGCGAGCCCCGGCCCCAGCAGCAGCAGCGCCATGACGTCCGCGGCGCAGGAGACCGACAGCGTGGATCCGCTGGACAGCGGGATCGGCAGATTGACCTTCCACGCAGACGTCAGGCACGCGGCAAGGAGGACGAACAGGAACAACGCCGGATCGGGCGCGGTGCGGGGAAACACCGCGATCACCGCGCCGATGCCGGAGAGGATGACAAGGACGACGAACGTCCGCGCGGCGGCTGGCAGCGTATGCCAGGCGAGATCGGCAGGTCGTGTTGCGGAGCCCCCGCCCGCCGGCGGCCGGGCGGGATCGAGGTCATCCATGTCGTCGTACGCGTCGGACAAAGCGGCGAAGTCAGCGCCCACCGCGGTCATCGCCTGCCCCACACCACCGGGGCACATGAGGGATCGGAGCAGCTCGTGCCCCACACGACGGTATCGCCGTCGTCGGTGCCCCAGACGACCGTGTCGCCGTCGCCGGTCCCCCAGACCACGGTATCGCCGTCTCCCGTTCCCCACACGACGGTGTCGCCGTTTGCCATCGCCACCGCTCCCACGCCCGCGACGGTCCAGGGCACATTGCAGTCAGCCCCGCCGCAGAGCGTACCCCACACGAGATTGGGAAAGGCGGAGGCCGCTCCCTGGCGAACCGTGCACGCGTCGTCAAGGCAGTTCGTCTGCCAGGGTTGCCATGCGGACGGATCGTCACCGCTACAGCCGGACGTGCCGCAGCGCACGCCCCAGGCGACGCGCGCGCCGCCGGGTGTGGTCGACGATCCCCAACGCACGTCGACGGGCCAGGCATTCGCGTCTGTTCGCAGCTTGCCTCCGCGCGTGAGGTGATTGCCCCAGATGAGCGTGCGGCTCCAACCCGCGTCCGAAGGATACGGCACGAGTTCGGGCGAGGCAAAATGTGCGGCGAGCTCCACCGCGCCCTTCGCGTTCAGGAATCCCGCGCCCTGCGTCAACCGGTCGTAGCCGTCGTAGTGCTCCGCCGTGTATTGGAGAATGGCCTTCACGAGATTCGGCGTGAGCCCCGGATTCGCCTGCATCATCAGGGCGACCGTCCCGCTCACCACCGGCGTCGACATGCTCGTGCCGGTGAGACTCATGTAGGGGAAGTACGTCGTCGGGACCGTTCCCGGCAGCAGCGCCTGCGGATACGTCGCGTAAAGGGTGCTGTCGGGATCGGTCAACGACTCGATGCCGACACCGGGGGCGACGAGATCCGGCTTGGCGCCGGCATTGAGCGCGCCGGGCCCGCGCGAGCTGAACGCGGCGACGGTGTCGTCGGCGCGATCGATCGTCCCCATGTGGCTGGAGCCGCCGACCGTCAACACCCAGGGCGCATTGCCGGGAGACGTGATGCCGCCGTACTGGGTCATGCCGAGCGGGCTGCGCCCGTTGTTCCCCGCCGAGGCCACGACCACGATCCCCGCGTCCACCGCGCGCTTCGCCGCGAGCGTGAGCGGATCCTGATCGTAGGGCTCGTAGACACCGGTGGCGACCGACAAATTGATGACCTTGATATTGAAGGCGGCGCGGTTGGCGACGACGAAGTCGAGCGCCGCGATGACGTCGCTGAGGCGCCCGTTGCCGTTGGCGTCCAGCACCTTCAGCACGACGAGGTGCGCGGCCGGCGCGATCCCGGTACGCGCGCCGCTCGAGTCATAGCCGTTGCCCGCGATGATGCCCGCGACGTGCGTGCCGTGGCCGAAGTCGTCGTACGGCGTTTCCCAGCCGTTCACGAAGTCGACGAAACGATACACGCGCTGTCCCCCGAACGTGGACGTCAGATCGTCGTGCCACGGCGAGACCCCTGAATCGATGACCGCCACGCCCACGCCGGTGCCGTCGTAGCCGAATTCCTGCCGCACGGCCGTAGCCCCGACCGTCGCCCCGGTCCGCTCCATGGTGCCCACGACCAGCCGATCGGCCGAGAGGTGGCGCACCAGACCGCTGTCCGCAAGCAAGGGCAGCGCGGCGTTCGGCAGATCGACGACGACGCCGTCGATGAGCGGCAGCCGCCGCAGCACGCGTCCGCCGAGCAGTTGAGCGGTCGACATGACGGACGACACCGCGTCGCCGTGGGTCGCGCGCACGATGACAGATGTTCGACCCGCGACCGGGGCGCGCCGCTGGAGGAGTGCATCGAGCTTTTGAAGCGACGGGGACGCGGACAACTCCGACCCGCCGGAGGCGGTGCACAACATGAAGAGGACGACGGCGACGAGCGTCCGGCGGGATGTGGCCGTGCAGGCAGTCGACATGGCACCTCGCGAAATCGGCGGCGTTTTCAGGCGAAGGCGCGACCTGCACACGACCGCAAGGATTCGGGCGTAGCAACGGCTGTGCCTTACCGTCGAGCCCTAAGATCAGCGGTGGATCTTCATTGATATCAGCATCTTAGGGGAACGGGCCGCGTGGTGTGCGGATTCCGCGCCATGTCGCAGGGAGCTACGGTCTTCCGGGCAAAGTGTATCCGTCTCATCCATTGGTCCAGGGCAGGCGTCGTTTTTGCAGTTTTGCGAGCCCGATCCTGCGGAGTCTATGAAAATTTCCGGTATGAACTGCCCGTTCTGCGGTGTGGTGGCCGACGTGCCGCACGAGAACCAGGAAGGCTGTATCGACGCGTTGCACGCCGAAATCGCGCGGATGCGCGCTCTCATCGAACAGAGTCGCCCACCCGAGGATCTGCCGGTGCCCGCGCGTCCGGCGGACGAACGCGAGCCCGTGTAAACTTTCCCCTCGGCGCGTAGCGGATCCCGCCTCAGCGCCTAACCGCAGCCCGTAACTCCCGTCTAATCTCTCGGATGCCGGAAACGGACGCCGCCACGGTGGCCCTGGCCCGTGGCGGAGACAACGACGCATTCCGTGCGCTTGTCGAGCGCCATGGGCGTGCTGTCTACCGGCTCGCGCTTCGGATGACCGGCAACGCGCCGGACGCCGAGGACGTCGTCCAGGAAACGTTTCTGCGCGCGTACCGGCAGTTGGGCCGGTTCGAATCGCGCGCGAATTTCGGCACCTGGGTGCATCGCATCGCCGTGAACTGCTCCATCGATCTCATTCGCTCGCGCGGCCATCGCGAAACCGCCCACGACGCGGCCGATCTGGATCATCTCGGATCCGCGGCAGACGAGGGGCAGGCGGCCTCTCCCGAGCGACTGATGCTGAGCACCGAGGTGCAGGACCGCGTGGCGGCAGCGATGGAGACCCTGAGCCGGATGGAGCGTGCCGCGTTCGTGCTGCGGCACTTCGAAGGGCGATCGATCGACGAGATCTCCGGCGCGCTCGGTCTGAACGCGAGCGCGGCGAAACACAGCATCTTCCGCGCCGTGCGCAAGATGCGGCTCGCGCTCGAGCCGTTCGTGGAAACCGAAGGATAGACGATGCATCCGAACGACGACGATCTGGTGCTGCACTACTACGGCGAGCTGGCCGGCGCGGAAGAAGAGCGCACGACCGCGCACCTCGCCTCGTGCGCGGCGTGCCAGCGCAGCTACACGCGGCTCCAGCGCGTGCTCGCCGCCGTCGATGCGGCGCCGCAGCCGGAGGCGCCGGAAGGATTCGAGCGCATCGCGTGGGCGCGGCTCGAGCCGGCGCTGCCGGGCCGGTCCCGCGGCTGGCTCTCCTGGTTCACCGAGTCTCCGGCGCGCCTCGCGTGGGCGTCTGGCGTGGCAGCGCTCGTCGTCGCGGCGTTCGTCGCAGGACGCTGGCTGCCCTCCCACCCGACGCCCACGACGACGACGGCGGCGGCAGCATCGAGCGGACAGGTCCGCGAGCGGATCCTCCTCGTCGACCTCGGCGATCACCTCGATCTTTCCCAGATGGTGCTGGTCGAACTCGTCAGCGCCGGCGGGAGCGGGAGCGTGGACATTTCGGCGGAGCAGGCGCGCGCGCAGCAGCTCATCGCCGCCAACCGGCTCTATCGCGAGACCGCGTCCACGACCGGCGATGCCGCCATCGCCTCGCTGCTGGACGAACTGGAGCGCACGCTCGTCGACATCGCCGCCGGTCCGTCGACGCTCACGCCGGAAGCGCTCCAGGAAATCCAGCAGCGGATCGAGTCGAAAGGGCTGCTGTTCAAGGTCCGGATTGTCTCGTCGCGCGTGCACCAGCGACAGACGGCCGCATTCAAGAATGCTCAGAGCTGACGGAGTTTACCGATGAAGAGATTCAGCATCGTCGTGTTCGCGACCCTGCTGCTGCCCGCGTCCGCTGGCGCGCAGCCGTTCACCGCCGGCGTCGTACCGCCGGTGCCCGCCGCGGTGCCGGTTGTTCCCGTCGTGGCGCTGCCGCTGCCCCCCGTGGTACCGGTCACGCCGGTGCTGGCGGCGAGGACGTGGCAGGCGCCGTCGCTCGAAGCGCGGGATCGTGCGGACGAGCGGCAGGAGCGGGAACGCGAGCGTCGTGATGCCCGGACCGATCGCGAGAACTCGCTTTACGAACGCGGTCAGGACGCGCTCGAGCAGTCGCGCTGGGACCGCGCCGTCGCCGCGTTCAGCGAGGTGGCGGCCCTGAAGGGATCGAAGGCGGACGCCGCGCTGTACTGGAAGGCGTACGCGCAGAACAAGCTCGGACAGCGCGCGGACGCGCTGGCCACCATCGCGCAGCTCACGCGCGAGTTTTCGTCGAGCCGCTATCAGCAGCAGGCGAAGGCGCTCGAGGTCGAAGTGCGCCGCGACGCGGGCCAGCCCGTGCGCCCGGAGAACGAGAACGATGAAGACCTGAAGCTGATGGCGCTGCAGGCGCTCCAGAACACGGACCCGGAGCAGGCCATCCCGATGCTGCAGAAGATCCTGCAGGGGACGAGCTCGCCGCGCGTCAAGCAGCGCGCGCTGTTCGTGCTCGCGCAGAGCGGATCGCCGGCCGCGCGCCAGGCACTCGTGAACATCGCGAAGGGGAACAGTACCCCCGACCTGCAGAACAAGGCCATCCAGTATCTCGGCACGTTCGGGAGCGCCGAGAGCCGGGCCGCGCTGGCCGACATCTACCAGAGCACGCAGGACGTCGACGTCAAGCGCCGCATCCTCCGCGCGTTCATGATCGCCGGCGAGAAGTCGCGGCTCCTGAATGCCGCCCAGCACGAACAGAACCCGGATCTGCGGGAGGAAGCGGTCCGCCAGCTGGGTGTGATGGGGGCGCACGACGAGCTCTGGGCGATGTATCAGAAGGAAACGTCGCTCGACGTCAAGAAGCAGATCCTGCAGGCGATGTTCGTCGGCGGCAACGCTCCACGGTTGATCGAGCTGGCGAAGACCGAGCCGAACCCCGAGTTGCGACGCGTCGCGGTGCGCAATCTGGGGCTCATGGGCGGAAAGGAAACGGGGGACGCGCTCGGCCAGATTTACGCCGCCAACACGTCGAACCCGGAGATCCGCAAGGCCGTGATCCAGGCGCTCTTCATCCAGGGGAATGCCACCGCGCTCGTGTCGCTGGCGCGGAAGGAAGGCGATATCGAGATGAAGAAGGAGATCGTCTCGAAGCTGTCGCTGATGGACGACAAGGTCGCGGTCGATTACCTGCTGGAAATTCTCAACAAGTGAGGAGGTACGCCATGAAGCTTGCGATCGCCCTCACGCTCGCCAGCGTTGTCGCCGTGGGCTCGGCGGCCATCGCGCAGCCGCCGCGCGTCGTCAATGGCCGCGTGGATGCGCAGGCCGCCGGCAATCGCGGCCTGGAACAGACGGTCCGCAGCATCGCGGCGGCGGCCACCGGTGGAGCGTGGATCGGCTACACGGTGGCGGGGAGAGCCGGGCAGGAGAGCCACTGCTGGTCGGATAGCCACGGAAAAACACAGAAAAACACGGACGACGTCATCGTCATGAGTCCGGTCCATCTGGAAGGCTCGGGCATGCTCGACGTGCTGCTCCGGGTGGAAGCGGGTCAGGTCGAGCGCATCCGGATCCTCCCAACAGACTGCGAGCTGGATACGGGCGGGCTTACGCTGCACTGGATCAACGACGTCAATCCCGCTCAGAGCGTGGCGCTGCTGACGACGTTCGTGTCGCGGCTGGATGATCGACAGGACCACGTCCGCGACAACGCCATTACGGCCATCGCCCTCCACGGCGACGACTCGGCGGACAGCGCGCTCGAAACGTTCGCCGCGCCGGGTCAGGCGGAAGAGGTCCGGAAGAAGGCGGTGTTCTGGCTCGGGCAGGCGCGCGGCCGTCGTGGATTCCAGACCGTGCAGCGGATCGCGCGCGAGGACGCGAGCGACGCCGTGCGCAAGAGCGCGATTTTCTCGTTGTCGCAGAGCAGCGAACCGGAGGCGGTGCCGGCGCTGATTCAGCTGGCGCGTGAGGATCGGAGTGCCCAGGTCCGGGGGGAGGCGATCTTCTGGCTCGCCCAGAAAGCGGGCCGGCAGGCCGCCGAGGCGATTACCGAACGGATCGAGCAGGATCCGGATACGCAGGTGAAGAAGCGCGCGGTCTTCGCGCTGAGCCAGTTGCCGAAGGACGAAGGTGTGCCGCTGCTGATCCAGGTCGCGCGCACGAACCGCAATCCGGCGGTGCGCAAGCAGGCGATGTTCTGGCTCGGCCAGTCGAAGGATCCGCGCGCGCTGGAGTTCTTCGCGGAAATTTTGAAGTAGCGCAGGCCTGAAGGCCTGCGCCCCTTTCTACGCTTCCTGCAGCGCGTCGACGTTGATCACGCTCTCGGCAAGACGCGTGAGCTTCTTGTCGGTCTCCCCTTCTTCATCGAGCGTCTGCTGCAGCAGCTTGGCGACCTTGTTCAGGCCGAGCAGACGCGCGACCGACCGCGCCGTGCCGTAACCGGCCATCTCGTAGTGCTCGACCTTCTGCGCGGCGCTGATCAGCCCGGCGTCGAGCACGTCCTCGTCGAGCTCGTCCATGATTTCCTTGCCTTCCTGGATGAGCCCTTCCATGCCCTTGCACTTCTTGCCTTTGAGCGAGAAGTCCATCTCATCGGCGATCTGTTCGAGCCGATCGACGTGCCCGCGGGTCTGTTCGAGGTGCTGCTCGAACGCGCGGCGCAGATCGTCGTGCACGGCGTTCTTCGCCATCTTGGGCAGCGCTTTGAGAATCTGATTCTCGGCGTTGTAGAGATCCTTCAGCTCGTCGACGAGAAATTCCTGCAGGGGATTTTGTTCTGCGGCCATATCACCTCCACTGATTCGCGAGGCAGACTGCAATCGGCAGGCCACAGATTCTTGCGCGCGGCGTGATTCCCGATGGCGTCAGTGCACGCCGTGGCTGGTGGTCAGCGTCGAGGGATCGGCGCCCATGCGCCGGATCGCGGTTTCCCACATGCGCGCCGGCTCCACCTCGAAGATCAAATCGAGATCGATGTCGGTCAGCAGCCAGGCCGACTGCGCGATCTCCTCGTCGAGTTGCCCCGCCGTCCATCCCGCGTAGCCCGCGAGCACGCGCGCACGCGGCGTCGGCGTCGTCTCGAGCACCTGCCGCAGGAGTGTCGGGGAGGTCGACAGATAGAGTCCGTCGCGTATCGTTTTGAACTCCGCGTCGGGTTCGTCGGCGACGAGAATCCACCCGCGCTGCGGCTCCACGGGTCCGCCGATCCAGAGGAGGAGATCGTTGCCGGTCTCTACCGGCGGCTCGAGGCGCACCATGCTGCTCGCCGGAAGATCCGTCGGGCGGTTCACGACGAGGCCGAAGGCGCCGTCGGCGCCATAGTCCACGAGCAGGACGACCGTCTGCACGAAGTTGGGGTCCTGCAGCTGCGGCATCGAGAGCAGCAGCGAAGGTCGAAACGAGTCAGTCATGATCCGGGTCTCCGACGCGCCTCAGCTCAGCCGCGACGCGTCTCAGGTCTTCGACGAAGCGCTTCATCTCCGCATGCCGGGCGTCATCGTCCGGCGCACGGAGGATGGAAGACGGGTGCACGGTCGCGGTCACGCGCGGCGCGAGCGGCGATGGCACGAACGTGCCGCGCTGCTTCGACACCTTGAACGTGCGTCCGAGCAGCGCCTGGGCCGCGGTCGCGCCGAGGCAGACGAGCACGCGCGGCTTGACGAGCGCGATCTCCGTGTCGAGCCAGGGCCGGCAGGCCGCGATTTCCGCGCTGTTCGGCTTCGAGTGGATGCGGCGCTTGCCGCGCGGCTCCCACTTGAAGTGTTTCACGACGTTCGTGACGTAGACGTGCTGCCGATCGATCCCGGCCTCTTCCAGCGCGCGATCGAGGAGCCGTCCCGCCGGGCCCACGAACGGATGCCCCGCCAGATCCTCGGCGTCTCCCGGCTGCTCCCCCACCATCATCACCTCGGCGCGGCGCGGGCCCTCGCCGAAGACCGTCTGCGTGCCGCGCTCCCAGAGCGGACAGGCGCGGCAGCCGGCCGCTGCGGCGCGGAGCGACTCCACGGTGCGTGCGGACGCCACGGGCGCATGCTTCCGTCGGGACGGCATGACAGTCGAACGATCCTGCAAGGCGCAGGCCTGGGAATTCAGGCGGCGGTATGCGCGACGACGAGTGACTTCACGTCCGCGGGCACGCTCCTGCCGGCGGCCCGGCGCTCCGCTGCGTACTCCTTCGCCATCCGCGCGAGCTCCGGGGTGACACGGGCGGCAAGCCCCTCGACCCGGTCGAG
>DASSOM010000279.1:0-22217 GCA_035700625.1 Vicinamibacterales bacterium
AGCCCTGACCCCGCGGTTATGGCTCTGCTGGAATGGGCAGCCGCCGGCGGCCGGCACGCGTCAGCGTCACGCCCACGAGCACGGCCGCCGCGCCCGTGAGCTTCGACGCCGTCAGCGGCTCGCCGAGCCAGACGACCGCCACGGCCATCGCGACGATCGGCACGACGTTCGAGTAGACCGAGGTCCGCGCGCTGCCGATGGCTCTCACCGCGGCGTACCAGATCGTGTACGCGATGCAGAGCGCGAAGAGCGCCGAGTACACGAGCGCGAGCCAGGTATGCAGGCTGATGGTCCTCCACGCGACGCGCGACAGCGCGCCCGCGGAGAACGGCACGTACAGCGCCGCGCCGATGGCCATCGACAGCCCCGTCACGCCGACCGGGGAGTGCCTCCGCATCAGGTAGCGCGCGCCGACCGTGTAGCTCGCCCAGCAGAGCACCGCCCCCGCCATCAGCAGGTCGCCGTACACCGTGCCGTTCGTCACGTCGAAGCCGCGCCCGACGACGATGTAGATGCCGGCCATCGACAGCGCGGCGCCGACCCAGTGGAGCGGCGCGATGCGATCCTGGCCGAGCAGCGCGGTCATGATCGCGATGAGCACCGGCGTGGCCGCGAGCATCAGCGACGCGTTGGCGACGCTCGTGCGCGCGAGACCGTTGATGAAGCAGAACTGATACAGGCAGTGGCCGACGACGCCGAGCGCGGCAAGGCCGAGCCAGTCCGTGCGCGTCAGCGGCGCCGGGGTGTGGAAGACGCTCGCCGCTTCGTCCCCATCCACGCCGTGCGGCGTGCCCGGGACGAGGCGCATCGTGATCAGGAACACCACGGACGCGAGGAGCAGGCGCACGGCGTTGAACGCCTGCGGCTCCATCTCGCGGAACGCAGACTTGACGATCGAGAAGTTCGTCCCCCAGATCAGCGTCATCACCAGGAGGAGCGCGTCGATCCGCGAGAACGTCGGCATGGGAAAGGTGGACGGAGGACGCGGACCGCTCCGCGTCCTCCGTGGGATCCCGGCGGCCGATTACGCGAAGGGATTCACGAAGAAGAGGATCAGCGAAATCAGCAGCACGTAGATGACGAGCGACTCGATCAGCACGAGACCGAGAATCAGCGCGCCGCGGATGTCGCCGGTCGCGCTGGGATTGCGCGCGATCGCCTCGGCCGCGGCCGCAATCGCGCGACCCTGGCCGAGCGCGCCGAACGCCGCCGCCAGCCCGAGCGGGAAGCCGGCCGTGATGATCGACCAGCGAATCACCTCGAGATTCGCCGCCCCCGCCGCCGGCTCCTGCGCGTAGAGCGGCATGAACGCCCCCGCCACGACCACGAGTGCGAATGTCAGGACACTGCGTTTACTCACGACCCGATCCTCCCTGCAAAGAAAAGTGCGAAAGCTGCCCTGTTGAAATCATGCCGCCGCCGGCGCGTGCCGGCCGTGCGGCGCGTCGTGGCCGTGCGCGTCGGATTCGTGCTCCACGGCGACGGCCCCCTGCAGATAAATGATGGACAGGAGCACGAAGATGAAGGCCTGCAGACCGCCCGTGATCAGCCCGAGCAGCATCATGGGCAGCGGCACCAGGAACGGAATGATGCTGGCGAGAATCACGACGACCAGCTCCTCGCCGAAGATGTTGCCGAAGAGCCGCAGCGACAACGACATGATCCGCGAGGTGTGGCTGATCAGCTCGATGAAGAACATCATCGGAAACAGCCACAGCGGCGACCCCGGGGGCGCGCCGAAGTGCAGCAGGTACTTGAGCAGCCCCTGCTCGCGGATGCCCTGCACGTGGTAGTAGACCCAGATCGTGAGGGCGCAGCCGAGCGTGACGTTGATGCTGCTCGTCGGCGCCATCAGCCCGGGCACGAGCCCCGCATAGTTGCCGCAGAGGATGAAAATCCCGAGCGCCGCCACGATCGGCAGGTACTGGCGCCCCTTCGGACCGATCCAGTCGTCGAGCATCCCGGCCAGCGCCATCACGCCGTCCTCGAGCACGATCTGGAACTTCGACGGGTGCTCGACGCTGAGCCGCGACCGCATCAGCGCGCACAGCACGATGATCGCCACGACGATCACGATCGACATCGCGATGTAGGGCGGGATCGGCTGGGCGCCGAACTGAAAGCCCATGGGTTCGAAGACCGCGCGTACGAGCGGTCCGAGCAGGGCGTTGACCGCCTCGACGATCCACAAAGGATGCTCGAGCTTTTCCATCTCCCTCGCGGGCGCGCCGTGCGCGCCGTAGAGAATGACCGTTATTTCTTCAAGAGGAAGCGGCCGGCTTCGACGACCGCCGCCGCCACGACCGAGGACGCACCTGCTAAAAGCCCCAATGGGGGCAGGCGCAAACGCGCAATCATAACGTACGCCAGAAGAGCGAGTAAAGCGTACCGGCCGACCAGCCGAAGCAGCAAACCGCCGATCCGCGGTCGTGCGCCCGCCGCGTCCGCACCCGCCGCGAGCCGCTCAACGCCTCCGCGGATCCCCACGAAGCTGATCATCGCGATCGCGCCGCCGCCGAGGACGCCGAGCGCGAGCGCACCTCCGTTCCGCCCGGCCAGCAACGCGAGCACGGCCATAGCGGCACAGATCACGAGAGCGGTCAGCTGGATGCGCTGCAGCACGCGCTATTTCAGGTACTTGCCGGCCGTGCGGTAGACGTTGAGCACCCCGGCCGCGAAACCAAACAGGAAGAACGGAATCCATAACCAATGGGTGCCGAGCCACTGGTCGAGCAGGTATCCCAGGCCGAAGCCGATGATGATCGCGAGGACGAACGAGAACCCGACCGAGCTGAGCGCGCCGACGGTGCGCATGGTCTCGGCCATGGAGCCGCGCCGCGGGCCGTCGGGAGCCGGGGATTCGCGGGGCATGGGTGACATACTATCAGTGAGGCGCAAATTCCGTGATATCAATGGTTTCGGCGGCCGGCGTTTCTTGACGCCTCCGCGCCGGCGAGCCTATACTCGACCGAGGTCTTCCCCGCCGCTCATGAAGCACGTCCTTGCACTCCTGCTGTTCACCGCGGCCTCTCTGGTTCCCGCACCCGCGTCCGCCCAGGTGCAGCCGCAGGATCTCTACGTCAGTGTGGTCGACCGCAACGGTGCGCCGGTGAGCGATCTCACCGCGTCCGACTTCAACGTGCGCGAGGACGGCGTAGCGCGCGAGGTGCTGCGCATCAAGCCCGCCACCGCGCCGATGCAAGTCGCGCTGCTGCTCGACAACAGCCAGGTCGCGTCCTCCGCGATTCAGCTGATGCGCGATGGTGCGGAGGCGTTCGTGGAATCGCTCGCGGGCAAGGCGGAGATCGCGGTCGTGACGTTCGGCGAGCGTCCGACGATCATGGTCGACTACACGACGGACACGGCGAAGCTGAAAGCCGGCGTCGATCGTCTGTTCGCGCGCCCCGGCTCGGGGGCGTATCTGCTCGACGCGCTCGTGAACGTCAGCGAGGGACTTCAGAAGCGCGAGGCGGATCGGCCGGTCATCGTCGTCGTGATGACCGAAGGAATCGAGTTCAGCAACCAGCACTACGATCGCGTACTGGACAAGATCAAAGCGAGCGGCGCGGCCCTCCACGTGCTCGCCATCGGTCAGCCGAGCGGCAGCCTGAGCGACGAGATCCGCAATCGCAACCAGGTCATCTCGCGCGGCACCTCGGAGACGGGCGGCCGGCGGGATCAACTGCTCGCGACGACGGCCATCGAGCCCAAACTGAAGCAGCTGGCCGACGAGCTCACGCATCAATACCTCGTGACCTATGCGCGGCCCGAAGCGCTCATTCCGCCCAAGAAGATCGAGGTGACGGTCGACAAGCCCGGGCTGACCGCGCGTGCGCGGACGGTCCCCACGGAGCCGCGCTGATGCGACGCGCGTTGAGCACCCTGGCGGTCGCGATCATCGCGGCGGCGCCGCTGGCGGCACAGCAGCAGCGGTTCCGCGCCGGCGTCGAGCTGGTCTCGCTGAACGTCACCGTCACGGATCCCGACGGCCGGTACGTGACGGATCTGTCCCGCGACAACTTCCAGGTCTTCGAGGACGGCGCGAAGCAGGATCTCGTCTTCTTCTCGCGCACGCAGCAGCCTATCTCCCTCGCGATCCTCCTCGACACGTCCGCCAGCATGGAAGAGCGGATGAACATCGCGCAGGAGGCCGCCATCGGCTTCGCGCGGCAGCTGCGCAAGGAAGACGAGGCGGAAGTCATCGACTTCGACAATCAGGTCCGGATCCTGGCGCCGTTCACCTCGGATGCCGGGACGCTGGAGACCGCGATCCGGCAGACGCGCGCGAACGGGTCGACGTCCTTGTACAACGCCATCTACATCTCCCTTCAGGAGCTGAAGAAGACGCGCGCGAAATCGGCCGAGGACATCCGCCGCCAGGCGATCGTCGTGCTGTCGGATGGCGACGACACGTCCAGCCTGATCGAGTACGAGGAGGTGCTGGAGGTCGCGAAGCGGTCCGAAACCGCCATCTACGCGATCGGCCTCCGCCAGGGGGAACAGGGACGGCGCGAGTTCAAGGAAGCGGAGTTCGTCCTGCGCCAGTTGTCGCAGGAGACGGGCGGCCGGGCGTTCTTCCCGTCGGACGCGCGGGACCTGCCGAAGATCTACCAGACGATTTCCGAGGAGCTGTCGAACCAGTACGCGCTCGCGTACTCCTCGAGCAACCCGGTGCGCAACGGCGCGTGGCGCCGGATCGTGGTGCGCGTGACGCGCGAGAACGTCACGGCGCGAACGAAACAGGGATACTACGCGCCCAGCGGCTCCTAGGCCATGGCGGTCGTGGCCTGGACGCCGTTCGTGCTGTACGCCGCGGCGGCATCCGCCTACTTCGTCCACTTCGGCCGCCGCGATCGCGCGGCCGGCCGGCTAGCGACCGCGCTGCTCGGCAGCGGCGTCCTCGCGCACACCTTCCTCATCGGCATGCAGACGGTCGCCGCGGGACACGCGCCGCTCGTCGGGACGACGGCGGCGCTGTCGGCGTTCGTGTGGCTGCTGGGCCTCGTCTATCTGTACGTCGAACTGACGACCGACGAGCGGGCGATGGGCTTGTTCGTCAGCGTGCTCCTGACGGCGCTCGCGGTGCTGCCGGCGCTCCACCCTGGCGTCGAGCCGCGTCCCCCGCTGCTGCGCAGCCCGCTGTTCACGGTGCACGTCGCCGCGATCCTGTTCGCGTACGCGAGCTTCGCGCTCGCGTGCGTCCTCGGCATCACCTACGTCCTCCTTTTCAAGGAGATCAAGCGGAAGCACCTCGGCTACTTCTACGCGCGCCTGCCGTCGCTGCAGACCCTCGACGCGATGAACGGCCGCGCGGTCACGATCGGCTGGCTGTTCCTCACGCTGGGGGTGGTGATCGGCGGCATCTGGGCGACGCAGATCGACAGCTCGCCGGATCCGCGCGCGCAGGCGATGTCGGTCGGCGATCCCAAGATCATGATCGCGCTGGTGTGCTGGGGCATGTATACGTTCGCGCTGTTCGCCCGCCGCGCGATCGGCTGGAGCGGACGCCGGGCCGCCTGGCTCTCGGCGCTCGCGTTCGTCATCGTGCTGTTGAACTTCCTGCCCGTCGGCTACTTCCTGACACGGAGCCACAACTTCTGATGCGGCTCTACGCCGTCGGGATCAGCCATCGCACCGCCCCGGTCGATCTCCGGGAATGCGTCGACTTCGCCCGCGGCGGCGTCGACGCCGCCCTCGAGGCGCTCGCGTCGCGCGGACTCGGACGCGAACTGGTCGTGCTCTCGACGTGCAACCGCGCGGAAATCTACGCCGTGACCGATGCGGCCGCGCCCGCCGATGCGTTCGGCCGCTTCATGAGCGAGTATCACGGCGTCGCGCTCGAGGCGATTGCGCCGCACCTGTTCGCGCATGCCGGCGCGGACGCGGCCCGGCATCTCTTCCGCGTCGCGGCCGGGCTGGACTCGCTGGTCGTCGGCGAGCCGCAGATTCTGGGGCAGGTGAAGGAGGCGTTCGCGGCAGCCTCCGACCGCAAGTACACCGGCGCCCTCACCAACCGTCTCTTCCATGCGGCCTTCGGCGTCGGCAAGCGCGTCCGCACGGAGACGGGGCTCGGCGAAGGCGCCGTCTCGGTGAGCTACGCCGCGATCTCGCTGGCCAGGAAAATCTTCGGCGATCTGCGCGGGCTGAACGTCCTCGTGCTCGGCGCGGGCGAGATGGCGAAGCTGACGGCGGTGCATCTGCGCGCCCAGCACGTCCGGCAGCTCACGATCGCGAGCCGGACGCTCGCCTCCGCCGAGGCGCTCGTGGCGCGCGTCGGCGGACGCGCCGCGCCCTGGTCCACGCTGGCGAATCTGCTCACGGAGGCGGACATCGTCGTCACGGCGACCGGCGCGGGCGAGCCGGTCCTCACCCGCGCGCGCGTCGAGGAGGCGATGCGCCCGCGCCGCAGCCGCCCGTTGTTCGTGATCGACATCGGGGTGCCGCGCGACGTCGAGCCGTCCGCCGGCAACCTCGACCAGGTCTTCCTCTACAACATCGACGACCTGCAGGCGATCGTCAGCGAGAACCTCGCCCGCCGCTCCGCGGAGCTGCAGCGTGCGGAAGCGATCGTCCAGGAGGAGCTGACCCGCTTCGCCGCGTGGATGCAGTCGCGAGGCATCATCCCGACGGTCGTGGCGCTCCGTCAGCGGTTCGAGGCGATCCGGCAATCCGAGCTGGCACGGCTCGAGCCGAAGCTCGCGGGGCTTCCGCCGGAAGCGCGCGCGCGTGTGAACGAGATCACCCATCTGCTCGTCGAAAAGCTGCTGCTCACGCCGACCGAACAGCTCAAGACGGTGAGCGACGAAGCGATGGCGGTCGCGTACGCCGACGCGCTGAACCGGTTGTTCGCGCTCGGCGGCGACGGTCCGGCCGAACCGGCCGCCGCCGCGCGCGGGCGCGGAGAGAAGGTGCCGTCGTGACGCCCGTCCGGCTTGGCACGCGCGGCAGCCAGCTCGCGTTATGGCAGGCGCGCGCCGTCGCCGGCGCACTCGAGGCACGCGGACACTCCGTGGAGGTCGTCGTGATCCGCACGACCGGCGACCATCTGCAGGAGGCGCCGCTCGCGGAAGTCGGCGGCAAGCGGCTGTTCGTGAAGGAGCTCGAGGACGCGCTCCTCCGCCGCGAGATCGACGTCGCGGTCCACAGCGCGAAGGATCTGCCGGCCGTCCTGCACGATGATCTGGCGATCGCGGCGACGCGCCCGCGTGAGGACGCGCGCGACGCGATCGTGCTGCCGCACGGCGCAACCGCCGCCGATTTGCCGCACGCCGCCGTCCTGCTCGGCGACAGCCCGACGATCGGCACGAGCAGCATCCGGCGCATCGCGCAGCTCTCGACGCTGCTGCCCCGGGCGCGATTCGTGGCACTCCGCGGCAACGTGGACACGCGGCTCGCCAAACTGGACGCCGGCGGCTTCGATGCCATCGTCCTGGCCGCCGCGGGACTGACGCGCCTGGGCTACGGCCAACGCATCTCGGTCGCGATTCCGATCGCGGACTGCGTCCCCGCGCCGGGCCAGGGGATCCTCGCGATCGAGATCCGGGCATCGGACGCCGCCACGCGCGCGCTCATGGCGCCGCTGGACGACGCGCAGGCGTCCGCCGCGCTGACGGCGGAACGCGCCGTGGTCGCCGCCCTCGGCGGCGGGTGCCAGCTGCCGCTTGGCGCCGTCGCGATGCACGACGGCGCAGATCTCGATCTGCACGCCATCGTGGCGTCCGTGGACGGCCGCCGCAGCGTACGGCGCCACGGCCGCGGGCCGGCGAGCGATCCGGCAGGCCTCGGCCGCAGCGTTGCCGACGAGCTGGCCGCGGCCGGCGCGGTCGCGATCCTGGACGACGTGCGACAGGCACACGGGCCGGTGACGGGCAGCTATTGACCCGTCGATGCTGAATGTCGGAATGCTGAATGCTGAATGAAGGTTCAGCTTCAGGATTCGTTTTAGCATTTAGCATTGAGCATTCAGCATTGACCATGATCAAGGTATTCATCGTTGGCGCCGGGCCGGGCGATCCGGGACTCCTCACGGTGCGCGGACGGCGGTGTCTCGAGCACGCGGACGTCGTCGTGCACGATCATCGCGTGCACGCGCGGCTGCTGCGGATTGCGCGTCCCGAAGCGGAGAAGATCGACGTCGGCGCGGCAGCGCCACGGCCGCTCGATCAGGATGCGATTTCGCTGCTGCTCGTCGAGAAGGCGCGCGAAGGCAAGCTCGTCGTTCGCCTGAAGTGGGGCGACCCGTTCGTGTTCGACAGCGGCGGACGCGAAGCGCTGTTCCTGCACGAGCATGGCGTGCCCTTCGAGATCGTCCCCGGCGTGCCGGCGGCGATCGGCGCCTCGGCGTACGCGGGCGTGCCCGTGACGTACCCCGGCGCCGGAGACGTGCTGACGCTCGTCCGCGGACACGAATCGGAATCGGATACGCCGCCGCTCGTCGACTGGGCACGGCTCGCGGGCGTCGCGGGCACGATCGCGTGCTACGCGGGCGCGCGGCAGGTCGGCACGATTGCGGAAGCGCTCGTCGCGCACGGCCGCGACCGGACCGAAGCCGCCGCACTCGTCTATGCGGGGACCACCGCGTCGCAAATCACGCTCGCGGGCACGCTCGAGGACATCGCCTCGCGCGCGCGTGCCGACGAGCCGGCGCTGCTCGTCGTGGGGCCGGTCGCCGCGCTCCGCGAGCACCTGCGCTGGTACGACGATCGTCCGCTCTTCGGGCGCCGCATCGTCGTGACCCGATCGCGCGAACAGGCGGGCGAATTCACCGAGCTGCTGGAAGAACGGGGCGCGCAGGCCATCCTCGCGCCCACGATCCGTATCGCGCCGCCCGAGGATCCAGAGGCGCTTGACCGCGCGGCCGCGAGCGCGGGCTCGCACGACTGGATCGTCTTTACGAGCGTGAACGCGGTCGATCACTTCCTGCGCCGCGTCCTCGAGCACGGCGACATCCGCGATTTGAAGGGCGTGCGCCTGTGCGCGATCGGGCCGTCGACGGCGGAGCGCATCGCGCGCTTCGGCATCCGCGTGGATGCGATGCCGGAGGAGCATCGCGCGGACGCGATCGTCGACGCCCTCGCGGCCGCGGGCGGCGTGAAGGGACAGCGCGTCCTGCTGCCCCACGCCGACATCGCGCGGGAACGTCTCGCGGATGATCTGCGCGAGGCCGGGGCCGAGGTCACCGAGGTCGCCGCGTACCGGACGCTCGTCGGCGACGCCGAGCGCGACGGCGATCATGACGTCTACCGCATGCTGCTCGACCGGCACATCGACGCCGTCACGTTCACCAGCGCGTCGAGCGTCCGCAATTTCGCGCAGATCTTCGGCGCGGATCAGGCCGCGGATCTGCTGCGATCGACCGTGGTCGCATCGATTGGTCCCGTGACGGCCGAAGCGGCGCAGCAGCTCGGCATCGAGACGACGGTCATGCCGGCGCGGTACACGGTCGCCGACCTCGTCGATGCGCTCGTCGATCACTTCACCCAGCCGAAGCCGGCGCAGGAGCCGGCGTGAACACGCCATGAGTACCAGAACGACCCCGCACAATTCGGAACTCCACACGCCCGGCAGCCACACCGCCATGAATTTGAAGCAGCGGCCGCGGCGCCTGCGGCGCAGCGAGGCGCTGCGGGGCCTCGTGCGCGAAACGCGCCTCACGCCCGAACGGTTCCTCTATCCCCTGTTCGTGTCCAGCGGCGAGGGACAGCGGCGCGAAGTCGGCTCGATGCCCGGCGTGTTCCAACTGTCGGTCGACGAGGCGATCAAGGAAGCCGCGGCGGCAAAGGCGGAAGGGGTGCCCGGCGTGCTGCTGTTCGGTCTGCCGGACGAAAAGGACGCCTCGGGCTCCGGCGCGTACGATCCCGAAGCGCCCGTGCAGCAGGCGGTGCGCGCGCTGAAACGCGAAATCCCCGGCCTGCTCGTCGTCACGGACGTGTGCCTGTGCGAATACACGTCGCACGGCCACTGCGGGATTCTAATCGACGACGAGATCGCGAACGATCAGACGGTCGAACAGCTGGCGCGCGCCGCGCTGTCGCACGCCGCGGCCGGCGCCGATGTCGTCGCACCGTCCGACATGATGGACGGGCGCGTCGGCGCGATTCGCGAAGCGCTCGACCAGGCCGGCTTTTCGCAGGTCGCGATCATGTCGTACGCGGCCAAGTACTGTTCCGCCTTCTACGGGCCCTTCCGCGAGGCGGCCGATTCCGCGCCGGCGTTCGGCGACCGGCGGTCGCACCAGATGGATCCGGCGAACGTCGAGGAAGCGCTGCGCGAAGTGCGGCTCGACCTGGAGGAAGGGGCGGACGTCGTGATGGTGAAGCCCGCGACGCCGTACCTGGACGTCATCTGGCGCGTGAAGTCGACGTTCGGCGTGCCCACGGCGGCGTATCACGTCAGCGGCGAGTACGCCTTGCTCAAGGCCGCGGCGCGCAACGGGTGGATCGACGAACGGCGCGCGATGCTGGAGACCTTGACCGCGATTCATCGCGCGGGGGCGGACGTCGTCATTACCTATTACGCGAGGGAGGCGGCACGCGCGCTCGGGTAGAGCTGAATCCTGAATCCCTGATCACGAATCCTTAATCCCTCATCGTCGGATCCCTGATCCACATCCCGGATCCCTGATCCCGCATCCCGCGTCCCGCATCCCGCATCCCGGATCCCGCATCCCCCATCCCGCATCCCGGATCCCGCATCCCCCATCCCGCATCCCGCGTCGGCACGCTCAATGGATCAGGAGGGTGTGATGGCAAAGAAAGTCGAGGAATTGCCAGTGTTTGGACGAGCACAGGCGTTCTGGCTGGCAGTAAACGCGATCATCGAGCGGCCGCAGGTACGCAGATATCGACGACGGTACGAGCAGATCAGCGAGGCGAACGACTCGATCACGTCGAACCTGCGCGAAGGGTTCGAGCTGCCGTCGGACGCCGCGTTCGCGAATTTTGTGGCCTACTCGAAAGGGTCCGTCGGCGAAGTCATCATGCGCCTGCACTCGGCGCACCAGAAGCGTCTCGTCACCGACCAGGAACTCGCCGAGTGTGTCCGCATGGCGGACGAACTCGGGCGGATGATGGGCGGCTTCATCAAGTACCTCCGCCGGTCGGGCTTCAAGGACCGCGGCTCGTACCGGTCGAGGAATCAGTGATGCGGGATGCGGGATCGGGGATGTGGGATAGCGATCAGGGATTCGCGATCAGGAATTCGCGATCAGGGATTCGCGATCAGGGATTCGCGATGAGGGATGCGGGATAAGGATCGGGGATTCAAGGATCAGGGATGAGGGATTCGTGATCAGGGATCCGGGATTCAATTACAGTCCCGCGATCGAGCCCCCCCGAATCGTCTCCCCGTTCGTCCCCTTACACGCGGATTTCAGGGCTTTTCGCGTGGCACACTGGCTGCAACGGCGACGCCCATGAGTGGCCGCGCCCGCCTCATCCTCGCTTCCCCCCACGCTCCGGAACGTGAAATGTTCGCCGACTGGCTGGTCCAGGATGGATTCGAGCCGGTGAAGGCCGCGACCCCGGCCGCCGCGATCGACGCGATGCGCCGCCCCTTCGACCTCCTCATCGCGGACGCCGGGTTTGCGTTCCAGCAGGGCCTCCACACCGCCGCGCGTGGACGCGCGCGCAACAATCAGACGCCGCCGATCGTCATCGGCGACGCCGGCGACCGCGCGGCCGAAGCGGACGCCGACCGCCGCGGTGCGATGTACGTGTCGCGCCCGGTCGAGCAATCGGCGCTCGTCTGCAGCGTGTCGATGCTGATGATGGAAGCGCGGCCGACGCGCCGCTCGGTGCGCAAGCCGATCACGCGGCTGCAGGCATCGGTGGACGGCGTGCAGGCCTACATCATCGACGTCAGCCAGGAAGGGCTGCGGCTGGAGATCCCGCGCGAGCGGCGCTGGGCCCCGCCGCCCTTCTACAGCGTGCGCGTGCCGATCCTCGACGTCGGCCTCATGGTGCAGCGCATGTGGGCAGGCGGTCCGTCCGGACCGGCGGCCAACGTGAGCTGGTGCGGCGGCGCGCTCGCCCGCAACACGCCGCGCGCGGAAAAGGCGTGGCGGACCTTCGTCGACGCGGTGGGCGGGGCCTCGCCCGCGACGACGATCTCGCAGGTCGTTTGAGCGCGGCCGCGAAAGACTGAATCCCTGATCACGAATCTCTAATCGCTGATCATCGGATCCCTGATCCATATCCCGCATCCCTGATCCTGAATCCCCGATCCTGATCCCGGATCAGCGATTCGCGATCAGGGATCCAGGATACGGATCAGGGATCCAAGGATCAGCGATTAGGGATTCGTGATCAGGGATTCGTGATCCGGGATTCATTGGGTCCGCAGCGCGGCGACGGGATCCACCCTGGTCGCCCTCCGGGCTGGTACGTACCCCGCAACGAGCGCGACGACGACGAGCAGGGCCGCGGCGCCGGCGAAGGCGAGCGGGTCGAGGGGCCTGACACCGAACAGGAACGACTCGACCAGACGCGACGCGAGCACCGCAGCGACCGTTCCGGCGGCCACGCCGGCGACGACCCACGTCATCGCGGATGCGATCATCAGCCGCACCACGCGCCCCGGTTCGGCCCCAAGCGCCATGCGGATGCCGATCTCCTGGGTACGCTGGGCGACCGCGCGCGACAGCACGCTGTAGATCCCCGTCGCCGCGAGCAGCAGCGCCGTCAGCGCGAACCCGCCGAGCAGAAGCAGCAGGAAGCGCCGATCCGCCACGGAGTCGGCGAGCACCGTGTCGAGGGTGGACACCCGCACCGGGACGTCGTTGTCGAACTGCCGCACGGCCTCGCGTACCGCGGCCCCGACTGCCGGAAGATTCGCCTCTGATGCGCGCACCACCGTCGTCAGGGGAAACTGCGCCCGGAACGGCGCCTGGTTGAGCGAGACGTACACGGCGGGTGTGCTCCCGCGCACGAGTGACCGGTGATGGATGTCGCCGATGACACCGACGATCGTGAACACCGGATTGACCGGGTCCATCCCCGCATAGTGGAAGCGGACGCCAATCGGGTCGGCGCGCGGTAGGAACTGGCGGACGAATGATTCGTTGACGACGGCTACCGGCGCGCGGCCCGGCCGGTCGCTGTCGGCGAGCAGACGGCCGCGCCTGAGATGCACGCCGAGCGCTTCGAGGTAGCCCGGTGTGACACAGCGATAGCTCGCCGAGTACTTGTAGCCGTCGTACTCTCCATCGGGGATGGCCCCTTCGTCGGGATGTCCTTCGAAGGTGAACGCGCCGCCGAAGTCGTCGCCGCTCAGCGGCAGCTGATTCGTCGCGCCGGCCTGGACGACACCGGGCAGCGCCCGCAGCCGCGTCAGGAGATCGTCGTAGAACTGCACCGCGCGCTCGGGGCTGTCGTACTTGCCCGCGGGGACGGCCGTGCGCGCGGTAATCGCTCCGCGCGGATTGAATCCAGGATCGACGGACATCACGTTGGCGAAGCTGCGGATGAGCAGTAGCGCGCCGACGAGCAGCAGCAGCGCAACCGTCACCTCCGCGGTAACCAGCACGGCGCGCACGCGGGCGCGCGCCGGCGCCACCGCGCTGCGTCCCGCATCGGTCAGCGCGTCGCGCAGGTCTCCCTTCGACGTCTGTAGCGCGGGCAGGAGCCCGAAGAGCAGCGGCGTCAGGAGCGCGAGGCCGAGCGCGACGATCAGCATCGGACCGTCGAGGCCGATCGACTCCGCTGCCGCGAACGCCGGATCGCCGGTGGACGTCATGACGCGCAGCAGCCACGCCGCGAGCAGCAGCCCGCCGACGGCCCCAATCCCGCCGAGAACGAGGCTCTCGACGAGCAGCTGGCGGACGAGCCGCCGGCGCGCCGCACCGAGCGCCGCCCGGATCGCGAACTCCGCGCGGCGTTCTTCGCTCCGCGCGAGCATCGACGCCGCGACGTTCGCGCAGGCGATGAGCAGCACGAGGGCGACGGCGGCCACCAGCAGGAGGAGCGGGCTCCGGCTGCTCCCGGTCAGCACCTCCTGGAGCCGCACGACGGTGGCGCCGATCGCGTTGTCGTCGTTTCCGTACTGCTGCTTCAGCTGCGCCGCGATCGTGTTCATCTCGGCCGCGGCCGCGGCAAGGGACACATCCGGCTTCAGCCGTGCGACGACGCGCAGGTTGTGCGCCGTCCGGCCACTGTCGTCGGGGATGAGCTCACGCGGAAACCAGATCTCCGCCTCGCTCGGGAATGCGAATCCCGCCGGCATGACGCCCACGACACGGGCGCTCTGGCCGCCGATGATCACGCGCAGTGCGGACAGATCCCGCTGCCCGCCAAGCGTTCGCTCCCAGAAGCCGTGGCTGACAACGACGGCAGGCACGCCGCCGAGGCGCATCTCTTCGGCGACGAACGTACGGCCGATCTCGGGCTGGACGCCGAACACGGACCAGAAGCCGCCGGTCACGGCGAAGGCTTCCGCGAACACCGCCTCCGATCCGCCGAGCACCGTCTCGGTGCCGCCGTTGTACGCCGCCATGGCGTCGAAGGTCGTCGCCCTGGCGCGCCAATCCTGGAAGTTCGGGTTCGAGACGGAGTTGCGATCCAACGTCGCCGAGCGCTCGAAGACCTGCACGATCCGGTCGGGCGCCGGGTAGGGCAGCGGTTTCAGCAGCACGGTGTACACGATGCTGTAGATCGCCGTGTTGGCGCCGATGCCGACGGCGAGAATCGCGGCGGCGACGATGGTGTACGCCGGCCGCGCGAGCAGCATCCGAACGGCGTGCGTGAAATCCTGTCGCATGGTTCCCTACTCCCTTCGCATCGCCATCAATGGATCAATCCCCGCGGCCTGACGCGCCGGCAGGTACGCCGCCGCGGCGGCACCCGTCAGGAGCACGGCGCAGGTGCCGGCGAGCGCCGCCGGATCGAACGCGGACACCCCGAACAGATACGATTGCAGCAGGCGCGACAGCGGACCGAGCGCCGCGAAGCCCGCTGCGGCCCCGGCGGCCACCGGACCCAGCGCGCCGAAGACGACGAGACGGACGACGCCGCCGCGATCCGCGCCGAGCGCCATGCGAATCCCGATCTCCGCCGTGCGCTGCGCGACGGTGAACGACACGATGCTGCCGATGCCGACCAGCGTCAGCCCGAGCGCCAGCATCGCGAAGACGCTCAGCAGCCACGACATGGCCCGGCGATCGCCGTACGACGACGCCAATTCGTCACTGACGCGTCGCGGACTTCTGACGGCAATGGTTCGATCGATCCCGCCGACGCGAGCCGCGATATCCGACGCAAGCCGAAGCGGATCCCCGGCGGTCGCGCGGACGACGAGCGTGGGACTGCTCTGCGGAAACCGATCGTAGGGGATGTAGATTTCGGGCGTGAAGCCGCGCAGCATCCCGCCGCGGCGCGTGTCGCCGACGACGCCCACGATCGGCATCTCCTGCATCTCGGGGATCTGCAGGGCGCTGACGCGCTTCCCGATCGGGTCTTCGCCCGAGAAAAACCGCGACGCGAACGTCTGATTGACGATCACGGGCGTCCCTCCCGCGCGATCCTGCGGGCCGAAGAGGCGTCCACGAATCAACGGGATCCCGAGCGTCGCGAAGTACGCCGGCGTCACGGCCGAGGCCTGCGCGGGCGGTTCGCGTCCGGGCTCGAACGGCCGCTCCGGCAGATTGATGTTGGGCGACCAGCTGAAGTCGCCGCCGTACGCGAACGGCCACGCGAGCGCGGTACCGTCCACCGCGGCGCTGGCCCCCACCGATTCAGCCAGCGTGCGCTCGAACGAGCGCAGCACGTCGGGATCCCCGTATCGCGATTGTGGCTGGACGAGCGGCACGGCAAGCAGGCCGTCGGCGTGGAACCCGGGATCGACCGCCGCCAGACGCGCCAGGCTGCGCTGCATCAGCAGCGCCGCGGCGAGCAGCACGACGAGCAGGGCCACTTCGCCGCCGACGAGGACGGATCGCAGCCGGACTCCGCCGGTCCGCGCGCCGGCGCCGGAGCCGGACTGGCGCAGGACGTCCATCAGATCTGCCTTCGACGCGTGCAGCGAGGGCGCGAGCGCAAACAGCACGCTGGTCACGACCGCGAGCAGCGCGGCAAATCCGACCACGAACGGATCGATCGCGATCTCGCCGGCACGCGGCAGGGCGAGGCCGGGCACGCCGCGCAGCGCGCGGACGCTCCATGCCGCCAGCAGCAGCCCGGCCGTGGCGCCCGCGATGCCGAGCGTGAGCCCTTCGGCGAAGAACAGCCGCAGCAGCCGCCACCGGCTCGCGCCGAGCGCCGCGCGGATCGACGTTTCGCGCGCGCGCCGCAGGCCGCGCGCGACCAGCAGGTGCGCGACGTTCGCGCAGGCGATCAGCAGCAGCACGCCGGCCGCTGCGGCAACCAGCAGGATCATCGGCCGCGCGCGTCCGGCGACCGAGTCGAGCAGCGGGCGTAGGAACACGCCCATGTCGCGGTTGGAGGCGGGATACTCGCGTGCGAGCGACGCGGCGATGGCCGACATGTCGCGCTGCGCGGCCGCGAGATCGATACCGTCGCGGAGCCGCGCGACGACCGCGAAGCCGGGATGGTTGCCGCGATCGAGCTGCATCGGGCTGAGCTGCCGCATCGGGAACCAGATGTCCACGTCGAAGGGGCGCACCTCCGGCGGCATCACGCCGGCGATGGTGACCTGATCCTCGTCCATCCGGACGGCGCGGCCGATCACCGAAGGGTCGCCGCCGTAGCGCGTCCGCCAGAGTCGATCGCTGATCACCGCGACGATCGGCGTCGACGGCTGTTGTTCGGCGTCCGTGAAGACGCGGCCGCGCGCGGCGGAAATGCCCATCACGGTGAACAACCGCGCCTCGGTCGTGCCTCCGGGCACGATCACGCTCGCCCCTTCGGCAGTCGGCAGCACGACGCGATTGAACGTGTTGAAGATCGCCAGGTCGTCGAAGACGTGGTTGCGCGCGCGCCAGTCGAGGAAATTGGGATACGAAACGTTCAGCGAGATCCCCGGCCGTCCTTCGGTGATGCGCACAAGGCGGTCCGGTGCCGCATATGGAAGCGGCTTCAGCAGGACGGCATACACGACGGTGAAAATGGCCGTGTTCGCGCCGATGCCGAGCGCGAGCGTCGCCACCGCGGCCGCGGTGAACCCGCGCCTGGCGGTGAGGGCACGGATCGCGTGGGTGAAGTCGTGAATCATCTTTCTGACGCCCGGTCAGGGCTGAAGCCCTGACCCACAAGCCTCATGTGGGTCAGCCCTGATCCACAAGCCTCATGTGAGTCAGCCCTGATCCACCTCAAAACATGTGGGTCAGCCCTTTACGGGCTGACCATCAGTTGACAATCGTCACGCCACCGCTGCGACGATCAGCGTCGCGTCGTCTTCGTACACGCCGCGATTGAACGCTTCGACATCGCGCAGCACGGCGTCGAGCATTGCCTGCGCCCCGAGCGCGCGATGCGCGCGCGCCGACGCGGCAAGCCGCTCCTCGCCGAGCTCTTCGCCATCGCCATCGCGCGATTCGGTGATGCCGTCGGTATAGAACAGCAGACGGTCGCCGGGCTGCAGCCCGAACTGCCCCTGCTCGTACGCCCCCTCCTCGAAGACGCCGAGCACCGTCCCGCCGGGCGAGAGCCACTCGACGCTGCCGTCCGACCGCAGGAGCATCGGCGGATTGTGTCCGGCGTTCGCATACGTGAGGCGTCCGGTGGCGCTGTCGAGGCGCGCGTAGCAGAACGTCACGAACCGCCCGCTGATCATGTTCTTGCACAGCAGCCGGTTCACGCTGGCGCAGACGGCTGCCGGCGCGGTCCCCTCCTGCGCGAACGCGCGCACCGCCGCCTGCAGGTTGGACATCAGCAGCGCCGCCGGCAGTCCTTTCCCGGCGACGTCGGCGATCGACAGCCCGACGCCGCCGGCGTCGAACGTCATGACGTCGAAACAGTCGCCGCCCACGCCATTGGCCGGGCGCCACGACGACGCCAGCTCCAGTCCAGCGACCGCCGGCATCGTCGTCGGCAGCAGACCGCGCTGAATGAGACGCGCGTCCTCCGCTTCCCGCTGCTGTGACGCGTCGCGCCGCCGGCTGGCTCGAGCCTCTTCGATCTCGCGCTGCAGGATGTCGAGCAGGGCGACGTCCTCCCACGGCTTCTGCACGAAGCTCTTCGCGCCGAGGCGCATCGCCTCCACCGCCGTGTCGACGTTGCCCCACCCGGTCATGACGACGATCGGCAGGCCGGGATCGCACGCGCGGACGCGCGGAATGAGCTCCAGCCCTTCGCGCCCGGACGTCGTGTCGCGCGTGTAGTTGAGATCCATCAGCAGGAGGTCGTACCGTCCTGCGGCGAGCCGCGCGAGCACGGCATCGGTCGATCCGACGAAGTCCGGGTCGTAGCCTTCGCCGGTCAGGAGCCAGCGCAGCGCCTCGAGCACGTCGGGCTGGTCGTCGGCGACGAGCACGCGCGCGGCGCGGAGGTCGGGCGATGTGGCCATGCGGAACATGCGCGCCAGGAGGAGCACCAAGCCGCGTGCCACCCCCCGGCCGTGAGAAGATGCCTGAAAACCGACGCGGCGCCGGCGCCGCGGTCGCGTCCGTGCGACTCGCGTCCCACGAGTGGGACGGCAGGGGCGCGGCAAATGTTTCCGCGATCGCGGCGCCGCCGCGCTCCGTCTAACATTCCGACGCTGGCACACATCTTACTTTCGGCGTACTCCCGCGCATGCCCGACGCGAGTCCGATCAGAATCCTCGTTGCCGACGACCAGCAGGACGTCATCGACGCGATCCGTCTGCTGCTGATCGACGAAGGCTACGACGTGGTGCCGGCGCGGTCCCCCGCCGAGGCGCTCCGCGCGCTGGAGGCCGCCGAGTTCGATCTCGCCGTCCTCGACCTCAACTACACGCGCGACACCACCTCGGGACAGGAAGGCTTCGATCTGATGGAGCGCATCCGCGCGCTCGATCCCACGCTGCCCGTCCTCGTGATGACCGCGTGGAGCAGCGTGGCGGGGGCGGTCGAGGCGATGCGCCGCGGCGCGCGCGACTATCTGGAAAAACCGTGGGACGACGAGAAGGTGCTCGCGGCGGTGCGGACGCAGGTCGAGCTGCGCCGCGCGCTGCGCCACAACCAGCGGCTGCTGGAGGCCAACGCGCGCGTCCAGCGCGGCGCGACGCCGGCGTTCATCGGCGAGGCGCCGGCGATCCGCGCGATCCGCGAGACGATCGCCCGCATCGCACCGTCGGACGCGAGCGTGCTCATCACGGGCGAGCACGGCACCGGCAAGGAAGTCGTCGCCGCATGGGTGCACGCCCACTCGGAGCGCCGCGCCCGCGCCCTGATCACGATGAACGCCGGCGGCCTGGCCGAAGGAATTGCGGAAAGCGAGCTGTTCGGCCACGTCAAGGGGGCCTTCACCGACGCGCGGACGGATCGCATCGGCTGCTTCGAGATGGCCGACGAGGGGACGCTCTTCCTCGACGAGATCGCGAACATGCCGGTGCGCCTGCAGGCCAAGCTGCTGCGCGTGCTGCAGACCGGCGAGGTGCAGCGCGTCGGCTCGTCGCGGATGCGCTACGTGAACGTGCGCGTGCTGTCGGCGACGAACGCGGACCTTCCGTCGGAGATTGCCGCCGGCCGCTTCCGCGAGGACCTGCTGTACCGCCTCAATACCGTCGTCATTCACGTGCCGCCTCTGCGCGACCGCCGCGGCGACATCGAGGCACTCGCACGGCACTTCCTGACCTACTACGCCGCGCGCTATCGCAAGCCGCTGACCGACATCGGCGCCGGCGCGCTCGACGCGCTGCGGGCGCATGCCTGGCCGGGCAACGTCCGCGAGCTGGCGCACACGATCGAGCGCGCCGTGCTCATGGCGGACCCTTCTGCGCCTGCCCTCGCGGAGCACCACCTCGGGCTCGCGCCGGCGGCGGCCGCCGCCAGACCGGCCGACGCACAGTCGCTCGACGAGGCGGAGCGCGCGTTCATCGAGAAGGTCCTCGCGCAGCACAACGGCGACGTCCGCCTCGCGGCGCGCCAGCTCGGGATGAGCCGCAGCGCGCTCTACCGCCGCCTGCAGCAGTATGGCGTCCGCACCTGAACGCGCCACGCACGTCCACTGGAGCGTCGAGCAGGCCGTCCTCGGCCTGACGCTGCTGGCCGGACTCCCCGCCGCGGCGGCGCTCGCCTGGCTCGCCTGGGGTCAGGGCTACAGCTTCGAGGTCCGCTGGACGGTCACCGCCATCGTCCTCATCGTCTGGATTGGGTGCGCGGTTGCGGCATCGCGGCTGGTGTCGCGCGTGCTGTATCTCGCGGCCAACCTGCTCGGCGCGCTGCACGAAGGGGACTACTCCATCCGCGGCGCCGGTGCGAAGCCGGGGAGCGCCGCCGATCTGGTCATCCGCGAGATCAACTCGCTCGGTGACACGCTCCAGCGTCAGCGCTCCGAGGCGGTCGAGTCGACGGCGCTCCTCACGAGCGTGATGGCGGCGATCGACGTCGCGGTGTTCGCGTTCGACATGGAGCAGCGCCTCGTCCTCGCCAATCCCGCGGCGGAGCGGCTGATCGGGCGTACATCTGCGGAGCTGCTCGGGCGCCACGCGCGCGACCTGCGGCTGGAACGGTACCTCTCCGGCGAGACGCCGCGGCTGATCGACCGGCCGTTCGGTCCGGCGAGCGGGCGGCTCGAGCTGCGCCGGTCCACGTTCCGGCGCGACGGCAAGCCGCACGACCTGATCGTGTTCGCGGACCTTTCCCGCGCGCTGCGCGAGGAAGAACAGCAGGCATGGCAGCGCATCGTCCGCGTGCTGTCGCACGAGATCAACAACTCGCTGACGCCGATCAAGTCGATCGCGCACAGCATCAAGCGGATGATTGCGCGAGCGCCGGACGTGCCGCGCGCGGCCGAAATCCAGGACGGGCTGAACCTGATCGAGACGCGGTCGGGCGCGCTCGGACGATTCCTGCGCGCATACGCGCAGCTCGCGAAGCTGCCGAAGCCGCAGCAGCGGCGCATCGCCCTCCTCCCGCTCGCGCGCCGGATCGTGGAGCTGGAGGATCGGCTGTCGGTGGAATTGCGGTCGTCCGGCGACATCGAGCTCGACGCGGATCCCGATCAGATCGAGCAGCTGCTCATCAACATCGTTCGCAACGCCGTGGACGCCACGCTCGAGACGAACGGCCGCGTGTGGATCGACTGGACGCGGTCCGACGGCTACCTGCAACTGACCGTCGAGGACGAAGGCGCCGGCCTGCCCGACACCGCGAATCTGTTCGTGCCGTTCTTCACGACGAAGCCGACCGGGTCGGGCATCGGCCTCGCGCTCAGTCGCCAGATCGCCGAGGCGCACGGCGGCACGCTGGCGCTGGAGAATCGGCCGGAAGCGCGGGGCTGCCGGGCGACGCTGCGTCTGCCTGTGTCGGCGCAGAACGGTCTGGCCTGACACTCACCCTGACACGACGCCACTCGATAGTGGCCGCTGAAGTACGATTCCTTTGACTATGAGAGCGAAACGCCCGCTCCGCGAACCCGTTCGGGACAAACCGGGCCCGAAGCTCAAGAACTACATCACGCCCGCGGGGCTGCAGCGTTTGAGGGACGAGCACCGGTTCCTGATGTCTCGCGAGCGGCCCGCGGTCACGCAGGTCGTCGCGTGGGCCGCGGCCAACGGCGACCGGAGTGAGAACGCCGATTACCAGTACGGCAAGCGGCGGCTGCGGCAGATCGATTCGCGCATCCGCTTCCTGACGAAGCGCATCGATGCCGCCGAAGTGATCGACCCCGCGGCGCCGCGGCCGGCTCGCGTCGCGGATCGCGTGTTCTTTGGAGCGACCGTGACGTACAGAGACGATGCCGGAGGCGAACACGTCGTCAGCATCGTGGGGCTCGACGAAGTCGACCTCGCGCGCAGGTATATCAGCTGGCGATCGCCGCTCGCCCGCGCGCTGATGAAGTCCGGTCCAGCCGATCGCGTCGTCCTGCACGCGCCCGGGAAGACCGAGCAACTCGAGATTCTGGACGTCAGGTACGTGCCGATTCCAATGGAACCGTTCCAGGAACCTCCAGGCGCCGAATCGGCCAGCCGGAGTACGGCGCCTACTCGATCGTGATGGGCTGCAGCCCTGCCTGCTGCAGCTGGGCGTTGAGCGTCTTCAGCTCGCCCTGAAACGCCGTCCACTTCGTGCGGATCGCCGTCCGTTCCGCTTCGCGATCGCGAACCGCGGCGGCAAAAACCGCCGTCGGCGCACGGTCCGCTGA
>DASSOM010000280.1:0-14934 GCA_035700625.1 Vicinamibacterales bacterium
GGCGATTGCCGATTGGCGATTGCATTGAAGATTGCTGATTGCCGATTGCATTGACGATTGCCGATTGAAGATTGGGAGTAAAATACGTCGTATCCACGCCGGTCGGGACGACGTGCATGTCGCGGCCGGCCAGTTGCGGATACAGGCGCGCGAACGTCTGGCGGTCGGCGTCGGAGACGGCCAGAATGCCGTCGAAGCGGTCGAGCGTGGCCGCCTCGAAGCGCAGCATGCGGCGGTGCTGCCGGGCGTACAGCGCACGCGCGACGCGGTTGTCCTTCGTCTCGGTGTGGCGCCGCCAGATCTCGGCTTCGACGTTGTGCGTGAAGATCACCGCCGGACACGGAAGCCGCGCCGGCAGATTCACGGCGGGCGGCAGAAAGTCGCAGACGATCAAATCGAACGAAGTCTCGCGGAGCAGCCGCTGCAGGCGCGCGCGGTATTGCGACGAGCGATACTTGCCGACGGCGTAGGGGAGTGGGTCGAGCACATGCGCCGCCGCCTCGGCGTAGAACTGCAGTGAACGCTTGGCCGGCTCGGCGCGCGGCACGGTCTCCAGCCGCGCACAGACTTCGCGCATCCCCGCGAGATCGGCCTCAGGCGTCGACGGATCCGCAAACGACAGGTACGTGATCTCGTGGCGCCGCGCGAGGTGGCGCATGAGATGCCAGGTCCGGAGCTTGCCCCCCTTGTCGAGCGGCAGCAGCAGATCCGCCTTGAGCCAGAGCAGCTTCATGCGGTGGCCTGCAGGACGGCGGCGTGCGCGGCCGCGGGTTGGGGGAGCGACTGGATGCCGCCGCCGTCGATGTGCGTGCGGTACCACAGCTCGAGATTGAGCAGGCTCCAGATGGCGTCCCCTCCCTCGGCGGTGCCCGCCGCGTGCGCGTCGATGAGATGTTCGACGGCGATGGGATCGAGAAGACCGCGCTGACGCGATCGACGGTCGAGCAGGATTTCGCGGGCGGCGTTCGCCCAGGTGCCCCGCATCCACTGCGCGAAGGGGACGGGAAAGCCCATCTTCGGCCGCCGGAGGATCGACTCGGGCAGCAGCCCACGCACTGCCTCTCGAAGAATCCACTTCGTCGTCAGGCCGCGCAGTTTCATGCGCGGCGGCAGCGCGGCGGCGAATTCGACGAGCGGATGATCGAGAAACGGCACACGGCTCTCGATGGATGCGGCCATGCTCATCTGGTCCTGCTTCATGAGCAGTTCCACGAGATACGTCTTCAAGTCCGTGTACAGCACGCGATCGAGCAGCGTGCCGCGGCCGTCGTGGCGATCGAAGCACGCGCGCGACGCGCCGTAGGCGGCGTGCGGCGTGGCGAGCGCCGCGTACGGCGGCGAGAGGAGCGTCCACTGGCGGCGGAGGCCGATTGCCGCGAAGTTGTCGAAGAACATCGCCTCGGGCGTGCGGGGCATGGCCAGGAACGAGCGGCGTGCGTACCGGCCGATCCGGCCGGGTACGCGCGGGACGAGGCGCCGCGAGACGAGCCGGCGAACCGGCGACGGGACATGCCTCCAGACGCCGCCGACCTTCCAGTTCGCCAGCGCACGCGGGTACTTGCCGTAGCCCGCGAGCAGCTCGTCGCTGCCTTCGCCGGTCAGGACGACCTTCACGTGCTGCTGGGCGAGCCGGGAGACGAAGTAGAGCGGCACGCTCGACGGATGCGCGATCGGTTCGTCCTCGTGCCAGATCAGCCGCGGCAGGGCGTCGAAGAAGTCCGGCGCGCCGATCACGACTTCGTGCGCGTCGGCGCGAATGGCGCGGGCGACCTCCCGCGCGTACTCCAGCTCGCTGAACGCGCGATCCTCGAACGCCACCGAGAACGTCTGGAGCGGACGATCGATCTGACGTGCCATCAGCGCGGCAATGGCGCTGCTGTCGAGTCCGCCCGACAGGAACATGCCGAGTGGGACGTCCGACATCAATCGCAGCCGCACCGATTCTTCGAGGCGCGCGCGGAACTCCGCCACCGCGTCCGCATCCGAGCGGTGCCGCGGCGCTTCGTCCGGCGCGACCGGAATGTCCCACCACCCGCGAATCGTGACGGCGCCGCGCTCGTAGACGAGCACGTGGCCCGGCATCAGGCGGTGGATGCCCTTGAAGAGCGTCTCGGGCCCGGAGAGATACCGCGTGCTCAGGATCTCGGGGATGGCGCGTTCGTTCGGGCGCGCCGGAACGAGGCCGCTGGCGAGCACCGCTTTGATCTCGGATCCGAAGATCAGCCGTGTGCCGGCGCGCGCCCAGTACAACGGCTTGATGCCGAGCCGATCGCGCGCGAGCAGCAGCCGCTGCTTCGGTGCGTCCCAGATCGCGAAGGCGAACATGCCCCGGAAGCGCTCGACACACGCGTCCCCCCACTGCTCGTAGGCGTGAACGATCGTCTCCGTGTCGGAGCGCGTCCGGTACACGTGGCCGTGTGATTCGAGATCGCGCCGGACGTCCGCGTGGTTGTAGATCTCGCCGTTGTAGGCGACCCACACGGTCGCGTCTTCGTTCGAGAGCGGCTGGTGGCCGCCGGCGACGTCGACGATGCTGAGGCGGCGGTGCGCGAGGACCGCGTGGTCGTCGGCGTGCAGCCCGGCTTCATCGGGACCGCGGTGAGCGAGCACGTCGCGCATACGCGGCACCTGGGCGCGCTCCTCGGTACTCAGGGTGTCGGGCGCGACGAGGCCGGCGATGCCGCACATCAGATCGCCTCCGCGTACGATGGTCGCGCCGCGGGGGCGCGGTCCGCGAACTGCCGGAACCAGAGCTCGAGCATCACGAGCTGCCAGAGTCGGTGGCGGTGATCGGCGCGGCCGCTCTGATGTTCCGACCAGAGGCGCGACACCTCGCGCGCGTCGAACAGGCCGCGGGCGCGCAGGCGGCCGTCCTGCAGCAGATCTCCGGCCATCGACGCGAGCGGCCCGCGCAGCCATTCGCCAATCGGCGCCTCGAAGCCGCGTTTGCCGCGCTCGAGAATGGCCCACGGCACCCGCCGCTCGAGGACTCGGCGGAGCAGATGCTTCGTGCGCCCGTCCTTCAGCTTCAGGCCTGACGGCACCGTGGCCGCGAATTCCAGCAGCCGGTGATCCAGCAGCGGCTCGCGCGCTTCGAGCGACACGGCCATGCTCATGCGATCGACCTTCGTCAGGATGTCGTCGACCAGATAGGTGTGCACGTCGGTGTAGAACGCGCGGTCCAGCGGATCGGGCGACGCGCAGCGGCGGTAGATGTCGCGCAGCGCGGCGAGCGGATCCCGGTCCCGCACGGCCGACGCGAAGTCGCCGGAGTAGAGGCGCGTTTTCGCGTTCGCCTCGAACATCCCGTAGGCGTGTTTGCGCGCGTACGCCTGGTCGGGTTCGCAGGCGAGATGCCGCAGCGCGCGCGCCCCCTTGACCGAGAGCGGCAGCGCGTGTCCGAGCGCGCCGGCCAGCGGCCGCAGCGGGCCGAGGGCCCGCCGCACGCGGTGCTCGGCGTCCTCGACGCGATGACGCGCGTAGCCCGCCCACAGCTCGTCGCCGCCGTCGCCGGAGAGCGCGACGGTCACCAGCTCGCGCGCCGCTTTCGACACGTAGTACGTCGGCACGGCGGAGGAGTCCGCGAACGGCTCGTCGAAGTGCCACGCCAGCTTCGGGAGCAGCGTCCGGACGTCCGGATCGGCCCTGCGTGGATGGAACTCGCATCCGAGGTGCGCCGCCACGCGCTCCGCGTGAGCCAGCTCGTCGTACGCGGCGTGATCGAATCCGACCGAAATCATGACTGGCGGATGCGGGCTCGTGTCGACCATGTACGCCGCGACCGTCGACGAGTCGATGCCGCCGGACAGAAAGGCGCCGAGCGGGACGTCGCTGATCTGCCGGAGCGCCACCGATTCGCGCAGCAGCGCATCGAGCTGCGCCAGGTACTCGTCTTCGCGCCGGGCATCGCCGCCGCCCGGAAAGGTCAAATCCCAGTAGCGCCGCGTGCGGACGCGCCCGCCCTCGGCGATCAGGACGTGCGCCGGCGGCAGCTTGTACACGCCGCGGTAGATCGTGTCGGGCGCCGGCACGTACAGCAGCGTGAGGTACGCGTCGATCGCGTCGGCGCGCCACTCGCGCGGCACCTCCGGATCTTCCAGCAGCGACTTCAGCTCCGACCCGAAGACGACGTCGCCCCCGGGCAGCGGGGCGTAGTACAGCGGCTTGACGCCGAGCCGATCGCGCGCGAGCAGCAGCCGCCGCGTCCGCGCGTCCCAGACCGCGAACGCGAACATCCCGCGGAGCCAGTCGACGCAGTGCTCGCCCCATTCCTCGTAGCCGTGGACGATCACCTCGGTGTCGCTGCGGGTACGGAACTGATGTCCGCGCGACGCGAGTTCGGCGCGGACGTCGGCGAAGTTGTAGATCTCGCCGTTGAAGACGACCTGCACCGTGCCGTCCTCGTTGCCGAGCGGCTGATCGCCGGTGGCGAGATCGATGATGCTCAGCCGCCGATGTCCGAGGCCGACGCCCGGCCCGACGTAACAGCCCGCGGCGTCGGGGCCGCGGTGCGCGATGACGTCCGTCATCGCGGTGAGCACGCCGCGATCGACGGGGCGCAGGGGGTCGTGATTGAACCGTCCGGCGATGCCGCACATGGGATCAGGCCGCCGCCGGCGCGGTCGCGCGAGGCGCGCCGAGCTCGTCGAAGTAGAGCCGTTCAAACGCGGCGACCATGCGGTCGAACCGGTAGCGGCGTTCGACCTCCGCGCGCGCGGCGCGGCCGAGTGCCGCGGCGTGCGCCGGCGATTCCGCCAGTCCGTCCAGCGCCGCCGCCAGTGCCTGCGGATCCCCCACGGGTACCAGCACTCCCGTCCGCCCGTCCTCGATGAGATCGAGCAGGCCGCCGACGGCGCTGGCGACGACCGGTACGCCAGCCGCCATCGCTTCAATCGCGCCGTTCGGGAACGCCTCCGATCGCGACGGCAGCACGTAGACGTCGGTCCGTGCCAGCAGCTCCGGCACGTCTTCGCGGTGCCCCAGGAAATCGACGCGATCGCCGATCCCGAGATCGGCCGCCATCCGTTCGAGCGCCGCGCGCCGCGGGCCGTCCCCCGCGACCACGTAGCGCAGGCGCGGATGCCGCTCACGGAGGATCGCCGCCGCGCAGAGGAGCACTTCATGCGCCTTCTCCTCACGCAGATTGGCGATCGTCGTCACCGTCGTCACTGGACCGCGGAACGTATGCGGCTCGAAGCGCTCGAGCGCGACGCCGTTCGGGATGACCCGGATGCGCGAGGACGGAACCCCTTCGGTTTCGAGCTGGCGCGCCGCCGCGGCGGAGTTGGCGACGACCCGGGTCGCGGCGCGGTATGCCTGGCGCTGCAGCGCGATCTGCGACGAGCGCTTGTCGGGGTTCAGCTCACGGCGGCTGCCGATCCGCACGCGCACGCCTGCGAGGGCCGCCGCGGGCAGGCCGAATGTGTTCGCGTAGAGATCGCACGTCTGCACGACCGCAATCCGGTGTGACCGGCACCACCGGGCGAACGCGGCCATCCGCCCGACCGTGGACGGACGCGCAAAGCCGCGGATCGGAAACGCGGTCACGGGCGCGCACGCGGTCACGCGCGGCAGCCAGGCCCCCTCGCGATGGAAGCACGCGACGTGCACGTCGAAGCGCGTGCGGTCGAGCCCGCGGATGAGTTCCGTCATCTGCCGTTCGGTGCCGCCGGGATGGAAGCTGGTGAGGAAGATGGCTATCGGAATCCGCGGCACGTTCACAGCGTCCATCTCAGCAAGGCAGGTGCCACGCCGTGCCGAAACTATCTGCAGCTTTCAGGAGAATTTGTTCACAGGGGGCACGCGAGTCATTGCGGCTCAGCCGGCCGGGTATGTAGCGGACTGCCGTGAGTACGGCGCCGCGGTTCACGCAGAGGTGATCTCACGCCAGGGAGATCTCACGCCAAGGAGCCAAGGCTGAGGCGGCGGCGAACGCCGGCCTTCGGCCGGCTGTCTGGTCGTCAGTCGGTCCACGGAGACAAGCAGCTCTCCCTGTCGCCCTTGCTGTTTGTCTCCGCGGACCGACTGACGCCCAGGCGCGCGCCCGCGCGCGCTCGCCGCCGCGGCGCATGACCGCCCTCCGCGCTGAATCTACGAGACCGCGCCTTGGCGTGAGATCCCCTGGCTGTTTAGCTCCTTGGCGTGAGATCCCCTGGCTGCTTAGCTCCTTCGCGTGAGATCTCTTGGCTCCTTGGCTCCTTGGCGTGAGATCCCTTGGCTGCTTGGCGTGAGATCACACGCCGGCCGCGGCAGCCTCCGACGTGAGCCGCGGCGACTCGTCGAGGTACTGCCGGTGCCAGAGTTCGAACATCAGCAGCTGCCACAGCCGCAGCGTGTGATCGCGCTCGCCGCGCAGATGCTCGCGGACGAGCCGGTCGACGAACCCTGGTTCGAAGTACCCACGCTGGCGCGTCCGCGACGAGTGCAGCACGTCGGCAAACAGCGTCGTCAAGCCGCCGCGGAACCAGACGCCGAGCGGAACGCCGAACCCCTGCTTGCGCCGGTCGAGCACGCTGTCGGGCAGCAGCGGACGCAGCGCCTCCTTGAAGATGTGCTTACGGCGGCCATCACGAATCTTGAACCGGGCCGGCAGCGACGCGGCGAAGTCGATCACGTCATTGTCGAGCAGGGGCACCCGCGACTCGATCGAGTGCGCCATGCTCATCCGATCGACCTTCGCGAGCACATCTTCCGGAAGATACGTTTCGAAGTCGAAGCGCATCATCCGTCCGTGCAGCGACAGCGCGCCGAACCGTTCGAATCGCGCGCGCACGTCATCCTCGGCGCGGCGCCCGGCGAGCGCCGCCCGTACGTCCGACGTGTAGAGCGCCGCACGTTCATCGGGCTGAAAAAACGTGACCGATTCGAGGTAGCGGCCGTCGCCGTCCTGCGCGACGTGGCGGAGGAATACGCGCCCGCGCGCACCGTGCGGCATGAGCGGCCAGACGAGCCCGGCCATCCGCCGCGCACCCGGAATCCGCAGCCGATCGAAGCGCGCGACACGCGGATGCGGCAGGTAGCGATCGTACCCGCCGAACAGTTCGTCCCCACCGTCGCCGGACAGGACGACGGTGACGTGGCGCCGCGCCATCTCGGAGACGTACCAGGTCGGAATCGCGGAGGAGTCGGCGAACGGTTCGTCGAAGTGCGACACCAGGCGATCGAGGATGGCCAGGCCGTCCGGCTTGACGACGAACTCGTGGTGGTCGGTGTGGAAGTGTCGTGCAACGGCGCGCGCGTGTTCCAGCTCGTCGAATGCAGGCTCATCGAACCCGATTGCGAAGGTCTTGACCGGCCGATCGGACGCGCGGGTCATGCACGCGACGATGGCCGACGAGTCCACGCCGCCCGACAGGAACGCGCCGAGCGGGACGTCGCTGACCATGTGCGAACGCACGGCGTCCAGCAGCACCGATCGAAGATGATCGGCCGCCTCCGCTTCGGTGCCCGCAAAGCGCTCCGCGTCATCGATCGTCCAATACGGCCGGATCTCGATGCGGCCGTCCTGCCAACGGAGGTAATGACCGGGCGGCAGCTTGCGCACGCCGTGGAAGATGGATCCGTCCCGCGGCGTGTACAGGAACGTGAGGAAATGATCCAGCGCGTTCAGATCCAGTCTCCGATCCACCGCACCGGCGGCGAGCAGCGACTTGATCTCGCTGGCGAAGTACAGCCGGCCCTGGTGCTCCGTGTAGTGCAGCGGCTTCATGCCGGGACGATCGCGCGCGAGCAGCAGCCGCCGGTTCGGCGCGTCCCAGAGCGCGATGGCGAACATGCCTTTCAGGCGGCGGAAGGCCTCTTCTCCCCACTGCTCGTACGCGTGAACGACCGATTCGGTGTCGCTGGAGGTCGAGAAGCGATGGCCGAGCGCCTGCAGTTCGGCGCGCAGCTCACGGTAGTTGTAGATTTCGCCGTTGAAGACGACCCAGACCGTCCGTGCCTCGTTGGGGATCGGCTGATGTCCCGTCGAGAGATCGATGATGCTCAACCGGCGCATGCCGAGGCCCACGCCAGGGGCGACATGGATGCCCTCGTCGTCCGGTCCGCGGTGGCGGATGACCGCGCACATCCGATGGACGAGGTGGAAGTCCGCCTGGGCGCGCGCGGCGGGCGCCGCGGCGTCCGTCACGAGCGCGTCAGCAAATCCGGCGATGCCACACATGGGGAATTGGTGAGTTGGTGAATTGGTGAATTGGTGAATTGGTAATGGCCGCCGCCGATCGTCACCGCGAGCACCCGCTCGGGGAGCGTCAGCGTCAGGTGCACCTCGTCCGCTGCGACGCGGACCAGCTGCAGCGTGCAAGGCACGCGCCCGCGCGATGGGGCGGAGACGAACACACCGATCGCGAAGGGGAGTGCCTTCCGCGCCTGCGCGCAGATGGCAAACGCCGGCTCTATGCGTCCGTATTCGGGTGCGTAGGCCCCGAGTCCGCTCGGGTCGTCGGGGGAGACGACGCGGAGACTTGCCCCGTCGAAGGCGAGCGACACGCGCGTGCCATCTCGATGCTCGACTTCTACACCGTGATCGTCGAGCGACGGCGTCCAGTCGGGATGGAAGTGCCACCACGCGTCTGCTGCGGCGGTGCCCCGCGGCGGACCCGCGAGCCGATCGACGATGAGCCAGCCGGTATCGGGGAGCGCGAGCACGGATCGCGTGTGGCGCACGCCCGTGCGGTCCTCGCGCGTGCCTTCGGCGAACTCCGCGGGGGGTGCGGTCGTGAACGCCGTGACGTGCGCCGCCGGCGCCTCGCGCCAGTGAAACGGGCCGCGCGGCTCCGCATGCGGCAGGCCGTCGACCGACACGGTGTTGTGCATCGCCGTCGATCGGAATCGATCCCGCACGGCCGGGTCCATCGTGTACGTCGCCGTGCCCGGATCGACGAACAACGGCCGGCCGGCTACCGTGAGATCGACCGACAGTCCGTCCGCGTGGGCGTGACCGCCATTCAGAAAACCGTGCGGGCCCGCGTCGAACATCAGATGGTCGCCGCGAGTGGATCGAAGGACGACGTAGCCGCTGTCCGGCAGGAGACGCGATGCCCAGGGTGATGCCGTTGCGGGCGCGGCGTACGACGGCGCGCCTCCAAGCAGCCAGTACGTTTCTTCCGGCGCTGGTCCGAGGGCGAGCGACGCATCGCCGAGCACTTCCGCCGCGGCCGCGAGCGTCGGCCGTGCGTCGGCCGGCGATCGTCCGCCGATTGGAAACATCTGCCCGCCGTCGTCGTCGCCGATGAGCGGCAGCCGGCCGTCGTCGGCCGCGATGGTTCGAAGGTAGTGCGCCTGCCGGCGGAGCGCGTCTTCGAAGGCGCGGGCGGCCGGGTCGCCTGCGCGCCGCGCCACGAGCAGCGCGAGCAGATAGAAATCGGTGGAGTAGCGGTGATAGTGGGGCGAGAGCTCCGCGTGTCCACCATCGGCGTTGATCTGACGGTCGATTTCCTGCAGCAGGACGTCGCGTCCCGTGCGGGCGCGGCCGGCGCTCGCGCGCAGCTCCGGCAGCGCCATCGACACCGCATACAGCGCGAGCGCCTCGCCGGTCAGGTGCGTATTCGGGCTGAAGTAGCGCGACAGATTGCGTTCGACGTGCGCGAGCTGACGGTCGATCGCCAGCAGCATGTCGAGCGTCCAGGGCGTCGGGTCTTCGACCGCGTCCTCCGCAAAGAATGCGAGGGCCCACACCCACGAGAGCGTTCGAAACGCGGGCTCGAGCATGCTGGCCCAGTTGATGCCGCTGAGCGGCGCGTTCGCGGACATCCAGCTCACGAACTGGTCGCGGAACAACCGGTACTCGAACGCGTCCGGATCGGGTCCGTTGGACGACAGCCAGCGGGAGCGGCCGAGCGTCAACCAGTGCTGATGCCGGTTCAGCTCCCAGATGATCTTGTGGTCGCCGCAGGCGGGATCGAGGTAGGGCACGCGCATCCAGAACACGTCAGGCGCCCGGCGATCGTGGACCGCGTCGCGATGCCAGTCCGGCGTGCGCCCACATGGGATGTTGCGGTAGCCGAGCAGATCAATCGTTCCCTCGTCGAGACGACCGGCACGCGCGCGCGCGTCCTGCGCCGCGTACGGGAAGGCGCGGCGCACGGCATCGGCGACAGCGACCCGGCGTCGCGGGGAGAGCGGCCATCGCCACTCACGTTCGACGAAATGTCGCGCGAGTGCCGTATGCGCGGCGTCGCAATCTCCTCGATCGATGTCTGCGATCGCGCGCCTGATGGTCGTCGAGACGGACGCGTCGAGCCTGGCGGCGAGTGAACCGCGGTTCCAGGTGGGGCGCGCGATGGCATAGCGGAGATGGTCGCGCGCATTCTGCGAAGCGCACCGCAGCCGGAACGCCCGCTCGCCGCGCTCCATCTTCAGGACTCGGCGGATTGACGTCAGCACGGTCACACCAGACCCGGCGTTCCTCTCGTAGGACGGTTGTCGAGACCCGCCTGCGGCGCGGCAACGGACTCGCCGCTTCGCGAGACGCTCCGGTACACCTCGACCCATGCGGTCCGCACCGCCCGCCACTGATAGGCGGCGCAGCTCGCGAGCGCGGCATCCGCGATCCGGCCGGCGAGTTCCGCGTCGTCCAGAAGCCGGAGGACGGCAGCGGCGACGCGAACGTGATCGCCGCTCGGCGCGAGCAGCCCGTGCGTCCCGTCGGTCAGGATCGCCGGTACGCCGCCGGCGTCGGTCGAGACCACCGGACATCCGCTCGCGAACGCTTCGATGACCGACGCGGGCATGTTGTCGATGTCGGGTGTCTGCACGTAGATATCCGCGTCGGCGTAGAAGCGCCAGATCTCCGTCGGAGGCACCCGTCCCGCGAACGTGACGTGGCGCAGACCAAGGTCTTCCACGAGCCGCCGAAGGTGTCGTTCCTGCGAGCCGGCGCCGACGAGCGTGAGACGCGCGTCCGGCCAACGGTCCTGCACGAGCCGGAACGCGCGCAGGGTGCACGCCACGTTGTAGAGCGGCTCGAAGTTGCGCGTCGACACCAGCCGCGGCTGCAGCGTTCCGCGCCTGCGGAACCGGAACCGTTCCAGATCGACGATGTTGGGGACGATCTGCGCGCCAATGCCGAAGCCGGCGAACACGTCCTTCAGGAAACGCGATGGGACGACGTTGCGGTCCACCGCACGAAGCGTCGCGCGGGCGACTGCCGATCGCCGCAGATGGTCGGGCGCTTCGCCGCTTCGGTAATTCATCACTACCGGCTTTCCGAGCAGCCGCGCGACGAGGACGGCGGGCAGCGGCGCGAGCAGGAACGAGAAGTACGACGCGGAGAAGACGTGGACGACGTCGGCGGTGCGCAACTCGCGCACGAGGAGCGGCCAGTAGAGGAGCTGCGTCAGGACGGTCCGGAGATACTTGACGCGCATCGCCGCGCGCAGCGGTCCGTGCGGCACCGGGTTGATCGGCACCAGCCACGCGTCGACATCGGAGTCGTCGCGCCACGCGCGCACGAGGCGATCGGCCTGCACGGCCTGTCCGCCGAGGATCTCCATCGAGGGGGCGACGAGGGCGACGCGCAGGCGCCGGGGAGACGTTCGCGGCATTCGTTTCGACCCTCAGCTCTGCAAGGCACGCGCCGCAGCCGGCCTCGCGAGTGTCGGGCTGCCATGCAGTCGAGGCTGTGAGGAGCAGTCTGCCGAGCCTGAAAGCACGTGCGTGTCACTGATTGCGACTCAGCCATATGCCATCGTGGCCTGAATTCCGCCGATTCAAGGGGATCAATGTAAGAAGTACAAACGGTCGAGTTCGACGTCCGATATCCCGCTGAGTCGTGTTTCCGGTCGCTGCGCCGTAAGTGCTGGATTTGTTGGGGTTTTCAGGCTGGACACATCCTTGCCATAGCTGCACGCGCGGCAAGGTCATTCGCCGCACCAACCACATTACGCCACGCCTCATCTCGGACGCCCGCGCGTTCGCGGCGTCGAGGCGTTCGTCTGCTGTTCGGGGGCGCGTCGCTCCAACGGGGGAGTTTCGCGCCGCACCACGCAAGTTCAGGAGGATTGGATGCTGCAGTTGGTCAGATCGCGATCGGGCTGGGGCCGCCTTGGCGGCGTGCTCATGATGGGGACGCTGCTTGGCGCCGTTCCCGCCGCGGCCCAGTCAACGACGGTGCTGCCGGCGGTCACCTATGGGACCGTGCGCGCGGGCCGTTACGCGAGCCAGTTCCAGGGAGACCTGCTGGCGACTCGCGCGAGCGACGCCAAGGACTATAGACGCAGGGCGATGCTGAAGTTCGACACGCAGAACAAGATTCCCGCAGGGGCGCACATCCTCTCGGCGAAGATGACGGTGTACGTCACCTACGCCAACAGCGGGGCGGCGCGCCGCGTGGCCGCCTACCAGGTGCGGACGTCGAACGGCGACCACGACTTCAGCTGGAAGTACCGGTACATCTCGCAGGGAAAGCGCTGGGGCACACCGGGCGGCGATCTGGGCACACGGCTGGCCGTCAAATCGGTCGGGAGCACCAGAGGCGCGGCGGTGACGTACGACGTGACGTCGCTGGTCGCGCAGGCGGTATCGGGCAAGCTGGGATCGCGGTACACGCGGATTGTGCTGATCGATATCGACGGCTCGAGCCGTGACTCGTATCGCGAGTACGGCACGCCCAGGAATACCAATACGTCCCTGCGGCCGAAGCTGACGGTGTCGTATACGACCGGCACGTCGTCTCCCTCGTCCGAGGACACCGGAGATGACGATACGTCGTCCGGCGGCGGCTCGAGCTCGTCGACGCTCCGCTTCCTGCAGTGGAACGTGCACCACGGCGGCATCGGGACCGACGGACGCTACGACCCGGCGCGCATCGCCTCCTGGGTGGCGAAGATGAAGCCCGACATCATTTCGTTCAACGAGGTGGATAACTCCACGCAGGCGTCGAACCTCGCGAAGGCGGTCAACAGCGCCACGGGCAGGACGTGGAAGACGGCGTACTCGGGGCTCGGCAACCTGCTGCTGTCGCGCTGGTCGATCGACAGCTCGTCGATCTGCGTGACCAACTCGAGCGCGAACCGGAAGGCGCCGCATATGAGCCTCGTGGTCAACGGCCGGCGGATCAATGTGTGGTCGACCCATCTCGCCGTGGACAGCGCGTCGGCTCGGTTGAGCGAAGCCAAGGCGATGACGGCGTGCGAGCAGAACTGGTCCGAAGCCCGCATCGTCGGGGGAGACTTCAACATGCAGTCTTCTTCGACGGAATACCACTACATGGCGAACTACAACCTCGACGGGTGGGCCAAAGCGGCGTCGCTTGGCACCGCGACCCACTACATGAACTGCAACGGCTGCACGCGAAACAGCCGGATCGACTACGTCTTCTCGTCGAAGGGCGCGACGTTCCTGTCGGTGGCCTCGGCGCGGGTGTACGACACGCGCAACAGCAGCGGCGTCATGCCGTCGGACCACAAACCGCTGGTCGTGGTCTACAACGTTCGGTAACCGCCCCTCTCCGGGGCATCGGGACCGGTGCGGCACATGGATGCCGCACCGGTCTTCGTACGTTCAGCCGGCTTCTCGCCCCACCGCCGGTTTGGCTCAGCGACAAGACTGTCGTTGCACGTTCTTTCCTGCAGGCTCGTCCGTTGTGTCGCGCTGGGAGACACATACGGCCGAGATCGCGTCCAATCCGTCCTCATGCGCACGCACCTGTACAGTAAGTTGACTCATCAGTATTAGAACCGGCCTCGTTTTCCGCCCGTTTTTCGTCCCACCATGAAAGTACGACAAAACGGTTGAGTTGCATCCGGCGACCGATCTGTCATCGCGACACCGCCCCGCGCCGCGCAAATGGCAGAATGGCCGCGCTTTCCCGACCTGGACAGATTCTTGCGAAGCGCTGAGCCGCGGCTGCTCCCCCGCCGCGAACTACCACTCACACGCTGGACGTCCGTTGCGAGCGCCCGTGGCGCTTGTGGCCGTCGACCGCCGCTCACCGGCATGCCGCTCGAGGTGTGCGCGCCCGGGCGGAGGTCGGAGGAGGAATCGATGAAGGGGCTCGTCGGGACTCGTTGGAATCCGGGAATCAGGGGCGTGGCGCTCGCGTTCGTGGCGCTGCTGACGGCGTGGCCGGCCGCCGCACAGTCGGTGACGCTCACAGTGGCGAAAGACGCGACGGTGCGAGGGGGCACCTACGCGAACACGAACTTCGGGAGCCAGCCGATCCTGGAGACACGACAGAGCTCGGACACCGAGTGGGTCCGTCGCGCGGTGCTCACGTTCGACACCGAGACCACGGTGCCCGACAATGCGACGATTGCCTCGGCCAAGTTGATTCTGACGGTGAAGCAGGGCAACAGCGAAACGCGCCAGCTCGACGCCTTCAGCATCCCCATCTCGTTCGACGAACCGTACGTCACATGGCGCAGCCGGAAGAGCGGATCTTTATGGTCGCGCGCTGGCGTCGATGTCACGGGCAACGCCTCCTACGCACAGGTCACGAGCACGCCGGGATCCCGCGTGACCTTCGACGTCACGCAGCAGGTTCAGAACGTCATCAACGGCAAGTACGGTTCGCGGTACGCGCGGTTCGTCGTCCGGGACTCCGGCGCGTCGAGTCGTGACTCGTACAAGCAGTACTACTCCCGCGAGGCATCCGACGCGAGCGTGCGGCCGATGCTGGTCGTGAATTGGGGCAGTACGACGTCCTCGACGTCGACCACGATCGGGCCCAACGCGGACGGCGACATCATCCTGCCTGCGTCGGCCGCCACGACCATCGCCGGCAAGTGGACCCGCGAGTCCATCAGCGGCGCCATCGGCGGCGTGGCGGTGGGTCAGCCGGACGCCGGCGCGCCCAAGGTCACCACGGCGCTGGCGAATCCCGCCAATTACGTCGAATTCAGGTTCAACGCTGAGGCGGGAAAGGGCTATCGCATCTGGCTGCACGGCCATGCCGACCGCGATTCCTGGGCGAACGATTCCGTTTATCTGCAGTTC
>DASSOM010000281.1:0-12249 GCA_035700625.1 Vicinamibacterales bacterium
GACGCCGCCGCCCAGGTGATGATCCTGACGGGGCCGAACATGGGGGGCAAGTCCACGTATCTGCGCCAGACTGCGCTCCTCTGCCTGATGGCGCAGGCGGGATCGTTCGTCCCGGCGCGGAGCGCGAAGCTGCCGGTCGTCGATCGCGTGTTCGCGCGCGTCGGCGCCTCCGACAACATCGCGCGCGGCCAGTCGACCTTCATGGTGGAGATGCAGGAAACGGCGAACATCCTGCACGCCGCCACGTCGCGCAGCCTCGTCATCCTCGACGAGATCGGGCGCGGCACCGCGACGTTCGACGGGCTGAGCCTCGCGTGGGCCGTCGCCGAGCACCTCGCGTCGAACCCCCGCGCGCGGCCGAAGACGATCTTCGCCACGCACTATCACGAACTGACCGATCTCGCCGACGCGCTGCCGGCGGTCGTCAACTTCCATGTCGTCGTGCGCGAGTGGAAGGACGACATCGTGTTCCTCCGCAAGGTGGTCCCCGGGCGGTCGGACCGCAGCTATGGGATTCAGGTCGCGCGCCTCGCGGGGCTTCCGCCGGCCGTCGTGCAGCGCGCGCGAGAGATCCTCGTGGGCCTCGAGCGCGACGAGTTGTCGCGCGGCGGCCGCCCCTCGCTGACCGGCGAGCGCGATCGGCAGGCGCAGCCCAGCCTCTTCCAGGCCGCCGCGGAGGATCCGCTTCGACGCCGGCTGCAGGATGTGGACGTGGACAACCTCACGCCGCTGCAGGCCCTGTCGCTGCTGGCCGAGTTGAAGCGTGAGGCCGACGCGGACTGACCGCGCGCGCCTGGCGGCGGCCAGGGCGCTGATCGCCGCGCTGCTGCTGTCTGCCGCGGCCGTGGCGTCCGCCGCGAACCGCTACGATCCGCGCCTGCGTTTCCGGACGATCGCCACTCCGCACTTCGACGTGCACTTCCATCAGGGAGAGGATCGGCTCGCCCGCCGGTTGGCCATCATCGTCGAGGAGGTGCGCGGGCAGCTCGCGCCCTCCTTCGGGACGATCGACGGGCGCGTGCACGTCATCCTCGTCAATCAGAATGATGTCGCGAACGGATGGGCGACGCCGCTGCCGGTCGATACAATCGAGATTGCTGCGTCCCCGCCCGCGCCCGAAAGCCTGATCGGCAACACCGCCGACTGGCTGCGCGTCGTCTTCACCCACGAATACACGCACATCCTGCACCTGGACCGCCGCCGCGGGTTCGCCAGCGTGCTGTCGCGCATCTTCGGACGCCACCCGGTGCTCTTTCCGAACCAGTTCCTGCCCCATTGGCAAATCGAGGGCCTGGCCACCTTCGAGGAAAGCGCCGCCGGAGGCGACGGCCGGATCCCCGCCGGCGACTTCTCCGCGCTGCTCGACGCGGCGGCACGTCAGCAACGTCTGCTGCCGATCGATCGCGCAGGAGGCGGACTCGTCGCCTGGCCTGGCGGCAACGCGCCATACGCGTACGGCGGCTATTTTCATCAGTTCCTCGCGGATCGCTACGGCCCGGCGTCGCTTCGCCGGCTCGCCGATGCGACCGCGGGACGTGTGCCCTATCTGGGCGCGCCGGCATTCCGCACGGTGTACGGCCGCTCGCTTGGCGAGCTGTGGGACGAGTTCGAACGCGAACGCGCGCGGAAGGTGGCGAATGCCGAGGCCGCGCACGCGGGTGCGGCGCGGCTCACGCACCACGGCTTCGATGTATTCGCCCCTGCGACGGACGACGATGGCGGCATCATCTATGCGGTATCGAATCCGGACCGCTTCCCGGCGTTGATGTCGCTGACGCGGGACGGCGCACCGACACGCGTGGCGTGGCGCGTCGGCGGTGGCCGGACGACGGTGCGCGACGGCTGGATCGTGTTCGATCAGCTCGAACGCATCCGTTCGGTCGGTCTTCAACTCGACTTGTACGCCGTGCGGACGACCGGCGGCGTCGTGCATTGGCTGACGCATGAAGCGCGCGCAGGCGATCCCGACTTCTCGCCCGACGGCCACAGCATCGTGTGCACGATCCAGCGGGACGGCCGTCACGTGCTCGCGCGGCTGCCGTTCGATCCCGACGGGCAGACGATGCCCACGATCCTGCTCGAAGACGAGGGCGATTATGCAGGTCCGCGGTGGTCGCCCGACGGGTCGACGATTGTGGCCGAGCGCCGCCGCGTGGGTGGCCCCTCGGAGATCGTGCTGATCGACGTCGCGACGCGCGGCGTGCGCGTGCTGCTCGCGCGATCCGACGCACGGCTCGTCACGCCGTCGTGGACGCCGGACGGACGCACGATTCTCTTCGCGGCCGATCTCGACGGCGGCCCGTTCGAGATCTACGCGGCCGACGTCGCGACCGGCGACGTGTTCGAGGTCACCAGCACGCACGCCGGCGCGCAATTTCCGGAAACCGCACCCGACGACCGCCTCGTGTACGTCGGGTACACGGCGGACGGGTACGACCTGTTCGAGCGGCCGCTCGATCGCCGTGCGTGGCGGCCGGTCGAGTGGTCCAACTCCCCCGCCGGGCCGACATCGACGCCGGCAGACACGCCGATCGCCGGGATGGGCTATCGCCCGTGGCGTTCACTGATGCCGGTGTACTGGACACCGATCGCGTTGTCGGACGCGGACGAGATCCTCGTCGGCGCTGCGACGGCCATGACCGACGTGCTCGGTCGCCACGCCTATGCGGCAACCGCGGCATGGTCGGGGGCGCGGTCGCGTCCCGACTGGAGCGCCAGCTACGTGTACGACCGTTGGACGCCGGCGTTCTTCGCCGACTACTCGGACGACACGGATCCCGTCGGCGGCGGACGCGAACTCCGCAGCCGTGAGTTCGCGGCCGGGATGCTGCTGCCGGTGCGCCGCATCCGGCGCTCGCAGACGTTCCTCGCGTCGTTCGATGCCGAGCGCGACACGCTGACCTGCGCGTCCGGGTGCGCGGCGCCGCGATCGGCGGTGGACCGCCGGTCGCTGCGCGGCGGGTGGCTGTTCGACAGCCGCCGGCTGTTCGGCTACTCGATCAGCGTCGAGGAAGGATGGCTCGCCAAGGCGATCGTGGAGTCCACGCGTCGCGCGCTTGGCGCCGACGGTGACGCCGGCGCAGCGGTCATGGACGTCCGGCACTACTGGCGCCTGAACGGCGGCCACATCGTCCTCGCTGCGCGCGGAGCCGGCGCGACGGCCTGGGGGGACAACCGTGTGCGGCGGACGTTTGGCGTCGGCGGTTCGGGACCGGCCGGCGCCGGCTTCGACGTCGGCGAGGATGCGATAGGTCTGCTGCGCGGCGCGTCCGCGACCCCCAGCGGACCGCACGCCGCCGTCATCAATCTCGATGTGCGCGTCCCGATTGCCTTCGTCGAGCGGGGCTGGGGGACCGTCCCCGTCTCCCTGCGGTCCATCCACGCCGCGGCGTTTGCCGACGCCGCCCACGCCTGGCGCGGCCGCTTCTCGCTGGACGACGTCGGGACGTCGTTCGGCGCCGAGGTGTCGTTCGATACCGTGCTCGGCTACGTGCTGCCCGTCACGTTCGCGGGGGGCGTCGCGTGGGTCGAGGATACCGCTCCGCGCCGCGCGACCACCTTCGCGCGCATCGGCGCCGCGTTCTAGGTCACCTCCGACATCCGACCTCCGGCATCCGTCTGTGGTTTAATTCCTCCGGCATGAAATCCAAGTCCCGCTTTCTTCGCGTCCCGGTCGAGCCGCTCGAGATCGAAGCCGGCCTCAGCGCCGACGCGCTGCTCGCGCGGATGGAGCGCGTGTCCTTTCAGGGGCGCAACCTCGCGACCGCGCGCCGGATCTGGGAGAAGATGCTGGCGCACGATTGCACGATCTTCCTCGGCCTCGCGGGCGCGCTCAGCGCCGGGGGGATGCGCAGGATCGTCGCGCACCTCGTCGCGGAGCGGTACGTCGACTGCGTCGTCTCGACCGGGGCCAACCTGTACCACGATCTTCACGAGACGCGGGGCCGGCGGCACTACATCGGCTCCGCGCGCGAAGACGATGCCGCGCTGCAGGCCGACCGGATCGATCGCGTGTACGACACGTACGCGAGCGAAGACGAATTCGTCGAGAACGATGAGTGGATTGCCGCGTTCGTGCTGACGCTCGAGCGGCGTCCGTACACGACGCGCGAGTTTCTCTACCGTCTCGGCGAGTATCTCTGGAAGGAGACCGGACGCGACGGGATCCTGACGGCGGCCTACCGCGCCTCCGTGCCGATCTTCTGTCCCGCGATTGCGGATTCGTCGATCGGCATGGGGATCTCGCAGGCGCGGCATCGCGATTCGGTTGCGGGGCACATCGACGTGGTCGGGGACATCATCGAATCGGCGAACATCGTGATCCGCCGGCCGCGGACGGCGTCGGTCGTCCTCGGCGGCGGCACCCCGAAGAATTTCATCAATCAGGCGAGCGTCCAGGCGGAGTTCTACGACGATCGCGTCGGCGGCCATCGCTACGCGCTGCAGATCGTGGCCGACGTGCCGCATTTCGGCGGCGCGTCCGGCTCGAGCCTCGAAGAGGCGCAGAGCTGGGGCAAGCTGGCCACCGACGCCGAGCGCGTCACCGTCCACGCCGACGTCACGATCGCGCTGCCGCTGCTCGTGACCGCACTGGCCACGAGCGCCCGTACGGCGCTCGCGGCCCGGACGCCGCTCCAGTTCGACTTGTCCGGCCCCGTCATGGCAGCTGACGGCCGGCTGTTTCCAGAAGAGCGCTACGAGGCGCGCCAGTAATGGAGCTGCCCTTTCAGTACGATCGCGGTGTCTGTGTGCCCTTCGGCGGTGTGCTGCCCACGAGTCGTCCGTTCGACGAGTCGGCCGTCGTCATCCTCCCGATTCCCCTGGATCGCACCACGTCCTACGTCGGCGGGGCGCGCAACGGTCCCCGCGAGATCCTCGTCGCATCGTCGCACATGGAGTTGTGGGACGAAGAGGTCGGCGCCGACGTCCACGGCATCGGCATCTGCACGCTGCCGGAGATGGAACTGCCCTTCGGCGAGCTGGCGCCGCTCATGGACGAAATCCAGCGGGTCGCCTACGAGGTCATCGGACGCGGCAAGTTCCTCCTGACGCTCGGCGGCGAGCACTCGATCACGCCGCCGCTCGTCGCGGCCGCCTCGCGCAAGTACGGGAACCTCAGCGTGCTGCAGATCGACGCGCATGCCGACATGCGCGACGCGTACATGGGAACGGCGTTCAATCACGCGTGCGCCATGCGGCGCGCGCTCGAGTACGCGAGCATTACCCAGGTCGGCATCCGCAGTCTGTCGACGGAGGAAGCGGAGGCGTTGACGCGCCTGAAGACGACAATCTTCTACGACGCGTCGATGCGGCGCGATCCGCAATGGATCGATCGCGTCGTCGAGTCGCTGGGCGAGAGCGTCTATGTCTCGATCGACGTGGACGGCCTCGACCCCGCCATCATGCCGGCCACCGGCACGCCGGAGCCGGGCGGCCTCTCCTGGGCGGAAATCACGGCGCTGCTGCGGGCCGTCGCCGAACGCCGCCGCCTCGTCGCCGCCGACATCGTGGAGCTGAGTCCAATCCCCGGCCTCGTCGCGCCGAATTTCCTCTGCGCGCGTCTGGCCTACAAGCTCCTGTCCTACTCCTTCGCCGCCGACCCCCGCGCCCATCGCCTGTAGGGTCCCTGCTGTATACGAGGTATACTTCCGCCCGTGGCTCTGCAGGACCTGGCCGGGCGGGCGGCGGAGGCGTTACAGCGCGGCCACGGGGCCGAGGCCGCGACGCTGCTCGTTCGCGCGCTGAAGCAGCCGGGCCTGCGCCGGGACGAACAGATCCCCCTGCGCTGCGCCCTTGCCGAAGCCTGGCTCCTCCAGGACGACCTCCGGCAGGCCGCCGAAGCGGTCGGGCGCCCGCCTGAAGACCGCGAACGGGCCGACCCCGCCCACCTGTCCGAGTTGTGGCGCATCCACGGCCGTCTCGCCGTCGCCCGCGGTGAACCGTCGCGCGGCATCGCCTTCCTGACCCGGGCGCTGCGGCTCGCCGAGCGGGCGCACGACTCGCGCGCGATCGGGCTCGCCCACTACGAACTCGGCCTCTGCTATCGCCAGGTGGGGGACACCGCGATCGTCCGCGAGCACATCGCACAGGCGGCCTCGGCGCTCCACGCGGCGGGCGATCGGCGGCATCTCGCCATGGTCCACTCGCTCTCGGGTGTGACCTTCGCGCAGGAAGGGCGTCTGGACGAAGCGATGGCCGCGCTGCGGCAGGCGGAGCGGCTGGCGATCATCGTCGAGGCCGGCGACGTCCTCGCGACCGTCTGCGGGAACCAGGCGAACGTCGCGATGATGCAGCACCGCCACGATCAGGCGCTCGCGCTGGCGGAGCGCAGCGTCGAGCTGCAGGAGCAGGCAGGCACGCCGCATGGCCTGGGCGTCGCGCTCGCCTCGCTGGGCCAGATTTGCGTGCGGCTCGGCAGCCTCGTCCGCGCCGAACAGGTCCTCAACCGGGCGCTCGACGTCCGCAGTCCGCTGCAGTTCATGCGGGAGACGACCGGCGCCGTCTTCGACACGCTCGCGCAAATCCATCTCATTCGCGGCAACCACACGGAGGCCAGCCGCTGTCTCGAGCGCTCCCGCGAGGCCTACGCGGAGTACGGGACCGAAGCGTCGCGCTGGTATCAATGGTCCGTCCGCGTGCTGGAGGCGCGTCTCGCGCTGCGCGCCGGACAGCCGGCATCGGCGCTCGCGGCCGCGGCGGACATCGCCCGCGCGTCGGATGCGCCGGTGGCGTACGCGCGGCAGGCGGAGCTGATTGCCGTCGAAGCGCTGCTCGCATCGAACCGCATCGAGGAGGCGGAGGCCCGCCACGCGGAACTCGCGGCGCGTCTTCAGTCGACGAATCTCACGAGTCTCTGGGGGGAATTCCTGCGTCTGCGCGGACGCATCCATGCGAAGGCCGGCCGCTCGACCGAGGCGTACCACGATTTCGGCCAGAGCGTCAGCGTCTTCGACCTGCTCGGTGAACGCTACCAGGCCGGCCTGAGCTATCTCGAACTGGGGCGCCTGGCCTCGGCGGCCGGCGCGCGCTCGCGGGCCCGGCGGTACCTCACCGATGCCGGCGCGATCTTCGAATCGCTCGGCGCGGAGCCTGATCTCCGCGAGACGCAGGCCGCCGTGGCGGCGGACCCCGTCGCGGGGACCGGCGGATTCGTCGGCGTCCAGATGGATGGAGACGATGCGCTGGTGCGCCGGATCGTGGAGGCCGCGATGGTTCCCGCGCTGCTCGCGCGCGACGGCGCGACGGCGCTGCTCGAATCGTGCGACGCGCAGGCGGCGGTGCTCTACGTGCAGATCGCGTCCGGCGACGTGCGCGTCGTCGCATATGCGGGCTGCGACGCGAGCGCCGCGCGCGCCATTGCAGGGGGCGCCGGGCGGATGCTGGCCGGGTCGGCGGCGCCGCTGCTGCTGGTCGAACCGGTCGGCCGCGACGCGGACGGTCCACGATTCGCCGTCGTGTCCGGCCTGCGGCCGTTCGCGCTCCCGATGCTCCAGCGCTTCAGGACGCTGTGCGCCGTACTTCGCCAGGGCTTCGATCTGTGCGCGGCGCGCGAACGCCCGCACGAACCCGCGAGCGGCGCGCCGGAGACACGTCTCGAGCCGCTGATCCCCGGCTTCGTCTGCGCCAGCGCCGCGATGCGGCGCGTGATCGATCAGATCCAGCGGCTCCAGGGCAACGACCTGACCGTCCTGATTACCGGGGAGAGCGGCACCGGCAAGGATCTGCTCGCGCGCGCGATTCACGCCGGCTCGCCGCGGCGCCGCGCCATGTTCCTGCCCTACAACTGCACCAGCGCGACGCGCGAACTGGCCGACAGCCAGCTGTTCGGCCATCGACGCGGCAGCTTCACGGGCGCGCTCGCGGATCAGCCGGGCGTCCTGCGCACCGCGGTCGGCGGCACGCTGTTTCTCGACGAGGTCGGAGACCTGCCGCTCGACGTGCAGCCCAAGCTGCTGCGCTTCCTCGAACAAGGCGAGGTGCTGCCGGTCGGCGAGACACGGCCCACCCGCGTCGACGTCCGCGTCGTCGCGGCCACGAACGCCGATCTCGAGCAGCGCGTCGCGCAGGGACGGTTCCGCGAGGATCTCTTCTATCGCTTGAGCGTCATCCGCATTCACGTGCCGCCCCTGCGCGAGCGCCGCGAGGAGATCGCGCACCTGAGCACGTTCTTTCTCCGCGAGGCCAGCGAGCGGCTCGGAAAGCCGGGCGTGCGTCTGAGCCCCGAGACGCTCGATCTGTTCGACGCGTTCGCCTGGCCCGGCAACGTCCGTCAGCTTCGCAACGAAGTGCAGCGCGCCGTCGCGATGGCCCCCGACCAGGGACTCATCACGCCGGACCTGCTGTCGAGCGTGTTCGGCGCGGCGCGCGAAGACCTCTCGTTCAGCGGCGGGCGCGACCGGCAGGCCAGCCTGTCGCGGGCGGTCGAAGCACTGGAGCGCGATCTGATCCAGCAGGCGCTCGCGCGGACCGCCGGCAACATCTCCGAAACCGCGCGCACGCTGGGACTCACCCGCCGAGGGCTGTATCTCAAGATCGAGCGGTTGGGCATCGACGTCAGCCGGACGCCTGCGGCGAACTGATTACCAGGTAATCAGTGCAGAGGTCTTCTGGATACCGTGTATACTGCTGCGGGCCGGCGCACCGCGCCAGGCCTTGCCACGTAAATCATTCGGATAGAGCACGATAGCAACCGCCAGCGCAAATCGAGACAGGGCGGTCCAACATTTGATACTGAGCCGTGCGGGTTGCTAAACCGGAGGGACCCGATGGAACAGCGTCTTCGACTCGTCCAGGGCGGCCAACGCAGTGAAAAGCGGCATGCGGATCGGCGGCCGCTCGCCGTGCCGGGCCAGATCGTCTGGAAGGATGCGAAGGGCACCACACGCATGGCGTCGGTGGTGACGCGCAACGTCAGCGAACATGGCGTCGCCGTTGACTGTCTGAGCGGGTCGGCGATTCCCCTGTATCGCCTCGTCTACTTCCAGGTCGATCGCGATTTCCGCGGCCGTCCGGATCTGCCGCCCGCGCTGCGGAAGTCGAGCGTGCTGTCGGCGATTTTCCGCGTGGGTCCCGACAGCACCGTGACGGGCGCGCCGAGCGAGTACGCGCTGCGGCTGCTCGTCGAGCCGGCGGCGGTCGAAGCCGCGAACCCGCGCATCGCGCTGGCGGCGGGGTCGCGCACCGCGTAACGCCTGGCGCCGGGAGGCTCCTTGCCGGCCAGACGGCCCGCACCGTTCTCCTCACGGCGGCGCTTCCCGATTGCAGCAGGGCTGCTGGCCGCCTGTGCGGCCAGTGGCTGCGCCTCAGCGCGACTCACTTCCTTCCACGATTTCTCGACAGCCGGCGTCAACTACGTCAAAGCGGCGGACCGTGTGCTGAACGACGCCGGCACCGCGGCGATCCGCAGCGACACGGCCGTGCTGATCGCGGCGCGTCCCGTCCTCTCCGAGGACGAACGCCGTGAACGCATCATCACGGCGAACGAACTCCTGCGCGATCGTCTCCGGATTCTCGAAGACATCCGCCGGCACGGCCGGCTGCTGCAGGAGTATTTCGAGGCGCTTGCGGCGTTGGCCGACAGCAAGGCGCCGGCGTCGGCGTCCGCCGCGGCGCAGAGCGCGTTCAAAGGCCTGAGCGGCCTTTCCGAGTCCATTCGGAGCGCGAGGATCGGAGAGACGACGATCGGAAAGCTCGTGCCCGTCGTCGTCGAACCGGTCGTCGCCGGTTTCAAGGCCGGGGCGCTCGAGCACGAGCTGCGGCAGCGTGCGGGGACGATTGCGAACGAGCTGGCGCTCCAGCAGGCGGCGCTCCAGGCGATCACCGGGATGTTGACGGTGGACGTCCGGGCGCAGATGAACCTCGAGGAATCGCAGCAGGTCGTCGCGCCGTACGCGCGGGACGCGGCGCTCGCGCGGAGCTGGGCGGACGCCCGGGAGCGGCTGCTCGAAACGAGCGCCGCGCTGGCGAACGCGGATGCGGCGGCGCGCGCCGCCGGCGCGCTGCGGCAGGCCTTCACCGCGCTCGTCGAGCACCGGTTCGATGCCGCGGCGCTGCAGGCGCTGCTCGACGACATCGACGGCGTCGTGGATGTCGCCGAGGCGGTCAAGGGGTCGCGCTGACGTGGACGCCGCCGACGTGTACGCGTCCGTCCTGGTCGATTTGAACGCCGCGCTGCTGGCGATGACGTCGCCGCGATTCGATGCGCTGCTTCAGAAGAGTCCGCAGCAGCAGCGCGTGCGGGCGCTCCGCCAGCTCGTGGACGTGCAGCACGCCCGGCTGGTGTTCGGGAATGCCGTACTGCGCGAGATCGCCGGCAGGCTCGAACGGAACGAAGACGCGCTGGCAACCGGTCAGGCCGCCGCGCGGCGCGCCCTCGAGCGGCTCGATAACCTTCCGACCGTCCTGAGGACCGTCGGCCGGCTGCTCACCCTCGTCGGACGCGTCGTCCCGCTGGTGTGACCGGAACGCGTCAGCCCTTTTTCAGCGTTGCGATCTGGTCTCTGGCTTCGCTCGCGTAGAGCGACTGCGGGAATTCATCGGTGACGCGCGTGAACGCGCGCTTTGCCTCATCCGCCTTGCCCGCCCGCGCGTACGCGCGGCCGAGTTCCATCAGCACGCCGTCGAGCGGCAGCTGCGAGTCGGTGTCGGTGGAGAGTTCGCGGAGCGTGGTAATCGCCGCGTCGTACTTCTTCTGCGCCACCTGCACGTCGGCGAGGCCCAGCCGCGCGGTCCGTCCGTACAGGCTGCTCGCGCCCGCTTCGCCGATCACTTCCTGGTACCGCTGCTCCGCTTCGCTCAACCGCCCGAGTTCCGCGAGGGTCGCGGCGGCACGATAGCGGGCGGTAATCCCGGCATCGGTGTTCGGATAACGGTCCGCGACGTCCATCAATTTCGGAAGCGCCGCTTCCGCGCGCGCCGCTTCGGTGCGGTACGTCCCGGGCTGCTGCACCGGCGGCGGACTGCCGGGCGCCGGCGGCGGCGGCGTCACGACGGGCGCTTCGGCGACGGCGAGCGCGCTCGCGAGCAGGTTGTTCGCGCGCGACGCGCGCGACGACCGCCACGTCGAGTACGCACCGAACGCGATCAGGATGACGATGACGGCGACCGTCGCAATCGTGACCTCGCGCTGGCGCTCGGCGATCGTCTGCCTGGCGCGCTCCACCGTGCGCGCGAATTCGTTTTCCTTGAGCTTGTGCCGTTCGATTCTTTTCACGAATGGTCCTTTGCGATGCCCCGGTTCTCTGCCGCGTCCTGGCTTCCCAGCCGTCGGTCGCGCGTCGCAAATGGTGCGCGCGAGCGAAGGCTGGCGCGCCCGGCCGGAATTGAACCGGCGGCCCCCCGCTTAGGAGGCGGGTGCTCTATCCGCTGAGCTACGGGCGCTTCGTCGGAAACGCTCTATTTTATCGTAACGAGCGGATCGGCAGGTCAGTACTGCAGGACCGTCATCACGCGCTCCCCTTTGAGACGCGCGCGGCCGTTCAGATCCAGGAGCTCGATCAGGAACGCGAGCCCTTCGACCTCGCCGCCCAGCTGGCGCACCAGATCGACCGCGGCCCGCGCCGTGCCCCCGGTGGCGAGCAGATCGTCGACGATCAGCACGCGCTGGCCTGGTTCGACGGCATCGCGGTGCATCTCCAGGCTGTCGGCGCCGTACTCGAGCGTGTAGCTCGCGCGGATCGTTTCCGCGGGCAGCTTCCCCACTTTCCTCACGGGCACGAATCCCGCACCGAGCCGATCCGCCACGGCGGCTCCGAGAATGAAGCCGCGGCTCTCGATGCCGACGACGAGCGAGATGCCGCGGTTGCGGTAGGGATCCGTCAGGCTGTCGATCGACAGCTTCAATCCCTCCGGATCGCGCAGCAGCGTCGTGATGTCGTAGAAGAGAATTCCGGCCTTCGGAAAATCCGGAACGTTGCGGATGCGGTCTTTGAGCGCGTTCATGAGATCGTCGTCAACTCCTGACGGTGAATCCGGTCGCCCGGCCGGTCGGTGGGACGTCGTGCACGGCGACGTCCTCGACGCGCGCGCCGGCCGGGCCGCGGCGCAGCGCCGCCTCGACGCGATCCACCGACTCGCTGTCCCCTTCAATCCATGCTTCGACGCGCCCGTCCGGCAGATTGCGCACCCAGCCGTGCACGCCCTCGCGCGCCGCCGCGTCTTCCGCAAAGAACCGGAACCCGACGCCCTGCACGCGCCCGGAAATCATCAGCTGCCGCGCCACCAGCATGAACGGGTGATTATATGATCGAG
>DASSOM010000282.1:0-4331 GCA_035700625.1 Vicinamibacterales bacterium
CGCGGCGTTCTTCGGCAACCCCAGCGAAGAACTCGCGCTCGTCGGCATTACGGGCACGAACGGGAAGACGACCACCTCGTACGTACTGGAGGCGATCTTCGAAGCGGCCGGCGTGCGCTGCGGGCGCATCGGGACCGTCACGTATCGCATCGGGGCGCGCGAATTCGACGCGCCGCGCACCACGCCGGAAGCGCCGGACGTGCAGCAGATGCTGCGCGAGATGGTGTCGCAGGGCTGCCGCGCCTGCGTGATGGAAGTGTCCTCGCACGCGCTGTCGCTGCGCCGCGTCGATCGCAGCCGGTTTGCCGCCGCCGTCTTCACGAACCTCACGCGCGATCACCTCGATTTCCACGGCGACATGGAGTCGTACTTCGCGGCCAAGCGGCGGCTGTTCGAGATGCTGCCCGCCGGCGCCGTCGGCGTCGTGAATCTCGACGATCCGCGCGGCGCGGCGATGGCGGCCGCGGCGCAGCGTCCCGTGTCGTACGCGATCGATGCGCCTGCCGACGTCCATCCCGGCCCGATGGCGCTGTCGATCGACGGGCTCACGTTCGACATCCGCACGCCGCGCGGCACGCTGCACGCCCGCTCGCGGCTCGTGGGACGGCCGAACGCCTACAACATCCTCGCGGCCGCCGCGGCCGCCGTGGCGCTCGACCTGCCGTTCTCGGCGATCGAAGCGGGCATCGCGGCGCTCCAGCACGTCCCGGGCCGGTTCCAGGTCGTCTCCGATCCGGCGGACGCCGTCCGCGTGATCGTCGACTACGCGCACACCGACGACGCGCTCCGGAACCTGCTCGACACGGCGCGTCCGCTGACCGGCGGCCGCGTCATCACGGTTTTCGGCTGCGGCGGTGATCGCGATCGCACGAAGCGGCCGCTCATGGGGGCGGTCGCCGCGCGGTTGAGCGATCTCGTGATCGTGACGTCCGACAACCCGCGCAGCGAGGATCCGGCGCGCATCATCGAGGAGATCCGGCGCGGCATCCTCATGCCGGCGGATCGCACGCCGCCGAAAGGGCAGGGCGCGGGTCCCGCGGCCACGCCGTCGCTGGCGATCGTCGATCGGCGCGAGGCGATCGAGAAAGCGATTCGCGAAGCCCGCGCCGGCGATCTCGTGCTCATTGCCGGCAAGGGACACGAGAAGTACCAGGTGATCGGCGATCGCACGCTGCCGTTCGACGACGTGGAGATTGCGGGTGCGGCGCTGGCGCGGCGGCGCGCCGGCTCGCGGGTGTCGTAGCGCCGTGAGCGCCGTCACGTTCACCGCCGGCGAGATCGCCGCGGTCACGGGCGGCCGGCTGGCCGGGGGAAGCCCGGACCGGCGGTTCGCCACGGTGTCGATCGATTCGCGCACCGTGCGCCCCGGGGATCTGTTCGTGGCGATTCGCGGCGAGCGGTTCGACGGCCACGCGTTCGTGGCAGCAGCGCTCGCTGCGTCGGCGGCGGGCGTGATCGTCTCCGCCACCACGCGCGCCGATGCGAGCCTCGGCGGCGCCGAGCCGGTGGTCGTGGAGGTCGCCGATACGACGCGCGCGCTGCAGGATCTCGCGCGCGAGATGCGGCGGCGATCGGGTGCGAAGGTTGTCGCGATTACGGGGAGCGCGGGCAAGACGACGACGAAGGAGCTGACGGCGGCGATGCTGTCGACGCGGTACCGGGTGTTCCGGAACCGCGGGAATTTCAACAACCACATCGGTCTGCCGCTCTCGCTGCTCGAGCTCGGCGATCGGCCGGATGTGGCGGTAGTCGAACTCGGCATGAATCATCCCGGCGAAATCAGAACGCTGGTCCGCATCGCGGAGCCCGAGGTCCGCGTGTGGACCAACGTCGGCGATGCGCACGCCGGGTTCTTCGCGTCAGCCGACGCGGTCGCGGACGCGAAGGCCGAGATCATGGACGGCGCCGCGCCGACCGACGTGCTGATCGCCAACGCCGACGACGCGCGCGTGATGGCCCGCGTCCCGGCGTTTGCCGGCCGCACCGTGACGTTCGGCATGGGCCAGGACGCGGACGTCCGCGCGGTGGACGTGCAGCACCGCGGCCTCGACGGCATGGCGGGCGTCCTGGTCACGCGCAGCGGGCGCGTTCCGTTCGAGACGCCGCTGCTCGGATCGGGCAACCTCGCCAACGTCCTCGCCGCGTCGGCCGTGGCGCTGGAGTTCGGCGTTCCGCTCGACGTCATCGTCTCGCGCGCGGCCGCGCACGTTCCCGCCCCCCATCGCGGCGAACTGCTGCGCCTGCCCGGCGGCCTGACCGTGATCGACGATTCGTACAACTCGAGCCCGTCGGCGCTGAAGCGCAGCCTGGAGGTCGTGCGCGAGGCGACGGGCAGCGCGCGCAAGGTCGCCATCCTCGGCGAGATGCTCGAACTCGGCGCGCACGCCACGCGGATGCACGAGGAGTGCGGACGCGCGGCGGCCGGCGCCGGCCTCGACGTGCTCATCACCGTCGGCGGCGATGCTGCCGGGTCGCTCGCCGCGGCGGCCCGGGACGCGGGCATGCCCGCGTCCGCCGTCGTTCACGTCGCCACGGCGGCAGAGGCGATCGAAGCCGCCCTCGCGCGCGTGCGTCCCGGCGACCTCGTGCTCGTCAAGGGCTCGCGCGGCATCCGCACCGATCTCGTGGTGGACCGGTTGAAGGAGGAGTACGCCTGATGCTGTACCACCTCCTCTTCCCGCTCCACACGTCGGTGCCCGTGCTGAACGTGACGCGCTACATCACGTTCCGGACCGCGGCGGCGAGCGTCACCGCGCTCGCACTGTGTCTCGTGCTCGGCCCAGTCCTGATCCGCAAGCTCCGGCAGTTCCAGATCGGACAGGTGATCCGGCAGGAAGGACCGCAGACCCACCGCGCCAAAGCGGGAACGCCGACGATGGGCGGCCTGTTGATTCTGTCGTCGGCGCTCGTGCCGACGCTGCTGTGGGCGGATCTCACGAACGTCTACGTGTGGATTGCCGTCGCGTCGACCGCGGCCTTCGGTGCGGTCGGCTTCATCGACGACTACCTGAAGATCGTTCGCCGATCGCATCACGGTCTGCGTCCGCGCTACAAGATGGGCTGGCAGATCGTCATCGCGATCGGCGTCGGGCTGTCGCTGATGGCGCTGCACGCGTCGGATCTGTACAGCACACGCCTGATCTTTCCCTTCTTCAAGCGGCTCATTCCGGATCTCGGCTGGATGTACGTGCCGTTTGCCGTGCTCGTGCTCGTCGGCGCCACGAATGCCGTGAATCTCACCGATGGCCTCGACGGGCTCGCGATCAGCGTGTTCGCGGTGGCGGCGGCGGCGTTCACGGCGCTCGCCTACGTCTCCACGCACCGGGTGTTCGCCGAATACCTGCAGCTCGTGCGCCTGACGGGAGCCGAAGCGGAGCTGACGATCTTCTGCGGCGCGCTGGTCGGCGCCAGTCTCGGCTTCCTTTGGTACAACTCGTACCCGGCCGACATCTTCATGGGAGACGTCGGCTCGCTCGGCCTCGGTGGCGCGCTCGGCACGGTGGCGCTGCTGATCAAGCAGGAGTTCCTGCTCGTGCTCGTGGGCGGCATCTTCGTCCTCGAAGCGCTGTCGGTCATCATCCAGGTGGCCTCGTTCAAGTTCACCGGGCAGCGCGTCTTCCGGATGGCGCCGCTGCACCATCACTTCGAACTCGTCGGCTGGAGCGAGCCGAAGGTCATCGCGCGGTTCGTCATCCTCGCGATCATCTTCGCGCTCTTCAGCCTTACCTCCCTGAAGCTGCGATGACGCGCGAGCCCTTCTCCGTCTCGGGCCGGCGCGTGGTCGTCATAGGAGCGGCGCGGAGCGGGATCGCCGCCGCCGAGCTGCTCGTCCGCCGCGGCGCCGACGTGACGCTGACCGACGCGCGCGATCGCGTGGACGAGGAGGATCGGCTGCGCGCCGCCGCCGTCCGGCTGCAACTCGGTGCGGATGCGGACGCGGCGTTGGCGCATGCGGACCTGATCGTCGTCAGCCCCGGCGTGCCGCTGACGCAGCCCGCGATCGCGGCGGCGCGTACCGCGGGCGTGCCGGTCATCGGAGAACTGGAGCTCGCGTCGCGCTGGCTCCGCGGCCGGATCGTCGCGATCACCGGCACCAAAGGCAAGTCGACGACGACCACGCTGACCGGACGGATGCTCGCTGCCGGCGGCCGGACGGTGAAGGTCGGCGGCAACATCGGCGTCGCCCTGAGCGCGCAGGTCGACGAATCGACCGACGACACGATCCACGTCGTCGAGGCCAGCAGCTTCCAGCTCGAGAGCACCGAGACGTTCCATCCGTGGATTGCGGTCCTGCTGAACGTCTCGCCGGATCACCTGGATCGGCACGGCAC
>DASSOM010000283.1:0-7242 GCA_035700625.1 Vicinamibacterales bacterium
GGCTCGCGGTCAACGTGGTCCTGAACGAGCAGCGCACCCGGGGGCGGCGGGAGAGGCGCGTGACGCCGTCCGAGGACCCGGGGGCGCTCGAGCGGAACCGCGGAAATCAGACGGAGGGTTTGAGCATCGATCTCGAGCGCGCGATCGCAGATCTGCCGGACGGCGCCCGTGAGGTGTTCGTGCTGTACGACATCGAGGGGTACGCGCACGCGGAAATCGCCATCATGACCGGAATCGCGGAGGGGACTTCGAAGGCGCAGCTGTTTCGGGCGCGGCGCCTGTTACGGGAGAAGCTGGAGCGATGAACGATAAGGAGCTGCACGACGCCGTCGGTCGCCTGCCGAAGAGCATCGAGCCGCCACGCGATCTGTGGCCCGACATCGAGGCTCGGATCAACCGCGCATCGTGGCGGCGCCGCTGGTACTGGGTGCCGCTCGCGGCGGCCGCGGTGCTGGCGGGCGTCTGGCTGGTGCGCAGCCAGCCGGCGTCGTGGGACGTCACTCGCCTCAGCGGGCGTCCGTTCGTCGGCGAAAAGCCGCTCACGGCCACCGGACGGCTGCGCGTCGGCGACACGCTGCAGACCGATGATTCGTCCCGCGCGCTCATCGCGGTCGGGCGAATCGGGCAGGTGGACGTGCTCCCCGGCTCCAGCGTGCAGCTCGTCGCCGCTCGTGAGGACGAGCATCGCCTCGCGCTCGCGCGCGGCATGATCGACGCGAAGGTCGATGCCGTGCCGCGACTGTTCTTCGTCGATACGCCCGCCGGGACCGCGATCGACCTCGGCTGCGCCTACACGCTGCGCACCGACTCGCTGGGGAACGGGCTGCTGCACGTGACCGGCGGCGAAGTGGAATTCGAAGGCGGGCAGCGTTCGGCCCGCGTTCCGCTCGGCGCGGTGGTGCAGACGCGCCCGGAGCTCGGGCCCGGCATCCCGTACGTGGAAGACGCGCCGGAGCCGCTGACGCGCGCGCTCGTGTCGTTCGACTTCGATCACGGCGGCGCGCGCGCGACGCGGACGGCGGTGGCGCTGGCGCGGGCGCAGGACGCGCTCTCGCTGTGGCACCTGCTGCAGCGCGTCGATCGCCCGCTCCGCGGGCTGGTGTACGACCGGCTCGCCGCGCTCGTCCCGCCGCCGGCCGGCGTCACGCGGGCCGCGGCGCTCGCGCTCGAGGCGCGCGCGCTCGAGGCGTACTGGACCAAGATCCACCGGATCCACTTCCGCCGGATGATTCTCAAAGGTGTGCGCGAGATTAATCCGCGCACCGGCACCACCGTTCGCTGACATGGACATTCAAACCGGAGCGCGGCGCCCGGCATCGTAGCTGGTGAACCTCAACGAGGAGTCACCATGTTTACCGCTGCCGCACTTGCCGTCGTCGCCGCCCTGACGGTCGGCCCCCCCTGGATTTCGATCGAGTATCCCGCGAACCCGCACGATCGTTCGACCACCGGCGCCATGCTGTACGTCCACGTTTTCCATCATTCGCAACCGATCGCGTATCCGATCGAGGGCACCGCGGAAGGGATCGTCAACGGTGAGCGGCGCAGCATCAAGCTGAAGTTCACCGACACGGCACGCCCGGCGGTCTACGGGCTTTCGCGCCAATGGCCTTCCGAGGGCGTGTGGACGCTCGTGATCAAGATGCAGCGCGACCAGGACGGCGAGGATGGCGCGACCGCCGTGGTCGAGCTGGGCCCCGACGGCGAGGTCGCCTCGGTGCGCGTGCCTACGCGCAAGCAGGGCCAATGGACGATCCCGGTCGACGTGTCGATGACCGAGATCGATCGTGCATTGCGCGCGCGTGCGACGGCGCTGGCCGCGCGGCGCTAGTTCCCGCGTCTTGACGGGCTCCGGGAAAGCTGGTACGTCCGAGTGATCGTACCGCCCTCAAACCGGAGCTCGTTATGACGTCGCACCGGTATCTGATTGCAGCCGCAGCACTGTCGGTCTTCACCGCCTGCCAGCATTCGCCGCTGACACCCGGCAGCGCGGAGCGGAATCAGCTGTCCGCGCAGCGCATGGGTGGCCCGTCCTTCGACGTGAAGGTCATGTCGCAGAACCTCTATGTCGGCGCGGATGTCGATCTCGTGATCCGCGCCCTGGGCACTCCGGATCCGAACGACGACTTCGCCGCGCTGCTGTTCGCGGTGGAAACCGTCGGCAAGACGGACTTCCCGGCGCGGGCCGAGGCGATCGCCGACAAGATCGCGCGCGAGCGGCCGCATGCGGTCGGGCTTCAGGAAGTCTCGGAGATCAACATCGATCTGCGGCCGCTGGGCGTAGCGGCGTTCGTGAGCCAGGACTTTCTCGCGCTGCTGCGTGACGCGCTCGCGCGGCGCGGGCTGAACTATGCCGTGGCGGGGACGTCCACCAACGTCGACGTGAGCCTGGTCGGCGGGCTCGTGCGCCTCGTGGATCACGACGCCCTGCTCGTCGACGCCGACCGCGTGCACGTGAACGCAGCCGGCGGCCAGACGTTTGCGGTGAATCTCGGCCCCGTCGCTCCCGGGGTCTCCCTCATCCGCGGCTGGGTCTGGGCGCGGACCACGATCGATGGCGCCGGCGACTTCACCTTCGCCACCGCGCACACCGAAGCCAATCTCGCGGGCGCTCCGGCAGGAGTCGTGGAGTCCATTCGCGCCGCACAGGTCGCCGAGATGGTGGCGACGTTGGCGTCGAGCTCGCGCGCGATTCTGATGGGAGATCTGAACGACCGGCCCGGCTCGCCGATGTACAATGTGCTCGCCGAGGCGGGCTACATCGATTCCTGGCCGGCGCTGCGTCCCGGCGTCGAAGGACTGACGTGCTGCCATGCGGCAGACCTGTCCGACGCGGTCGCCGAATTTGATCAACGGATCGATTACATTCTGAGCCGCGGTCTTGCGGACAGGAATGGCAAGCTCTTCGGTCAGATCGATCGCTACGGCGACGTGCCGGCCGATCGTTTGCCTGGGCCCGCGTATCCGGTGTGGCCTTCGGATCACGCGGGACTGCTGGCGGCGCTAGCGCAGTCGTCCAATCGGTAGACGGCGGACCCGGTGACCGGTCGCGGCAAAGATCGCGTTACATACCGCAGGTGCGATCGGCGGCACGGACGGTTCCCCGATGCCGCCGATCGCATCCGTACTCGGCACGATGTGCACCTCGACCACCGGCATGCCGGGCATGCGCAGCACCGGGTAATCGGTGAAGTTGCTTTGCTGCACGCGGCCGTTGTCGATCGTGATCTCGCCGTAGAGCGCTGCCGACAACCCGAAGGCGACGCCGCCCTGCATCTGCGCTTCGATGGTGTCGGGGTTGACCACCGGCCCACAATCGACCGCGCAGACGACGCGATGAACCGTCACCGTGCCGTCGGCCGCGACCGACACTTCGGCGACTTCGGCGCAGGTCGTCGGTTCCCATTCGGAGATCGCAATGCCGCGGCCCCGGTTCGGCGGCAGTGGCGTGCCCCAGCCAGCCTTGGTGGCGGCGAGCTCGAGCACGCGCAGGTGACGCGGCTTGGCCTGGAGCATCTCACGGCGCAGCTCATAGGGGTCGCGACCGGCGGCGGCGGCGACTTCGTCGAAGAAACACTCCACCACGAATGCGTTCTGCGATGCGCCGACCGAGCGCCAGAAGCCGAGCGGCACGGGAAGATCCACGGCGAGCTGATCGACGAACAGGTTCGGGAACGCGTACGGCAGCTCGGCGGCGCCGTCGATCAGCGTGCTGTCGATGCCGTTGTCGAGCGGGCCGAACTTCGTGAGGATCGGCGGCGCGACGATGTGGTGCGTCCAGGCCACGGGACGGTTCTGCGCGTCGAGTCCGGCGCTGAGCTTGTTGAACGTCGCGGGACGGTAGAACCCGTGCTGCGTATCGTCTTCACGGGACCAGATGACTTTCACCGGCGCGTTCACGGCTTTGGACAGGCTCACAGCTTCGGCGATGAAGTCCGATTCGAGCCGGCGGCCGAATCCTCCGCCGAGCAGGGTCGTGTGGATGCGCACCCGCTCCTTCGGAATGCCGGCGGCCTCCGCGGCAACCTGCTGCGCGCGCGTTTGATTTTGCGTCGGCGCCCAGACGTCGCACTCGCCTGCCCGCACGAGCGCCGTGCAGTTCATCGGCTCCATCGTGGCGTGATGGAGGAAGGGGACGGTGTAGACCGCGTCGAGGGTCTTGGCGGCGCGCGCGAGTGCGGCCGGCGCATCGCCGATCGTCTTCGCCGTGACGCCCGGCTGATCTGCGAGCGCCGCGAGCCGGCCCGGGATATCGCTCAGTGACGCGGTGGGGCCCTCATCCCAGCTGATCTGGAGCGCGCGGCGGCCCTGAACTGCCTGCCAGTACGTATCGGCCACGACCGCGACGCCATTTTCCCCTCCGATCCCCCAGACGTTGGTGACGCCGGTCCAGGGCCTGCCTTCGAGCGGGACGACGTGCCGCACGCCCGGCGTTGCTTTCGCCGCGCTCGCGTTGACGCTCTTCACCCGCCCGCCGAACACAGGGGAGCGCTCGATCGTGGCGACCAGCATTCCGGGCACACGCACGTCGATCCCGAACTGCGCCGAGCCGTCGACCTTTGACGGCGTGTCGAGCCGGCGTACGCGCGTGCCGAGCAGCCGAAAGTCTTTTGGATCCTTGAGCGGCGGGTTTTCGGGGACGGGAATCGCGGCGGCTTTCGTCGCGAGCTCGCCGTAGCTGAGGCGATGGTTAGCATGGCTAACGATTCCGGCACGAGTGGTACACTCCCCCGGCGCAACCCTCCAGGTCTGCGCGGCTGCGCTGATCAACATGGCGCGCGCGCTGGCGCCCGCCGTGCGCAGGACCTCATACGAAGTACGCACGCTCGTGCTGCCACCCGTCACCATCTCTCGAGACCACGCGGCGGGGTTCACCGGGAGCGCGGCCACCTTCACCTTCGACCAGTCCGCATCCAGCTCGTCGGCGACGATCATCGCGAGCGCGGTGTGATTGCCTTCTCCCATTTCGGACTTGTCGCTCGTCACGGTGACCGTGCCGTCCGTGTCGATCCGGAGCCACGCATTGGGAGCAAACGGCATGACGCCGCGGGCGTCGGGAAGTCGCAGACCCAGCACCAGTCCGGCACCGATCGTCCCGCCAACCTGGAAAAAAGCGCGCCGCTTCATCAGGCCTCCCGCGCCGCGCGATGGATCGCCGCGCGAATGCGCTGATACGTGCCGCACCGGCAGATGTTGGTCATCGCTTCATCGATGTCCGCATCGCTGGGCTGTGGTTTCTTCGCGAGCAGCGCGGCGGCGGCCATCACCTGACCGGACTGGCAATAGCCGCACTGCGGCACGTCCTCGGCAATCCACGCTTTCTGCACGCGGTGCGAGCCGGCCGGGCTGAGTCCTTCGATCGTGGTGATGCGTTTCGTTCCCACCGCCGAGATCGGCAGCACGCACGAGCGCGCCGGTTCGCCGTCGAGGTGCACCGTGCAGGCGCCGCATTGGGCGATGCCGCAGCCGAATTTGGTTCCAGTGAGACCGAGATGATCGCGCAGGATCCATAAGAGCGGCGTGTCGGCGGCGGCTTCCACGGCACGACGACGGCCATTCACGAGCAGCGAATAGGAGGGCATGGTCTAACGTGGCCCGCGATTCGGAAAGGCGCTAGTTCGCCTGTTGGAACCGGCATCCGTCGCTCATGCGCTCGGGGTTCCCGCATTCCTGTATTGAAGTAGGTTACGGGCATGATACCCACCCTCGCACTTCTCGCGGTCGTCGCTCAGGGCCATGAGCACCTTGGGCAGGTCTCGTTCCCGATTTCGTGCAACGCCGAAGCGCAACAGCGCTTCACGCGCGCGCTCGCCGGGTTGCATTCCTTCTACTGGGAAGCAGGCGATGCGGCGTTCCAGGCCGTCGCGAGCGCGGACTCGAGTTGCGCGATGGCGCACTGGGGTCTCGCGATGAATGCCTGGGGCAATCCATTTGCCGGCGGCCCGGGCGGCAACGCGGGGAAGGGCGCGCCGCTGCGCCGGGGTGCGGCATTCGTCGATCGCGCCCTCGCCCTGGGCGCGCCGACGCCGCGCGAGCGCGGATTCCTCGCTGCCGCCGCGGCGCTGTATCGCGGCGCCGATTCGATTCCCAACAGCCGGCGGCTGCAGGCCTATTCCGACACGCTCGCGCGGGTTTATCGCGATTTTCCAGCTGACCCGGAGGTCGCGATCTATTACGCGCTGTCACTCGTCGCGACCGCGCCCAAAACCGATACCACGTTCGCGCGCCAAAAACAGGCAGCGGCCATCCTCAATCCGCTCTACCGGCGCTTCCCGCAGCATCCCGGACTCGCGCATTACATCATTCACGCGAACGACTCGCCCCGGCTCGCCACGCTCGGGCTCGATGCCGCGCGCCGCTACGCGTCGATCGCTCCGTCGGCGCCCCACGCCCAGCACATGCCGTCACACATCTTCATCCGGCTGGGGTTGTGGGACGAGACGATCGCCGCCAACAAGCGCGCGTTCGAGGCGGGGCTGCAGTTCTCGCTCCAGCACAATCAGCCGATCGCGCCCGAACGGCTGCACGCGCTCGATTACATGGTCTACGCGTACCTGCAACAGGGACGCGATCGCGAAGCGCGCAGCACGGTCGACTCGGCCCGCAGGCTGCTCACGATCACGAACTCGAGCGACGCGATTCTCGCGAACTACAACAGCGTGGCCATGGAAGCGCGCCTGCCGCTGGAGCGCGGCGACTGGGCCGCGGCCGCGCGGCTTCCGGTGCGCGTCGCCGAATTGACCATCGGATCGGCGCTGGACCACTTTGCGCGCGGCATCGGCGCGGCGCGGCTCGGTGATACCGCGCAGGCGCGCGCCGAAATCGCCGCGCTCGCCGCGACCGAAGCCGATCTGCGGCGCCGCGGCGATGTCGATTGGGCGCACGTGGTCGCGATCAAGCAGCTCGCCGTCCGGGCATGGGTCGAGCTGGCCGCGGGAGACACCGCCGCCGCCGTCCGTGATGCGACGACCGCGGCGGACATCGAGGACATCACCGAGAAGCAGCCGGTCACGCCCGCGGAGCTGCTCCCGGCGCGCGAGCTCCTGGCCGACCTGCTGCTCGCCCTGGGCCGCTACGGCGATGCCCGCGCCGCCTACGAGGAGACGCTGGCCCGCGAGCCGAATCGCGCGCGCAGTCTGTTCGGGGCCGCCCGTGCGGCTGAGCTCGCCGGCGACGTGACCGCGGCCCGCAAGCGCTACGACGACTTCCTCGCCCAAATGAAAACCGGCGATGGAGATCGGA
>DASSOM010000284.1:0-28896 GCA_035700625.1 Vicinamibacterales bacterium
GCTTGCGATGGATCTGTGACCCGGCATGCCGTCGACGACCGACTCGTAGAGAGCCAGGCCCATATACGCGAAGATCCGCGCCTGCACCGGCGGCGAGATGCCGCCCGTGCGCCTGGAAAGCGTGAAGGCGAGACTGTAGTAGGCGAGCGGCACATCGATGCCGTACGCACTCGCCGGCGCGGCGGGGTTGACCCGGTGCTCTGGCGGGCCGACCAGCACTGCCGCGAGCATCAAACCGGTTGCGTATCGCATGGGACCCTCCAATGTTCGAACGGCCGTACAATGCGGAAGTCAGGCAGCGGAAATCCTGGGGAACTCATTGGGATCTTCTGGAAATCCCGTGGAAGGTCGGCCGGCATCCGCCGGACGTGCGTCGAGCCTGTCAGCGGGCGACCGGATCGGCCGGTTCGCCATCGTGGGCCCGGTCGGCGCCGGCGGCATGGGCGAGGTTTATCGGGCCCGCGACTCCGAGCTGCACCGCGAGGTCGCCATCAAAGTGCTGGCGCCGGCGTTTTCGCGCGACCCGGATCGCCGCGCGCGTTTCGAGCGGGAGGCGCGCGCAGCCGCGAGCCTGAATCACCCCAACGTCCTTGCCGTCCATGACGTGGGCGTGCACGGCGAGACCGCCTACATCGTCAGCGAGCTCCTCGAAGGGGAAACGCTCCGGGAGCGCATGCGAGGCCGGCCGCTGCCCGCGCGCGCCGCGGTGGATTACGGCATTCAGATCGTCAGCGGGCTCGCCGCGGGGCACGAGCGCGGAATCATCCACCGCGACATCAAGCCCGACAACCTGTTCGTCACGAAACACGGACGCATCAAGATTCTGGATTTCGGCCTCGCGAAGGTGATCGACGGCGATTCGCCGACCGACGCCACCGAGACGATCACGATTGGCGGGTTGCAGATAGCGCCCGTCGTCGGGACGGCCGCCTACATGTCACCGGAACAGGCGCGCGGCCTTCGGCTCGATCACCGGTCCGACATCTTCAGCCTCGGCGTCGTGCTGTACGAGATGCTCACGGGCTTCGCGCCATTCCGCCGCGGCACGCAGGCGGCCACGATCGAGGCCATCCTGCACGACGACCCGCGCGAGCTGGCCGGCACCGCGTCGATTCCGCCGGCGCTCGATCGGATCGTGCGCCACTGTCTGGAGAAAGCGCCGGACGAGCGATTCCAGAGCGTGCGCGATCTGATCTTCGATCTGGAAGCGCTGCCGGTGTCAGCGCTCGTCACGAAACCCGCGCGCGTGAGGATCCGCGCGTCGAGAGGCGTGATTGCGGCGTCTGCCGCGGTGCTCATCGCCGGCGCCTTCTTCCTGGGACGGCGGACCGTTCCTTCAGCCGCGACGCCGGCGCTCCATCGGGTGTTGTCGCTGACCGACTTTCCCGGCCTGGAGGAATCGCCGGCGATCTCTCCCGACGGCCGTGCCGTCGCGTTCACGGCGGACGTAGGCGGACGACGCGAGATTTTCGTGCGATTGCTCTCGCGGGGATCGCCCATCCCGATCACGAAGGATGCCGCCGATCACCAGTCGCCGCGCTGGACGCCGGACGGCAATGGGATCGTCTATTTCTCGTCGGCGGCGCCGGGCGACGCGCAAGGCGCGATCTGGAACGTCCCCGCGCTGGGCGGCTCGGCGCGCCGCGTGATGACCAGCGTCGGCGATGCGGACGTGAGTCGAAGCGGACGGCTGGCCTGTTTCCGCCTCGTGGATCGCGAAGTCCAATTGGTGACGGCGGCGCTCGACGGAACGGACGTCAGGCTCGTCGCGCGATCCGCGCCGGGCTATCACCGCCATCCGCGCTGGTCTCCCGACGGCCGATGGATCGCCTATCAGCGCGGCGACGGCCTTCGATTCGACATCTTCGTCACGTCGCCCACGACCGGCGAGACGCGTCAGTTGACGCACGACCGCAACACCATCAGCGGTCTCACCTGGTTACCCGACAGCAGCGGCCTCATGTATGGATCGAGCAGCGGCAGCACGATCCCCTACCTGCCGAACCTGACGCTCTGGGAAGTGGGACTCGCAGGTGCTACGCCGCGACAGGTGACGCCGTCGGAGACGTGGTACGAAGAGCCGGACGCGTACGCGTCCGGGATCGTGTCGGCCGCGCGGCTCCGCATGCGCTTCGACATCTGGCGATTTCCATTCGGCGCCGATCCGGCAGACAACGTGCGCCGTGCGAGTCAGGTGACGCGCCAGACCGGCGAGGTCCTGACGCCCACGGCCGCTCCCGACGGACACGAGGTCGCGTTCCTCTCCGACAGCGGCGGGCACGGGAATCTCTGGGTGAAGAACACGACGAGCGGCGACGTGCGGCAGATTACGTTCGAGGACGATCCGCGCGTGACGGTCGGCGTGCCCCTGTGGTCGCCCGACGGACGCGCCATCGCATTCGTGTCGTCGAAAGGGCGCACGGGATTCGACTTCGGGATCTGGCTCGTGAACCCGGACGGTACGAACCAGCGCGCCGTGGTCAGTCAGGGGCTCGGTCCCGCGTGGTCTGCCGACGGCAAATGGTTGTACTACGCCGAGACGTCCGCGGGCGTGCTGTACAAAGTACCGGCGCGCGGCGGCGCCGCGGTCAAAGTCAGATCGGAGCCGACGCGCAACGTCATCGGCGTCTACGGCACGACGCTGTACTACGTCGTCGAACGGCCGCTGCTCGATGGACGGCCGGAGCTGGAGATTCGCGCCGCCACGCCAGAGGACGGCCCGTCGCGGGCGCTCGCGCGCATTCCCGCGTCGCGCGTGCCCAGCTGGCAGATCGTCAACCCCGCGCTCTCGCCTGACGGGGCGTGGCTCGCGATGCCGCTCACCGACGGCCACACCACGAACATCTGGGCGCTCTCGACGGGGACGGGTGAGTGGCGGCAGATCACGGACTTCGGCAGTCGCGCCACGTTCATCGCGCGCCACGTCTCGTGGGACGCGGACGGCACATCGATCCTGGCCGCCGTAGGCGAAGGAGACGCCGACATCGTGCTGCTCGATGGATTATTGACGCGGCGCCAGTAGGCGCCTCGTGTGCGTCTTCACCCGCGCCGCGCCGCCTCGATCGTCGCGATGTCGATCTTGCGCATCGGCATCATTGCTTCGAAGGCACGCTTCGCCTCGGCGCCGCCGGCGGCGAGGGCGTCGGTCAGCGCGCGCGGCGTGATCTGCCAGGAGAGGCCCCAGCGGTCCTTGCACCAGCCGCACGCGCTTTCCTGTCCCCCGTTGCTGACGATGGCATTCCAGTAGCGATCGGTTTCTTCCTGCGTGTCGGTCGCGATCTGGAAGGAAAACGCCTCGGTCTGCGGAAAGGTCGGGCCGCCGTTGAGACCCATGCAGGGGATTCCGCAGACGGTGAAGTCCACCGTCAGGACGTCTCCCTTCTTGCCGCCCGGGTAGTCGGCCGGCGCCTTGTGAACGGCGGTGACCTTGCTGTCCGGAAACGTGGCGGCGTAGAAGCGTGCGGCGTCCTCCGCGTCCTTGTTGAACCAGAGACAAATCGTGTTCTTCGGTGTCACGGTCTGAGCTCCTTTGGGGATCGGACGGCGTCCGTCAGGCGATGACCACGGGGACGATTTTCGGCGTCGCCCCCTTCTCGGCCATCCAGAAGCGGTATTCCTTGACGATGTCGATCGCGAGATCGTACTCGCCGCGCTCCAGCTCTCCCGGATCGAAGACGAGGCTGAAGTACACCTCGTCATCCGCGGATTGCGGCAGCCGATCGAGGCCCGCGCGGAATTCGCGCACCGCCTGATCCTTCGCGGCTTTCCGGAACAGGCGCGCCCCGAGCCGCAGTGGCTCGCCGCCGTCGATGTCGGGCCACGGCTTGCCGCCCGGATTGCGCAGCGTGCCCTGCAGGACGGCAGTGCCGCCGGGCGGAAGCGTGACCGTGTCGGCGTTGACGGCGATGTCGTGGTTGAACGCCTCGATCCGCAGCGTCGCGGTGCCCGGCACCGCCCCATGCAGCGCCATCCAGTTGAGGCGGTCTTGCAGCAGGTCGATCCACACCTCGTAGATGCCGGCGGGCAGCCCGCGCGTGTCGATCGTCAGCGCGAATGGCAGTTCGCCCCCTTTGGGGACGACGGAATCCGGCGGGCTCGTGCGCATCTGGTGCACCCAGTGCTTGCGGCGTCCGACGCGGGTGATGTACGCGGCGACGTTCCAGCGGCCGGGCCCGCTGCCGATCTGCCACGTCGTGTCGGACAGGTTCCGCATGTGTCCCGTCAGCGTGACAATGTCCGCCATCATCGCGCGCGTGACCGGATTGTCGAGGACCACCTCGTAGCGGCAGTCCATGAACACCAGCTCGTTCGCCTTCTTGCGGTGCGACGGCGCGAGCTCCTCGAAGAAGACCCGCTCCGGAGGCAGATAGCGCGCGATGGTGCCGTCGTTGTCGACGCCCTGCCACGACGACAGCGTGAACTCGACCTGATTCTGTTCGCACCACGCCTTGTACTCGGGCGCGAGATAGAGCTGCAGCGGATAGCCGACGTAGTTGACCGAGACCTGGAAGCCCGCGTTCCGCAGCAGGAGCAGCGAGCCCTTGAACAGCTCCCAGTTGAATCCCTTCGACGTGGGGTGCAGGCTGCAGTTGATCCCGGAGAGCCCGACGGGCACTTCGCCGAAGCCGCTCACCGTCCGCGGGGCGCCGGGGCGGACGCGTCCGCGCGTGAACTCCATGATGTTGCGGCTGATGTTCGACGTCATGTAGCAGGCGAACTTCTGCGACACCATGCCCAGCACGGGAATCGTCGCTTCGCTGATCAGCGGCTCGCCCCCCGTGATGCTGAGGATCCCGTACTCGAAGTGGTCCAGGATCTCGCTCCAGACGTCGATCCATTCGTCGACCGTCAGCTCCGGATGCGACGAAGGGAAGTCGTTCCTGATCTGCTTCTCGCCGGCCGCGCAGCCGCAATAGGCGCACGTGTAGTTGCACGCCAGCGTCGGCGACCAGATGAAGTACGCCATCTTGCGCTGCGGCGCCTCGAGGCTCTGCGAGCACAGGAAAAGCGACACTTCCTTCTCGATGTCCTTGCGCTGTCCCTCGAACGTCTTTTCCAGCCGGCCCTGCTCGTCGACCTGCCACTTCGTCGTCCAGTCCAGATCGCACGCGTTGTAGCAGCGCTCGTGATCGCAGAGGGTCGGCTCGGTTCCCCCCTTCCAGCCGTCACGCTTGAGGTTGAACATGGGCGGCCGGCGCGCGTTGAAGTCCGCCAGGCAGCGGTAAACGTCCCCGTTGGGATAGACGTGGAAATAGCTGACGCCGGCCGAGCACAACATGTTGCCGGCAAATTCAAGGGTCATAAAAGGCTCGTTTTCAGCGTAGCACACGAAACACGTGTAATAGTCGACCTCCTGGTGCGTCTAGGTGGGTGAGGCGCACGACGTGACCGCGGTCAGCCCGCTACGCATCGATCCAATCGAGATGACAGCCACGCCCGCGCCGGCGGGATTCGACGCGTTGTACGAGCGGCACGCCGAGACAGTGTTCCGCGCGGCGCTCCGCGTGACGGGACGGACGGCGGATGCCGAGGACGTCCTTCAGACGGTGTTCCTTCGCGTGCTGTCCCGGGGGGAACAGGATGCGGCGAGCGCCCGGCCGGCCGCGTATTTCCGCCGCGCCGCCGTGAATGCCGCGGTCGACCTGTTGCGCCGCCGTGCGGTGCATGCGGAGACGTCCTACGACGATCGCGCGCCGCACGCCGCGGTGGAGCCGGCGCTGCTCCTGAAAGAGCAGCTCCGCCGCGCGATCGCGACGCTCGATCCCGACGACGCCGCGCTGTTCCTGCTGCGGTACGTCGAAGGACTGTCGAACCAGGAGCTGGCCGACCTGTTCCAGCTCGAGAAGAACAACGTCGCCGTCCGGCTTCATCGGATTCGCGGCCGGCTGCAGGCAGAAATGGAACGTTAGAACGCGGGAGGCCGAGGCGGAAGCCCCTCGGTAAGAAAAGCATGAACGAACTCGAACGGGCGCTGGAGGCGATGAAGCAGGAGACGGTGGATGCCGCGACGCTCGATGCCGCGCGGGCACGCGTCCGCGAACAGATCGTGAATGCCGCGGCCGCCGGCTGCGCGGAGTTCCGGCCGGAGCTGCGCGAGTACCTGAGCGGGAGAGTCGCGGGGAGCCGGCGCGTGCTGCTGGAGGATCATCTCAGCCGCTGCGCGGCGTGCCGCACGACGCTCGCGGAGATGAAGGGCGAGCGGCGCGTCATCGCGATGCCGCAGCGGACGTCTTCCCGCTGGCGGCGATGGAGTGCGCTCGCCGCCGCCGCGGCGCTGGTCCTGTCCGTCGCCTATCTCGGACGCGGTACGATCGACGCCTGGATGGCGCCCGGTGGTCCGCGCGCGACGGTCCTGTCCGCCAGCGGCGGCCTCTATGCGCTGTCCGGCGGGCCGCTCGCGGCCGGCGCGGCGATCGGCGAGAAGGATCGGATCCGCACGGCCGCCGGCGCGCACGCGGTGCTGCGCCTCGCGGACGGCTCGACCGTCGATGTGAACGAACGGACCGAGCTGTACGTGACCGCCGCGTGGAGCGGCCAGGCCATTCACCTGCAGCGCGGCGACGTCATCGTACAGGCCGCGAAGCAGCGGCGCGGTCACCTGCGCGTGCTGACGCGCGATTCGATCGCGTCGGTCAAAGGGACCGTCTTCGCCGTGTCGTCCGGCATGGCGGGCTCGCTCGTCTCGGTCGTGGAGGGATCTGTCGAGGTGGATCAGCCGGGCCGCGAGCTGCTGCTGAAGCCGGGTCAACAGGCCGCCTCCAATCCCGCGCTCGCGTCTTCCGTGGCCGACGCGGTGTCGTGGAGTCCGGACGCGGCCGAGTACCTGCAGATCCTCGCCTCGTTCGTGAAGATCGAACATCAGATGGCGGGCGTCTCGAGTCCGCTGCGCACCAGCTCCACGCTGTTGTCGTATCTTCCCGCAGGAGCGTTTGTCTACGGCGCCGCGCCCAATCCGGGTGGACAGATCGGGCAGGGGCTGTTGGCGGCGGAGCAGCAGGCGATGGAGAACACCGCGTTCAGGACGTGGTGGAACTCCGAAACGGGATTGGAACTGCGACAGATTATCGATCGCGTGCACTCCGTGAGTTCGATGCTCGGCGACGAAGTCGTGTTCTCCGTCGCGTCCGCCGGTCCGGGCGAGGAAGTGCCGATGGGGATTGCCGCCGTGAAGCCGGAGAGCCGCGCAGCGCTCGCGAGCGCGCTCAACGGTTTGTTCGAGGACACCGCCGACGGGCCGCAATCGTATACGGTCGCGAACGACCTGCTCGTGATCTCCGACTCGCCGACGCACCTGACCTGGGCGGTGAATCATCTGGGCCAGGGCGCGGGATCGCCGTTCGCGGCGGCGATAAGCGATCGCTATCAGCGCGGCGCCGGCTGGCTGATCGGTGTCGACGCGTCCCCCGTCGTCCAGATGGCGTCGGAAGACGACGCGCCGCCGATTGAATTCGCCGGCATGGTCGGCGTGAAGTACCTCTTCTTCGAGCAGCGCTCGCAGGGAGGCGCGGACGAGAACGAGGTGACGCTGACGTTCGACGACGCTCGACACGGAATGGCCTCGTGGCTCGCCGACGGCGGCTCCGGCGGCGCGGCGGAATATCTTCCCGCCGACGTCATCGCGGCCGGGTACGTGTCCATGCGCGAGCCGGGACAACTGTTCCAGGAGTTCACCGCGCTGATGACGAAGCCCGTCCTGCCGCAGGACTCGTTCGAAAGCCATCTGAACGAGCTGGAAGAAAAGCTCGGCCAGGGATTCGTCGCGAACCTGACGGCGGCGCTCGGGACCGAAGCGGCGTTTGCGGTGCAGGGGCTCTCCACCACCGGTCCCACGTGGATGCTGGCGGCACTGGCGAACGATCCGGTGCAGATCGACGGCTCGATCGCGAAACTGGTCGACACGTTCAACGCGGAGCTGGGGCCGGATCAGCAGGACCAGCGGTGCACGCTCGTGCAGGAGAGCGCTGGCGGGCGGACGTGGCACACGCTGCACGCGGCGGAGCTTCCATTCGGCGTGACCTGGACCTACGATGGCGGCTACCTGGTGGCGGCGTCGGATCGCGCGACGGCGGAGCGAGCGATCGCGACCCGGTACGGCGGCACTGCGCTCGTCTGGTCGTCCACGTTCCAGGGTCAGTTCCCCGCGTCCGCCGCGATGCACCCGTCGGCATTTGCGTGGCTGAATACGAAAGGGGCGCTTGCGCTGTTCTCGGCGCTCGCGCCTGGTCAGCCCGCGAACAGCGTGCTCGCCGAGCGCGACCCGGTGCTCGTCGTGTTCGACGGACGGCCTTCGCAGATCCATGCGGCCAGCCGTACTCGTCTGATGGGTGTGATCGTGGACGCCATGCTGCTCGACAGCATGAGCCGCACGGTGACCGGAACGTCGACCGAGGGCGCGCCGCACTGAATACCGTGGATGTAGTACCTGTTGTTGACCTCGAGAATCTGACCGTCAGACTGGGGCGGCGGGAGATCCTGCACGGGATCACCTGCCGCCTTGGCGTGTCTGGCACGGGCAAGGCGATCGGCCTGCTGGGACCGAACGGCGCCGGCAAGTCCACGCTGATCCTGACGCTGCTCGGGTTTCTCCGCCCGAGCGCCGGGCGCGCGCGCGTGCTCGGCTTCGACTCCGCGCACGGCATGGGGGAGGCGCGTTCGCGCATCGGCTACATGCCGGAGAACGACGCGTTCATCGGCGAGATGACCGCCGTCGCCTTCGTCCGGCAGATGGCGGAACTGTCCGGACTCCCGCCGGAAGCCGCGCTCGAGAAGGCCCACCAGGTGCTGTTCCACGTCGGGCTCGGCGAAGCGCGCTACCGCGAGCTCCGCACCTACTCGCTCGGCATGAAGCAGATGGCGAAGCTCGCGCAGGCCATCGTGCACGGACCCGAACTGGTCATCCTCGACGAGCCGACCAACGGCCTCGATCCCGCCGCGCGCCGCCGCATGCTGAAGCTGATTGCCGAGATGAAGAACGAGCAGGGGATGCACGTGCTCGTCTGCTCGCATCTGCTGCGCGACATCGAGCAGGTGTGCGACGAGGCGGTGATCATGAAGGACGGCGCGATCGTGCATCACTGCCATCTCGAAGACGAGCGGCGGTCGAACCGGTCGTTCGTCGAGCTCGAGGTCAGCGGCGACGATGGTCAGCTGCGTGCGGCGCTGCCGGAGATCGGCGCCGAGGGAGTTCCCGAAGGCCTGGGCCGCTGGCGCATCGTCCTGCCTCCCGGCGTCCAGGTGGATGCGATCTGGAACCTGGTCGGGCGGCAGAACCTGCTCGTAAGAAAGCTGACGCACCGGCGTGACACGCTCGAGGAAATCTTCCTGAAAGCGATGGGACATCTCGCCCGCACACCGGGCGACGCCGTCGAGAGCGACAGCACACATGGCCGTTTATAAGAGAGGTTACCGGCGCTACTCGGGTCCGCTGACGGGACCGTGGGCCAGGTTCCTCGTCCTGCCGCGGTACGCGTGGCGACGGCTGTACCGCGAGCGCCTCGTCCTGCTGCTCACCATGCTGGCGCTCGTGTGGCCCGTGATGTGCGCCGGCTTCGTCTATCTCACGAACCACGCCGAGCTGCTGCAGGGGCTCGATCAGGACTTCCTTCAGTTCATTCAGGTCGACGGACGGTTCTTCTCGATCTTCATGTACGTGCAGGCCGGCTTTGCCGTCTTCCTGGCGGCGCTTGCCGGGCCGGGGCTGATCGCGCCGGACCTCGCGAACAACGCGCTTCCGCTGTACTTCAGCCGTCCGCTGACGCGCTGGACGTACGGCCTCGCGCGGCTCACGGTGCTCGTGGGCATGCTGTCGGTCGTCACCTGGATTCCCGGCCTGATCCTCTTCGCGTTTCAGGTGGGTCTCGCGGGCGGATCGTGGTTCGCCGCGAACTGGACGCTTGGCGCGGGGATGGTCGTCGGCTTTCTCGTCTGGGTCCTGATCCTCAGCCTGGTCGCGATGGCGAGTTCCGCCTACGTGAAGTGGCGCGCCGTCGCGGCGGCCGTGAGCCTCGCGTTCTTCTTCATCCTCAGCGGCATCGGCGAAATGATCGACGCGGTGCTTCGCGTCGGATGGGGGCACATCATCGATCCGGCGTGGGCGGTCAACCAGGTGTGGTGCGCACTGCTCGGCGTCGCGCTGCCCGAAGGGCCGGGCGCGGGAGCATCGGCCGTGGCGCTCGCAGCGATGGTCCTGCTGCTCGTCGTCGTGATCGAGCGCAAGCTGCGTCCGGTGGAGGTGGTGCGATGACCCCGCCGGCGGTGATCTTCGAAGAAGTTTCGAAGTTCTACGGCGAAGTCCTCGGCGTCAACCGCGTCACGCTGAACATCCCACCGGGCATCACGAGCCTCGTCGGTCCGAACGGCTCGGGCAAGACGACGCTGATGAACCTGATGACCGGGCTGATCCATCCGGATCACGGACGGATCCTCATGCGCGGCATCTCCCCGCGCGATCCCGAAGCGCTGATGCGCATCACCGGCTACGCGACGCAGTACGACACGGCGCCGCGATGGGCGACGGGCTTCACCTTCATTACGACCGGGCTGCTGCTCTTCGGATACAGCCGGACGGAGGCAGAGGAGAGAGCCTGGAAGGCGCTCGAGCGTCTGAGCCTGACCGATGCGGCGAACCGGAAGGTCGCGGCGTACTCCAAGGGCATGCGGCAGCGGGTCCGGCTCGCGCAGGCGATCGCGCACGATCCCGAGCTGCTCGTGCTGGACGAACCGCTGAACGGCCTCGATCCGCTCGTTCGCGCCGAGACGATTGCGCTGTTCCGCGCGTGGGCGGGCGAGGGGAAGCACGTCATCATCTCGAGCCACGTACTTCAGGAAGTGGATCTCATCAGCGACCAGGTGGTGCTCATCTCCAACGGGATGATCGTCGCCGAAGGCAGCATCCGGACGGTGCGCGAGGAAATCGAAGAACATCCGAGCCAGTACATCGTCCGCTGCGGCGGCGCGTCCGAAGTGGCCTCGCGCCTGTTCAACGGCGATCACATCACCGAGATCAGGCTGAACGACGACGGGATGGGGCTGATGGTCATGACGCGCGATCGCGAGCAGTTCGCGCGGGCGCTCAGAGACATTGCACTCGACGGCCACCGCATCGACGCCGTCGTCCCGGCGGACGAGAACGTCGACGCGCTGTACGAGTACTTGATTGGAGGCGAGTAGCGTGCCGGCACGGTGGAGGCAAGCCTGGACGATCGCGAGGATCGAGCTTCGCCGCGTGTTCTTTGCGAAGCGCGGGCTCTGGGTGTACGCCCTTGCGCTCCTTCCCGCGCTCGCCTTCTTCGGCCACGGCATAGACGTCAAGCTGCGGGCGGAGCGTCTCTCGCGCGAAGGCCTTACGGATCCGGTGCTGATGAACAGCGTGCACAAAGGCGAGATGCAGGCCGATGTGAAGGCGCGGCTTGGAAAGCCGGCCGAGGAGCTCTGGTCGGTGCGGACGAAGCGCGTGCGGCGCCGCGGCACGAATGCCGGATCGACGACGAACGTGATCGATCCAGCGGTCGAGGCGCGGTTCGTCCGGTTGAACGTCATCCGACCGACGTACAGCGGCGATCCCGTTGCCCGGATTTACGAATTCGAGGTCTACGGCCCCGGCGGCGGGCAGAATCTTGCGCTCGGCCGTCCCGCGACGGGAAGCCTGCCGTGCAGTCCCGAGCAGGGACCCGAGAAAGCCGTGAACGGGAGCGTCTCGGGAGGAAAAACGGATCGCTGGTGTGCCGAGGACTGGCCGTTGTTCCTGCAGGTCGATCTTGGAGCGCCGCGGCCGGTGCAGCGCTTCATCGTGAAGCACGCGAGCGCGGGCGGGGAGAGCGAGGATTCCGACACGCGCGACTTCAACGTCCAGGTGAGTCTGGACGGCAAGAGCTTCACCACCGTCGCGAATTCCTCGGGCGCCGCCTACGTCGACGAACGCACGGAGTATCGCTCGCTGTTCTACTTCGACGGCCGGCGCGAGGCGCGGCTCCTGTTCGTGGACGGCAAGCTGGATGCGATCAGGATCGAACCCGTCCTGAACTTCGAAGAGGATCGAACCGTCTTCGCGGGCATCTTCCAGTACTTCTACCTGCGGCTCGCGATTTTCTTCGGCTGCCTCGGCATCTTCATGTATCTGTTCAGCGGCGAGATGAGCAACCGCACGCTGCACTACTGGTTTCTCGCGCCCGCGCGCCGCGAGGTGCTGCTGGCGGGCAAGTACGCGGCGGGGCTGATCGCCTCCGTCGTGATCTTCGGCGGCGGCGCGCTGCTCGCCTTTGGCGTGATGGTCTGGCCGCACGACCCGGTCGAACTGCAGGCTTACTGGAATGCCGGAGGCGTGGTGCACGCGTTCTGGTACGCGTCCGCCGCCGCGCTCGGGTGCGTGGGGTACGGCAGCGTGTTTCTCGCCGTCGGCCTTTACGTGCGCAATCCAATCATCCCGGCGGCCGTGCTGCTGGCCTGGGAAGGCGCGAGCGGCGTCCTGCCGCCCATCCTGCAGAAGATCAGCATCCTTTATTACCTGCAGTCACTGTGTCCCGTGCCCGCGCCGATGGACGCCGGCGCGCCGGCGCTGATCCAGCTCCTGGCGGCCCCCGCCGCGCCCGCGTCCCCGCCTGCAGCGATTCTCGGACTGCTGCTGCTGACCGCGTTCGTGCTGTGGATCGCCAGCCGCGCCGTCAGGCGGATGGAAATCTCCTACGGCGCGGAGACATAGAGCCCCGCATACGCATTTGTCTTGACAACCTAAAGGACCGCGCTCATGCTCTAGGTTACCTAAAGGAGCAGCAGGACGTGGCCAGACGCGACGCAGACACACCCGAGAAGCTCGACGTCCCCCAGGGGACGCTCGAGCTGATGATCCTGACGATCCTGGATCGCGAGCCTCTGCACGGCTACGGCATCTCGCAGCGGCTGAACGTGCTCAGCCACGGACACTTCCAGGTCAATCCCGGCTCGCTGTTCCCGTCGCTCTACCGGCTCGAGCAGGACGGCAGGCTGTCGGCCGAATGGCGGCCCAGCGAGAACAACCGGAACGCGAAGTACTACGCGCTCACGGCGTCGGGCCGCCGGCAACTCGATCAGCAGAAGCGCCGCTGGGAGCGCGTGTCGTTCGCCATTGCCGGCGTGCTGGAGGGTGCATGACGATCGTCCATCGGCTGGCGTCGATCGTCTCGTGGATCGTCCACCGGAATCGCGTCGAACAGCAGCTGGACGACGAGATCCGATCGTTCGTCGAGCTGTCCGCCGCCGAGAAGATCCGCGACGGCATCCCGGCCGGCGAGGCTCGCCGTCTCGCACTCGCCGAAGTCGGCGGGATCGAGCGGATGAAGGAGAGCGTCCGCACGGGACGTCACGGCGCGCTCCTCGACGACGTGGCCCGGGACGTTCGCTACGCGTTTCGCCTGTTCGCGCGGCAGCGCACCTTCGCCGCGGTGATCGTGGGAACGCTCGCGCTGGGCATCGGCGCCAACACGGCGATCTTCTCGATCGTCGACGGCCTGCTGCTGAAGACGCTCCCGGTCGAACATCCCGAGCGCCTGGCGCAGCTCGTGAGTGCCCCGCCAGAAGACCAGCAGTCGTGGACGTATCCCATCTGGCATGAATTTCAGCGGCACGCCGCGTGGTTCGACGGTGCGTTCGCCTGGAGCGGGTTCGATTCGGAATTCAATCTGAGCTCCGGCGGCGAGAGTCAGTTCGTGAACGGCGTGTGGGCGAGCGCGGATGCCTTCAAGGTGCTCGGTATTGTGCCGACGCGCGGACGTCTGTTCGAGCCCTCCGACGATATCCGCGGCGGCGGCCCCGGCGGACCCGTCGTCGTGATCAGCTACGCGTTCTGGCAGTCGCACTTCGGCGGCGCGCCCGACGTGATCGGGCGGCCGCTGACGATTCAGCGCGTGCCGCTGACGATTGTCGGCGTCACCCCGCCGGGATTCTACGGCGTCGCCCCAGGCGGCTCGTTCGACATCGTCGTGCCGCTCGGCGCCGAACCGCTCCTGCGCGGCAGCGAATCACGTCTCGACCGTCGGACGTCGTGGTGGCTCCGGGTGTTCGTGCGCCTCAAGCCGGATCAGTCGCGCGAGGCGGCGACGGCGCTGATGCAGACGCTGCAGCCGGGCATTCGGGAGGCGACGCGTCCGCCGTCGATCTCAGCTTCCGCAGAGGGGTATCTGGACGACCCGTTCGTTCTTGTCGACGCCTCTCGCGGACTCTCGGGATTCCGAAGCGACTACGCGCGTCCGCTGCTGGTTCTCATGGTCGTCGTCGGACTCGTGCTGCTGATCGCATGCGCGAACATCGCCAACCTGCTGCTCGCGCGCGCGGCCGCGCGCGGCCACGAATGGAGCGTCCGGCTGGCACTCGGCGCCTCACGCGGCCGTCTCGCGCGCCAGCTCCTCATCGAGAGTCTGCTTCTTGCGTTCATGGGCGCGGCGGCTGGCCTGCTGGTGGCCCAGTGGGGCGGCCACGTACTGGTCTCGCAGCTGACGACCGACAACTTTTCTCTCGACCTTCCGATCGACGCGCGCCTGCTCGCGTTCACGGCAGCTGCAAGCCTTGTCGCGGCGCTCGTCTTCGGGGTGGCGCCCGCGTGGCGCGCGACGCGCCGGCCGCCAATCGACGCGATGAGGGACCGCGGACCGGCCGCCGCGGGGGCGCACACGCCGATGACGAACGGGCTCGTCGTCGCGCAGGTCGCGTTGTCGCTCGTGCTCCTCGTCGGCGCCGGCCTGTTCCTGCGATCGTTCGACGGACTGACGCGCGTGCCGCTCGGATTCGAGCCCCGCCGGGTCCTGCTCGCGGAGATCGACGCACGCCGCGCGGATCTCGCACCTCGCGAGCGGCGGGCGACGTTCGATCGCATCCTCGAGCGCGTGCTCGCCGTGCCGGGCGTCGATCATGCCGCCGTCTCGATCACGGCGCCGCTTGGCGCGATGTGGAGCCGCCGCATCGACGTCTCCGGGTCGAAACTGCGGAGCACCGACGCGCCCGATGTCGGCCCCGAAGGCTTCGGGTTTACGGATCGGCCGATCCCCGCCAACGTTCCGCTGTCGATGTTCAACGGGGTCACGCCCGGGTGGATGGCTACCTTCGGGACGCCGCTTCTGGCCGGCCGGGATATTTCGACGGCCGATGGCGAGCGGTCGCCTCGCGTCGCGCTGGTCAATGAGGCGTTCGCCCGGAAGTTTCTCGACGGCGCGAATCCTGTCGGTCATACGATTCGGCCGGCCCGGCCGGCCTCATCGCCGCCGATCGAGATCGTGGGACTCGTCGCCGATGCCGTGTATCGCGACGTGCGCGAGCCGACGCTGCCTACCGCCTACGTCCCATTTTCCCAGGCCGTCGACCGCTCGCTGGTCGAAGACACGACGCAGACCGCTCCGGCGATCGTGACGCTCAGCGTACGCGCCGCCGCGGGATCACCCGGGCGGTTCGCGAAGAGCATCGTGGCGGCGGTGACTCAGGTCAATCCCACGCTCTCGCTGACGTTCGAGCCGCTCGACGGCCGGATCAGCGCGGCGCTGACGCGTGAGCGCCTGCTCGCGATCCTCTCGGCCGCGTTCGGGTTCCTCGCGCTGTTGATGGCGTCGATCGGCCTCTACGGCGTGACGTCCTATGCCGTGAGCCTGCGGCGGATCGAGATCGGGATCCGCCTGGCGCTCGGGGCGACGGCGCGTTCGATCGTGCGTCTCGTCCTCGTTCGGGTCGGGTTGATGGTCGCCAGCGGGATTGTCGCGGGGCTTGCCGTGGCCGCGCTGCTGTCGCGTTTCGTCGCGGCGCTGCTCTACGATCTCGCGCCGGGCGATCCGGCGACGCTTGCCGCGTCGGCCGCCACACTCGCACTGATTGGTGCGCTGGCCGGATGGCTCCCGGCTCGCCGCGCGTCGCGCCTCGATCCGACGGTCGTCCTGCACGACGCGTAGGCGCGCACACGAGACCGTTCGTGTGTCTCAGAAGCGATAGTTGAACCGGGCGAGTTCGTCAGCGAACGCGTACTCCACGGTCCGGCGGCTCGCGCGGGAATAGTACGGACGATAATCCCGCTCGCGACTGGTGACGTTGATCGTCGGGATCTGCAGGCTGGCGTCGACGCCGGCGCGTCGCAGGACCTCGTTGAAGTCCTCCTGCAGGCGCTCGAACCGCATCACGAAATCCACGCCCTCCACCCAGTCGGCGTACAGACCGCGCCGCCCGCGCCGGCGCAGCCGATCGAGCCGGCCCGGTTCGAAGCGCGCCGCAATCCATTGATTGAAGTCGTGCGTCCGGCAGTACTCCATGTCTTCCACGTACCCTTTGGCCTTGTGCACCCACGAGTCGGGCCGGTTGACATGCGGCTGGTACTTCGTCGACTTCTTCGTGTAGAGGGAGAGCAGCGAATCGAACGGATTCCGGATTGCGGTGAACGCGAACAGCGAGCGCCGCTCATCGTTGGTGAGAACGCCGTGTGCGAGCAGTTGTGCCAGCGTGCTGTGCTTGCGCTGGACCACGAAGAACCCCTGATCGTCCAGCAGATCCTCGGGCGGGATGAACTCGCCGGAGAGCGACGTGGTCAGGACGCGCCCGACCGCAGTGCAGCCGGTCCGGGGCGCCATGAGGAACAGAAGGTTGTGGGGGCGAGAAACAATGGCCATCCGACGCTCGCTACGGTGGGTTCGAGGAGTCTACCAGAGTTCAACGGTCGGACGAGAGCCGGTATCGATAGACTAGTCGGATGCCCCCCGAACGGCGTCTCTGGCGCGCGTCGACGCTTGTCACCGCCTTCGTCGTGGTTGCCGCCGCGGCTGCAGGCCACATTCGTCAACCTCCCGGCGCCGATGCCGTCGCGCGTCAATACGCCAAGCATGAGTTTCGGATCCCGATGCGCGACGGCGTCCGGCTGTACACGGCCGTCTACGTGCCGAAAGACACCTCCCAACGATACCCGTTTCTCATCACGCGGACTCCGTTCGGCGTTGTCCCGTATGGGCCCGACAAGTATCCCGGCCGTCTCGGTCCCACCGAGGCGTTCGATCGTGCGGGCTACATCTTCGTCCTGCAGGATGCCCGCGGCCGGTTCCAGTCGGAAGGTCGATTCGTCGAGATGCGACCGCATCTCGAGCACCGTCGCGCGAACGACACCGACGAAAGCACGGACATGCACGACACGATCGAATGGCTGCTGCACAACGTGCCGCAGAACAACGGTCGCGCCGGCGTCTGGGGGATGTCGTACCCGGGCTTTTACACGTCCGCTTCGATCATCGATTCGCATCCGGCGATCAAGGCAGCGTCCCCGCAGGCGCCCATCGCCGATCTCTTCCGCGGAGACGACGCCTATCACAACGGCGCGTTCATGCTGGCGGCGCAGTTCCTTCTGTATTCGTCGTTCTTCCGGATCCGGCCGGACGGCCCTGATTTTCCGAGCTTCACCCCGTTCGACTACGGCGTGGACGACGCCTACCGCTTCTTTCTCGAGCGCGGGCCGGCGCTGAAGGACATCGCCGCGGCCATTCGAAATCCGCTGTTCGACACGAACATCGCCCACAGCACGTACGACGAGTACTGGCAGGCACGTGACATTTCGCGGCATCTCGACAACGTGCACTGCGCCGTGCTGAACGTCGCCGGGTGGTTCGACGCCGAGGATCTGGCAGGGCCGTTCCGCACGTATCACGCGATCGAGGAGCGCAACCCGCACATCACCAACGTGCTCGTCGTGGGGCCGTGGGCGCACGGCGCGTGGGTTCGACTCCAGGCGGACAGTCCGGAGCATCTTCAGTTCGCGGCCGCGGAGTACTACCGCGAGAAGGTCCTGTTTCCGTTTTTCGAGGCGTACCTGAAAGGCGCTGGCGACGCGCGATTGCCCGAGGCCACCGTCTTCGAAACGGGCACCAACCAGTGGCGTACGTACGAGGCCTGGCCGCCGCGCGACGCGCGGCCGACGTCTCTCTATCTCCACGCAGGCGGCAAATTGTCGTTCACCGCTCCGGCTCCGGGCGAGACGCGGTATGACGAGTACGTCAGCGATCCTTTGCATCCCGTCCCGCACGTGCCGATCGCCACGACCGATCTCGTCGAGAGCTACATGTACGGCGATCAGTCGTTCGCGGTCGCAAGGCCGGACGTGCTGACGTATGTGAGCGATCCGCTGACGGCGGATCTCACCGTCGCCGGTCCGGTCTCGCCGCATCTGCATGTGTCCAGCAGCGGGACCGATGCCGACTTCGACGTGAAGGTGATCGACCTCTTTCCGGGCGAACCGCGTGCCGGCGCGAATCCGCTCCCGGACGACGTCCCAACGGATGGCGTGGCTGGATACGCTCAGCTCGTGCGCGGGGAGCCGATGCGCGCGCGCTTTCGCGAGTCGCTTTCCGTGCCGACGCCGCTGCGCCCCAACGAGATTACCGCGCTGAGCTTCGACATGCCGGACGTCAATCACACGTTCCGGCGCGGCCATCGCGTGATGGTGCAGATTCAGAGCTCGTGGTTTCCCCTGACCGACGTCAATCCGCAATCGTTCGTGCGCATCGGCGAGGCGACGCCCACCGATTTCGTGAAGGCGACACAGCGCGTCTACCACACCCCAACCGCCGCGTCCCGCATCGAGTTCCGCGTCGTCCGATGACGCCGCTTCTCGCCTACGTAGAAATGCCACGCGCGTTCGTGCGATAAGTGAAGGTTGGGACTGGAGGTCAGCCATGCAGCAACGAACGCTCGGCAGAAATGGACTATCTGTGTCGGCCATCGGTCTGGGGTGCATGAGCCTCGGCATTGCTGACGTGTACACCAGCAGCGTGCGGCAGGATGCTGACGCCGTCGCGCTGATTCATCGCGCGCTGGATCTCGGCGTCACCCTGCTGGATACCGCGGACATCTACGGCAACTCCGAAGTGCAGGTCGGGAAGGCGCTGCGCGGCCGCCGTTCGCAGGCGGTTCTGGCGACGAAGTTCGGATTCGTGTCGGAGCAGACGGGCTCCGGAGAGGCGGTGGACGGCCGTGCCTCTTACGTGCACCGCGCGTGCGACACGTCGCTGCAGCGGCTCGGTGTGGACACGATCGATCTCTACTATCTGCACCGCGTCGATCGGACCGTGCCCATCGAGGAGACGGTTGGCGCGATGGCGGAGCTCGTCGGCCAGGGAAAAGTGCGATACCTGGGACTTTCGGAAGTCAGCCCGGAAACGCTCCGGCGCGCGCACGCGGTTCATCCGATCGCCGCCGTGCAGGTCGAGTACTCGTTGTGGAGCCGCGATCCGGAAGAGGCGCTGATGCCGCTGCTGCGGGAGCTCGGCGTCGCCCTCGTGGCCTACAGTCCGCTCGGGCGCGGCTTCCTCGCCGGACGGTTCCGCACGATCGACGATCTGGCGCCGGACGACTGGCGGCGCGGCAATCCGCGGTTCCAGGGAGAGAACTTCGCGAAGAACCTCGCGCGGGTCGATCACGTCCGCCGCCTCGCGGAGCAGAAGGGCTGCACGCCCGCGCAGCTTGCGCTCGCGTGGCTGCTCGCGCGCGGCGACGATGTCGTGCCGATTCCCGGCACGAGCAGCGTCGCCCGTCTGGAAGAGAACGTCCATGCCGCGGCAGTGCGCCTCACGCGCGACGAACTCGAGCGCATCGACCGCGCGTCGCCGAAAGGCGCAGCGGCCGGCGCACGGTACGATGCCGAGCGTGCGCAGCTGCTGAACGGCTAGCGGCTCGGTTGCCGAAAGCGCGCGGACGTCCGATTACAATCGAGGATTCACACAGGAGGAGTCGTTCATGACACCAGATCAGGCCAAGGCTGCCGCCGAAATGCTCGCCACGCTGTGGGAGGGAGAGTTCCCGGCGACATGTGCGGTGCTCGCCGCGGTAAAGGATGAGAAGCGCGACTACAAGCCGGACGCGAAGTCGCGCACGGCCTGGCAGCTCGCGACGCACATCGCGACGGCCGATCTCTGGTTCATCGAGAGCATCACCGCCGGCAAATTCGACTTCGACCCGGAGAAGTTCAAGGCGCAGGAGGCGGGCTTTTCGACGATTGAGGATGTCGTCGCGTTCTACAAGAAGAACTTCCCCGGCAAGCTCCGTGCGCTCGCGGCGATGCCCGCCGACCGGATGTCGGAGAACATCGACTTCTTCAGCAAGATGAATCTTTCGCGCGCCGCGTGGATTGGCTTCGCCAACAACCACAGCATCCATCACCGCGGGCAGCTGGCGGCGTACCTGCGTGCGATGGGGTCGAAGGTGCCGAGCATCTACGGTCCGAGCGCAGACGTCGAAGGGTAGGCGTCCCCTGTAACACCCGGCCGGGTCGCGGCACTTCCCTTCAGAACGCGCCGAAATGGACGCGTCAACGCTCAAGGAGGTAGCCGATGGCCCGGATCGACGAGATCGCCCCCGACTTGTATCGCGTATCGGTCTACGTGCCCCAGTTCGACCTGCAGTTCAATCATTTCGTCATCAAAGACGACGAGCCGCTGCTGTTCCATACCGGGATGCGGCGCATGTTCCCGGAAGTGCGCGACGCGGTCGCGAAGGTCATCGACCTCTCCACGCTCCGCTGGATCAGCTGGAGCCACTTCGAAGTGGACGAGTGCGGCGCCTTGAACGAGTGGCTCGCCGCCGCTCCGCGCGCGCAGGCGGTCTGCGGCCAGCTCGGCGCGATGATCAATATCGACGACTTCGCCGCACGTCCGCCGAGGGCGCTCGCGCCGGACGAGGTGATCGAGACCGGCCGGCACCGCTACCGGTTCGTGCCGACGCCGCATCTGCCGCACGGCTGGGACGCCGGCGTGCTGTTCGAGGAATCGTCCCGCGTGCTCCTCTGCTCGGATCTGTTTCATCAGGTCGGAGACGTGGAACCGGTGACCTCGGAAGACATACTCGGGCGGTGGGATGCGGCGGTGGCTGCCTACCAGCAGCATCCCGTCCTGATGGACTATCTGCCGGTAACCCCAGCCACGCGGCGCCGGCTGAACGAGCTCGCGGATTTGCAGCCGCGCATCCTCGCCGCGATGCATGGGTCGACCTTCGTCGGTGACGGCGGCGCGGCGCTTCGGGCGTCCGCCGACATGCTGCAGCGCCGGCTGGGCGCGGTTCCTGTTGACGCACAACCGGTGCTCTGAGTACCGTCCGGCTGATGCCGGACGCCCATGCGACCCTCGAGGCGGTCAGCGACGAAGCGCTCGCGCGCCGGATCGCGGACGGCCCGCCGGGAACGACGGATGCGGAGGAGGGGGAGCTGTACCGCCGCTTCGCGCCGCGCGTCCGGCTCTACGGCCGGCGTCACCTGCGGAGCGACGCGGCGGCCGACGACCTCGCGCAGAACGTCCTGCTCCGCACGATCGAGCGGCTGCATGCCGGCGACGTGCGCCGGCCGGAGGAGATTGGTTCGTTCATCCTGGGAACCAGCCGGATGATGGCTCACGGCGAGCGTCGGATCGAACGGCGGCGCGAAGCGCTGACAGCGCGTTTCATGGATGCGGCGGGTGAAACGGCGCCGTCCTCCATGTCGGCCATCGATGCGCCGCGCGTGGCCGCGTGTCTGAACACGTTGCCCGAACGGGAGCGGCTCGTCCTCCTGCTCACGTTCTACGCCGAACGTGACGCGCCCGGCATCGCGGACGATCTCGGCGTGTCGCCCGGTGCGATTCGCGTCATCCGGCATCGGGCGATCGCGCGCCTGCGCGCCTGCGTGCTGACAGCCACAGAAAAACACAGAAAAACACAGAAGAACACAGACTTGGGGGCCGTCGGTGAACGTGAGGAGCGGTCATGATTGACACCGCGTGCGATCGCATCACGCTCGCCGATCTGACCGACTACGCCGCCGGCGAACTGACCGACGCCGATGCGGCCGTGATCGAAGAGCACCTCTTCACGTGCGCGGCATGCGGCGCGCGCGCGGCGGAGTTCGACGCGATGCTGCGCGCGATTGGCGCGGCGGCACGATCGGCTGGGATCGGCGGGTTCGTGACCGAAGCCGTCCTGAATCGTCTCTCGCGCGACGGCGTGCGCGTCCGGACCTTCACGCTGGCGCCCGGCGCGATGGTCCCCTGCGCCGTGTGGGAAGGGGACGAGCTGATGGTGCTGCGGCTGCGCGGCGACTTCGGCGACGCCGGGGAGGTCACGCTGTCGCAGCGCGTGGCCGGCACCGAGGTGAACCGGGCGAGCGGCGCGATCGTCCCGGCCGCGCACGACGAACTCATATTCGCCACGCCGGCCGCCTGGATTCGTGAGCTGCCCGCCGTCGAACTCGATCTGCAGCTCACCGCGAACGACGGCGGCGACGAGCGGCCGATCGCGCGCTACACCCTCGTCCACGGCGGACCGCTGCACCGGTAGGCGGGCGCGTCAGGACGACTTGTCCATCCACACGCGCCACGTCACCTGGCCGATCGCCCGATCGTCCAGCGGCTGGCCGGCAGCCTTCAGCGCCAGCTTGATCTGTCCGTGGTGATACCCCTCGTGCCAGATCATGTGCTGGAGCATGAGGATGGGATGGTCGTAGTGCAGCTCCATGCCGCGGCCGGCCTGCAGCCGGCCCTTCACCGCATCGCGGACGACCGTCGCGCTCTCGTTCAGCATCGCCGCGAGGCGATCGCGATCGGGTTCGGCCTTCCACTCCCCCTCGGGCACCGGCCTGGCGAACTCGGGCGCATCCTCTTCGACGAACACGAGCCGGACGTAGTGAATGTGGACGAACAGCTCCGCGACGGTCGGACTGCCGACAGCGGCTCTGGCGGACATTCCGCCGTCCGGCACGGCGCGCAGCAGGTTGACGAGGATCGCGTTGTTCCGATCCCACGAATCGAGGAGCGCCTCGAGGAGTTGATCGTGCGCGGTAGCGGGGCTCATCGCCGCAGCGTAGCACTCGCTCGCCGGGGGAAGGTAGCCGCATGCGCGGCGCGCTCAAGCGCGCCGCTTCGGCCGCCGCACCGTCCGCAGCTTGCCGGACCCGCCGCCGCCGCAGAAGAATCGGTCGCCGTCCGAGTCGAGGCCTGACACGCCGATGCCGGACGGCAGCTCCAGCGTGTCGAGCACGTCGCCGGTGCGGACATCGATGCGCCGCAGCTCGCTCTCGTCACCTTCCCACGTGCCGTGCCACAGTTCGCCGTCGACCCAGGTGACGCCGGTGACGAATCGGTTCGACTCGATCGTGCGAAGGATCGCGCCCGTGTCGGGATCGATCTGATGGATCCGTCGCTGGCGATATTCGCCGACCCAGAGCGTCCCTTCCGCCCACGCGAGCCCCGAGTCGCCGCCTCCGCCTGGCGCGGGGATCGTCGCGACCACGCGGCCGATTTCCGGATCGATCTTCTGGATGCGGTCTTCGGCAAGCTGATACAGATGCCGGCCGTCGTACGCCGTGCCGGCGTGCGCGGCCACGTCGATCGCGCGCAGCATCGCGCCGCTGTCGGGATCGATGGCGTTGAGCGAGCCGCCGGTCGCGATCCAGACCTGCCGGCCGTCGTACGACACGCCGTTCACCCGGTCGATCCCGGGGAACGGTCCATCTTCACGGATGATGTCAGCCTTTCGACGCATGCCTCGATCCTAGGCGTCCGGCAGTGCAGCCGGGAGTAACAACATTGTCGTGAATCCCGGAACGGGCGGGGTCATCCAGCGGCGGGCGCGTCCACGCCCGAACCACTGCACCCGGCCGGCGGCCGCGAGCGAGTCGAGCGCGCGCTGCACGGTGCGCTGGCTCGTGCCGAGCGCGAGCGCGAGGGCGGAACTCGACCACGATTCGCCGTCGGCCAGAAACGCCAGGACCGCGCCGTGCTCATCTTCCAGGGGCCGGGCCAGCACGAGGACGTCGCGGGCGCGCCGCGGCGTGAGCGCGAAGCCGTTCTTCGTCGCCCGCACATCGGCGAGCGCGCGCAGCACCCGCCGGAGACGCCCGATTTCCACGCGCAGGCGCGCGCGATGCGACTCGTCTGCATGTCGTGCGCCGAACCCGCGCGCAACGAGCGTCTCCCGGGACGCGTCGCCGGGCCACACCTCGGCCAGCGCGCGCGCGATCGCAAACAGTACCGGACGCCTGGCGAGCGAGATCACCGTGCGCGCATCGCGTACGACGAGGCGACACGCGTCGACGATGAGCGCCTTCGAACGCATCAGCGCTTCAACGTCCTCGAGCAGGAGCGACCGTTCAGTGCCGCGCGCCTGCAGACGTGCCGCCGGCGTGTCGAGGACGAGGGCCGCGCGCTCGACCTCGGCGCTCAGCGCCGGGATGCCGGCCTCACGCGCGGCACGTGCGGCGCGCGCGAGCGCCTGACGCGCCGCCCCCGTCTTCAGCCGCCGCATCGCGATGCCGGCGGCCAGCAGCTCGTGGACGGCCGTCAGTGCCGGCGGCCAGCCGGCCGGGTCGAGCCGCGCGAGGCTGCGCTCCGCGTCGTCGAGACGCCCGATCAACAACAGACGCCGGATTTGCAGATAGGCGGCGTGCGCGGCGTTCAGCCAATCGCCGCGGGATTCGAGCGTCGTCCGCGCCGCCTCCAGCGTCTTCGCGGGCCAGGTCAGGTCGCGCGATGCCAGCGCGATCTCCGCGTCGGCGACGATGCACCTGGCGCGCGCGACGGGCTCACGCGAACCGAACGCGCGCGCGGCTCGACGCACGAGCGCTTTCGCCCGCTCGAAATCACCGAGCTGCGCCATGGCGATACCGCGAAGCGCGAGCGCCGGCGGATCGTCCCGCAGCGCGACGCGCTTCAGGGCGCCGAGCGGATCACCGGCAGCGAGGGCACGGCCGGCCGCAGTGATTAAGGAGTCCACGCAAATCCCGCCACACTTGTCACTCTCATCGTCCGCGCGCCCGGCGGTAAGTCTATCTCGTGGCCCACAACCACACTGACACGAACACTGGACCAAGGAGCGGACGAATGACGACGCACAAAATCGGAACGCGTGATGAGTGGCTGACCGCACGACTGGAACTGCTCGAGGCGGAGAAGGAGTTGACGCACCGCAGCGATGAGCTGGCGCAGCGGCGCCAGGGATTGCCCTGGGTGCCGGTGGAGAAGGAATACACATTCGACACGGACGCCGGCAGCGCGTCGCTCGCGGAGCTTTTCCGCGGCCGCTCGCAGCTGCTCGTGTACCACTTCATGTTCGGGCCCGACTTCAAGGCCGGCTGCCCATCCTGCTCGTCGATCGCGGACGGCTTCAATGGCGTGGCCGTCCATCTCGCGAATCACGACGTCATGCTGACGGCGGTCTCGCGCGCGCCGCTCGCGAAACTGCAGGCGTACAAGAAGCGGTTGGGCTGGACGTTCCCCTGGGCGTCCTCGTTCGGCAGCGATTTCAACTTCGACTACTCCGTCGGGTTCACGCCGGAGCAGCAGCGCGCCGGGATTGATTACAACTATCGGCGCGAACCGGAGTTCACCGGGGCAGGTCCGGGAGCCACGGCCTTCGCGGCGGCCAGCGGCACCGACGCGGCCACCTTCCTGCGCGAGCGGCCCGGTCTCAGCGCGTTCGTCCTCGAGGACGGGGCCGTTTACCACACGTACTCCACGTATGCCCGCGGCCTCGACGGACTGTGGGGCATGTATCAGTGGCTCGATCGTGCGCCCAAGGGACGCAACGAAACCGGCGCCTGGTGGCGGCGCCACGACGAGTACGGCCAGCGGTGACCATCATGCGCGCGATGCCGATGGACTGCGCGTCGATGCCGGGAATGGCGGGCGGCGCCTGGCTCGCCGCCGCGTCGTTCATCGGCATGTGGACGCTGATGATGGCCGGCATGATGCTGCCGTCGCTCGTGCCCATGCTGCGGCACTACCACGACGCTGTTCGACGAAGCGGAGGCAGCAGACATCTCGCGCCTCTGACCCTCGTCGTCAGCGCCGGCTACTTCGCCGTGTGGACGGCGGCAGGTGTCATCGCGTTCGCGGTGACGTCGCTGCAGCGCGAGACGATGATTCCCGCCCTCGCGCCGCTCGCGGTGGGCATCGTCGCGGTGCTCGCCGGCGCGGTGCAATTCACGCCGTGGAAGGCGCATCACCTGGCGTGCTGCCGCGACACGCCGGCCGTGGTCGCGCCAGGGATCGCCGCGGCCTGGCGTCACGGTCTCCGGCTCGGCGGTCACTGCACCTGCGCCTCCGCCGGCCCGATGGCGGTGCTGCTGGCCGCCGGCCTGATGGATCCGCAAGCCATGGCGATCGTGACCGCGGCGATCACGGTGGAACGGCTCGCGCCGGCCCGCCTGCCGATCGCCAAGGTCGTTGGCGCGGCGTTGCTCGTCTGGGGCTTGACAGCCGCCGGCGTGCGTGTTACATAACCAGAGGGTTATTTAACCGACAGGCAATGGACGCCACTTCCCACCAGCTCGACGCCACGTTCCTCGCGCTGGCCGATCCCACCCGGCGCGCCATCCTTGCGCGGCTCGCGCGCGGGGACGCGTCCGTCGGCGAACTCGCGGCGCCGTTCACGATGAGCCAGCCCGCGATCTCCAAGCACCTGAAGATCCTGGAGCGCGCGGGGCTGATCAGTGCCGGACAGGACGCGCAGCGGCGGCCGCGGCGGATCGAGGGAAAGCGGCTCGCCGAGGCCAGCGCCTGGCTTGAGCAATATCGCGCCGTGTGGGAGGCGAACTTCCAGCGCCTCGATCGCCTGCTCGACGAACTTCAGCACCCATCGTCCACATCGACGCGTGCACGGCGGACGACGAAACGATCGCGGGCACGCGGAGCACGACAGAAAGCGAGATGAACATGCCGATGACCATCGACAAGGCGCAGGTCACGCAGCCGAGCGAGCGTGAAGTGAAAGTGGTCCGGTCCTTCAGGGCGCCGCGGGCGCTCGTCTACAGGGCGTTTACGGAACCGGCGCTCGTGCGGCGCTGGATGCTGGGCCCGCCCGGATGGTCGATGCCCGCCTGCGACATGGACGTGCGCGTCGGCGGGCGCTACCGCTGGTCCTGGCGCAACGACACGGACGGCAGCGAGTTCGGCTTCTCCGGGGCCTTCCGGGAGGTCCAGCCACCGTCCCGGATCGTGCACACCGAAGCGTACGAGCCGGGCACGGTCGGCGGCGGCTATCCCGGTCAGGACGCCATCGTCACGACGACGTTCACGGAAGATGCCGGCGTCACGACGATGGAGACGACGATCGACTTCGGATCGAAGGAAGCGCGCGACGCCGCGGTTGCCACGGGGATGACGAGCGGCATGGAGCAGAGCTATCAGCTGCTCGATCGCCTCATCACCGAGCTGTCGGCGTAGGTCCCTCCGAATCGCATTCGGCGGCCCGTCTGCGAAGAAAGCGGCGCTCTGCTTCGCTGTCCGCGAGGGCCAGCGCGCGCGCGTAGCTCGCGGCGGCCTCGCGGCGTGAATCGAGCCGGCGCTGCAGATCCCCTCGCACGGCGTGCAGCAGGTGATAGCGGTCCAGCGCCGGCGCGAGGCGGTCGACGATCTGGAGCGCCGGCCCCGGTCCGTCCACCATCCCGATCGCGACGGCGCGGTTGAGGGCGACGACCGGGGACGGCTGGATCTCCAGGAGAACGTCGTACAGGCGGACGATCTGCCGCCAGTCGGTGTCGGCGGCGCGCGCCGCCTGGCCGTGCAGTGCCGCAATCGCGGCCTGCAGCGCGAACGGACCCGGACCGCCGCGCAGAGCGGCATCGACGAGCGGCAGCGCCTCGTCGATCTGCGCGCGGTCCCAGCAGGCGCGATCCTGATCTTCGAGCAGGACGATCTCGCCCGCCGCGTCGAATCGCGTCGCGCGGCGCGAGTCGTGCAGCAGCATGAGCGCGAGCAGTCCCGTCGCTTCCGGCGGCGGCGGCTGCATCAGCTGACGGAGGACGCGCGCCAGTCGAATCGCCTCGGCACAAAGACCGGCGCGGACCGCCGGGTCGGCGCTCGTCGCCGCGTACCCTTCCGTGAACACGAGATAGATGACGGTCAGCACGGCGTCGAGCCGCTGCGGCAGATCGGCCGCATCCGGCTCCACGTAAGGAATCTTCGCGTCGCGAATTTTGCGCTTGGCTCGCACGAGCCGCTGCGCCATCGTCGCGGACGGCACGAGGAACGCGCGCGCGATCGCATCCGTATCCAGACCACAGAGGGTGCGCAGCGTCAGCGCGACCTGCGCGTCGAGCGCGAGCGCCGGGTGACAGCAGGTGAAGATGAGACGCAGCCGGTCGTCGCCGATTTCGGTCCGCTCGTCCGACGACTCGGAGAGCGTCGACTGCAGCGCGGCGTACTCGCCCGCGAGTTCCTGGAAGCGGCGCGACCGGCGGATCCGATCGATGGCCTTGTGGCGTGCCGCCTGGACGATCCAGGCCCGCGGGAATTCCGGGACGCCGTCGCGCGGCCAGTGGTCCGCCGCGGCCGCAAACGCGTCCTGCGCGGCCTCTTCCGCGAGATCGAAGTCGCCGAGCAGGCTGATCAGGGTCGCCACGATTCGGCCCCAGTCCGACCGGTAGAGGTCCGCGAGGACGGCCGCTGCCGCTTCCACGCTGCCATCGTAAAGATTTTTCGCGGGGCGTGTCGATCGGGCCGGTGCTCGTTCGTCTCACCTCCGGAGGTCTCGAATGAAATACCTGTTGTTGATCTACGACCAGGAAGCGGAGTGGGAGGGCCTCGGCCCGGAAAAGCAGCAGTCGATCATGATGGAATACCGCCGGCTGCGCGACGAGCTGAACGCCACGGGGCAGTTCGTGGGTGGGTCTCAGCTGCACCCGACCTCGATGGCGACCACCGTACGCGTGCGCGACGGCAAGCGCCTCGTGACCGACGGGCCGTTCGCGGAAACGCGCGAGCAACTGGGCGGCTACTTCCTCGTGGAGGCGGCGGATCTGGACGCCGCGATTGCGATCGCCGCGCGGATTCCGTCCGCCCGGATGGGCACGGTCGAAGTGCGGCCGCTCGTCACGCCGCCTGTCGCGGCGGCGTAACACGTCCGCGTGTCACAGTTGCGGCCTGCGGTCCGTCTTGACTGGTGGACCGCAGGTCA